>NZ_JBXBBJ010000042.1:0-23133 GCF_057221575.1 Paenibacillus sp. Y660 | reverse complement strand
GCATGTATTAGGCACGCCGCCAGCGTTCGTCCTGAGCCAGGATCAAACTCTCCAAATGGAAGTTTTCGCTTCGACGCGATGTCGAAGAGAAAGCTTCATGTGTTTGAAATGCTCATTACTTTTATATCGCTTTTTCTTACAATTCGTTAGAATCATAAGGGCAGTTATTACTCGTTGTTCAGTTTTCAAAGAGCAATCTTTTCTCTCTTGTGTTTCGCTTGTTTTGCTTGTCGTCCGCATGTTTCTCTCGGCCGGAATAAGAATATACCATGTATGCGCCTATGAGGTCAAGCGTTTATTTAAACTTTTTTAAAATAATCGTAATTTAGTATTCGAACCTTCTTTATTGAGTCGTTTTCCCCTGCAGCTCACGCCATACTTTTTTGTTGCTGTATTGTCTCTCAGAGCTAATATCCTTGCCGAACCATTCCGGAGCCAGAAACGAATTGGCTGCTTCTTCCGAGTCAAACTCGACCTCAAGCACAGAAAGCTCGATTTGATCGTAGGTATCAATCTCGATAATGCGTTCGTTCCATTCAGCGGTTATACGATTCTTTGTAAGTGGCACAAATCCAAATGCCTTGATGACCTGCTCGTAGATGCCCTCAGATATGGAGTATTCGATTTCCTCACGGGAGAGACCGTTTCCCAGCTTGAAGGTATGCGTATATGAAACTTCGCCGCTCGCCAGATCCACCAGACGCCGAACGCGCAGCTCTTGATTCTCATCTATAGCCAAGTAGGTTTGCTCAATTCTTTGCTCGGAGAGTACCTTAAGCTCCCCTTCTTCTATTAATACGCTAGGAAATTGCGGCAACAAAAACTTGCGTTCGATCTCTAATGTCATCTCTAACAGCTCCTTTAATTTTAATCCTCTTCTAGAAATAGCTCATGAAGCATTCTTTCCCGGTTATTAACGAACTGCTTCATCAGCAGGAAATGATCAGTCTCCTCTAATGTTGTGCGCTCTATGCCAGCCGAAGTCAAATTATAAATGACGGCATCCGGATACGCCATCAAAATAGGAGAATGCGTAGCGATAATAAACTGCGAGCGCTGCCCCACCAACTGATTGATACGAGAGAGCATCGCCATTTGGCGAAAAGGAGATAGAGCCGCCTCCGGCTCATCCATCATATAAAGCCCGTTTCCGCTAAAACGATGAAGGAATGTTGCAAAAAAGGATTCGCCATGCGATTGCTGATGAAGTGACTTTCCGCCATACGAATCAATAATGCGACCGCCGCGACCGCCCTCGCGATCCATTTGATCAATATTAGTAGCCAGATTATAATAACTCTCCGCGCGAAAAAAGAATCCATCCCTCGGTTTGTTGACGCTGCGTGCAAGCCTCAAATACTGATGAAGCTCGGAGTGCGTAGCTTCCGTAGAAAAGTTAAAATTAATCGTCCCGCCTTCTGGATTAAAACCGAGTCCGATCGCGATCGCTTCCATTAGCGTAGACTTTCCCATCCCATTTTCGCCAACGATGTAGGTTACTTTCGGATGGAAAGCAAGCTCATCTAAGTTCTGTATCGCATTTAGATGAAAGGGATAGGCATCGAAGGAGGGTACTGACTCCCTAAGCAGCTTAACGCTTCTTAAATAGAGTCCTTGCTGATTTTGCCTCACGCAGCACGCCCCCCAGATCGATTGATTAGTGTCTGCTTTTAGCTATTAGCCGCAGCATTTTTTAAATTTTTTCCCGCTTCCGCATGGACACGGATCATTGCGTCCGATTTTTTTCTTCGTATGAAAGTCGATTACCTCTGCAGGGGCAGCTTGTTTAGACACCCTGTTCAACACCATGCTCACATTCGCTCGTTTGGCAGAAAGCTCATCCGGTGAATAGCCTTTGATAGCCCACTGCTTCGTACTATTCATTAAAGCAACGAGCAGATCCGTTAACACACTCAACGTCTCTAAGTTCGGAGTTTCAATAAATTCCTGTGTTAATTCGATGACAGATGCCAATGAATTTCCATTTTTGGTGGCGTCGACACATTCCTCTGCCATAAGATCAGCTTCTTCACGGTCAATCTCATAATGATGGAGAACGTAGCGTACCAAATTCATATACTGGCTGCTCCGCTCGACATAGTCAGGCTCTCCTGCTTTTAAGAGCTGCTGCTTCGTAAATGGACAAAAATCGAGATCATGTCTGAGCGCCCGCTCCTTCATAATTGCTTGCGGATTCGCTACTCGAAAATCACAGATTAAAAGATCGGTGGTTTCGTCCATTACGATCTGCTCATAATAGTCCGATGCCTCGAACAAAATGTTCATGATATCGTATTGGGCAAGCGGATGATCCTCATCCATAATGATGAATGATTTTAGCTCATCTACCGACAAGACTCCGTAATAGTAAATCAAGCCTTGCGTCTGCCGAATCCATTCCGTATTTCTTTTAATGTTAGGATGTTCCTCTTGCGCTTCCACTTCTTTAAAATACGCCAGCAGCTCGGAAGGCATCATAACTACCTGTTTGCCGTCTACCGTACCAGGAAATAGAATTCCTCGCTCGCGAAAATATTCATATTGCTGGAGTTCAAGCAGCGGCTTGTCCCAAATGCCATCGTTTTTCACGATTTTCTGAACGAGCTTCAATCTATTATGGTCAAAGCAGCGCGTAATTAACGAAATGTTCTCTGGAATCAACTCTGACAGCTTCCCAACGAGCCCCTGCTTATTAAGCGAACTTAGGTTGCTTATTTGCAAATTCGTACGAATGCTAGTCAATTGCTGCTTTGATAATGTGCTTAGCGCATCCGCGTACGATAATGGATATGTAAGCTGCGACCAAAATTTTTCCATTGCTTTATCTAGCTTTGTAGTCATATTAATCTCCTAAATCGTAAATAAATTTTAAGCTTTTCTTCTTATTATAAATGTATTCCCAAAAAATCATGTAGGTTCAAAGATAACAAAAATTGTAGCTGGAATCAAACAAAATAAATTAATTTTTTCCTCATAAATTGTAAATTTGACCTGTTAATGAAGGATACTGTCAGGAATAAAACAGGCTCTCTTAACAAAAAAATCGCCATTTGTAAAAGGCGGTTAATTAAACTTTCGTTTACGTTAGTTCAATTGAAAATTTTTCATTTTTAAAAAAAGTAATGAATAATTTTTTATGTCATGATAGCATCCAAATTGTAGAAAATAACTGATAAGAAAGGAAAATCAAACTATGGATATTAGAGTTGAAACTCTCCCGAATTATCGCATTGCGTATGTACGACAAATTGGACCCTATGGTCCTGCCAATGTTCAAGTAATGCAAGAATTAAAAAGGTGGGCGATGGAGAAAAAATTACTTACTGAATCGGCTATATTATTCGGAATTCCACACGACAACCCACAAACAACACTTCCTGAGAAATGTAGATATGATGCATGTATTGTCATTGCAAAAGATGATCAAAAAATTGATGATTTAGTCAAAGAAAGTGAGCTCTTTGGCGGAGAGTATGTTATTTTCAAAATTAAACATACAGCAGAGGATGTTCAAAGAGCATGGGCTGAAATTTTTCCAGCTATACACAACATGGGATTTCACCCTGACGCCAAGCCGATCCTAGAAAAATACTCTGGAAACAACAATGACTTTTGCGAAATATGTGTTCCAATAAAACGGTTATAATTAACGAAATCTCTCATTAACAGCAAAAATGCAGCCGGTCGTGCTGGCCGGCTGCGCATATTACGCCGTAGTCCTCTATGTAATTTATTGAGCTCTTGTTCGCCGTTGGTGCAATAATTCCACATTTGCTACAAATTCTCGAACGTCTTTCGGAGTCTTTAAAATGATTATTTTCTTTTCATTTGTTAACGATCTAAGTTTTTCTGAGATCTTTGGCTTTTGTTTTTCTGGGTATTCCCAGACCCATTTCAGAAATTCCAGACGGACCCTTTCTTCGCAACCTTCAGCCAAGTCCGTTCTCTTCTTGTTACGGTACTGGAATCTTCTCTTCAGCACGCGGATCATGCAGACCCATCTCGATAGATCAATAAATATGATTGTGTCTGCCGCTTGCAGCCTAATGTCAATCGTGCCTCCATAATTGCCGTCGATAATCCAACTATCATGACTAACGAGCTCCTCTTGAACATCTCTTTGCTCGTTTTTGGGCGTGCTAATCCAACCTGGTTTCCAAAAAATAAAATCCAAATGATGAACTTCTATTGATAAAATCCCGCCCAGTTTTCGAGCCAAAGTTGATTTGCCTGAACCTCCAGAACCTATAAGTACAATTTTTTCATATTGACCCCCGTCAAATGAATCTAATAAACTGATTCCCCTTAAATATAGGCTATGTAGTTATAAAACCATCCTACTTTCTCCGTATTTTTCTTATTGCTATGACACAAAGCGCGTACAGTAAAAATGTGAAAATAACTCCAACTAGATAAACAGGCCACGTGAGATGGAAAACTACGAAGTAATTGTCTTGATACTGAAAATCCTCTGACGTCTTCAAAATAATATTAACGATAAGCAGGAAAACAAGGTAAGGGGCTAATAAGCTAATCGCAACCCCCAATAAGGTCTGTCCCTTTGTAAGATTCATGTCAAACATCCTATCTGTTTAAACTAGTTCATCAAGCCTTGCCAGTGCATTCAAGAAATTGCGGCAGCCCCTTGTTGATGGTTATTCAATATAACTAGCCTAAACTCCCGAGGGAGCTTAATGCTGCTACCGCCGCGCGCCCCTCCTCATCCACTTTACCATGTATCTCCTTTTTCTTGCGATAAAAAAACCGCGGTGATTCTAAATCAACACGGATCGCCACTCCCAGAACACCACCGCCTCCGCAACTACCTGCCTGGAGGTCTGTCTGTGTTCAGTTCACTAAAGAACTTTATTTTCAATTAAAGAACTATATTTTCTTGCACCAACAGATAATTTGCATATCCCCGCCCCATGCGTTACAATCTTTAAATCGACAAATTTGCAGGTCTATACAAGGAGGTTCACGCGCCTATGTGCCCCCGGACCAAAGAACAAAATGAACTCATCCGCATGCAGCGCAGAGAACAGATACTGGACGCCGCCGCGCGCGCCTACTTCCGCACTGGCGGCGGCTTTGATATTCGCGACGTCGCCCGCGAGGCCGAGCTCGGTTACGGCACGGTGTACCATTATTACCCCAATCGACATTTATTGATAGAAGATGTGCTGGGCAGCGGCTTCGAGCGATGTGAGCAAGCCCTGTCAGAATGGGCGAACATCCGCGGAGGCAGCCCGGATGACAGGCAGCTGTTTACGTATTGCAAGGCGCTGCTCCGGCTGTGGCAGTCGGACGCCCGTGCATATCTCGTCTACAAGATGGCGGCGGAGCATTATGCAGGCTTGCCTGAGAAGGATCGGCACGCCGCCAAGAGACGATTCATGGAACGGCTGTACGTTCCGCTCCAATCGATCGCCCAACGCGAAGACGACAGCGTCGACCATATGCTTGCCGTGCTGGTCGGCTGCTGCGGGCTGCACTACTATGCGGGCACTTCCGAGCTGGACGTCGATCGAATCGCCCAGCTGGCGATGCAAGCCATTACGAAGGAGTCCTGATACGAACATGGTCATCTTAAAAAGCAAGCATGAAATCGAGGCCATCCTCAAGGCATGCCAAGTGGTGGCCGAATGCCATCACACGATCGCCCCGCTCATCCAACCGGGCATCACGACGAACGAGATTGAGCGCATCTTCGAGGACATTATCTTGAAGCACGGCGCCAAGCCCTACACGAAGGGCTACAAGGGCTATCAATATGCGACCTGCGCCTCCGTCAACGATGTGATCGCGCATGGCTTCCCTAGCGATAAGCCACTTGAGGAAGGCGATATCGTGACGATCGACACGGTCGCGGAGCTCGACGGCTGGCTCGGCGATTCGGCCTGGAGCTATGCGGTCGGGAAGATCTCGCCGACGGCCGAGAAGCTGATGCGCATCACGAAGGAATGCCTTGACCTCGGCATCGCGCAGGCTCAGCCCGGCAATCGGCTCGGCGACGTGACGAGCGCGATCCAGCGGCATGCCGAATCGAACGGCTACGGCGTCGTGCGCGACCTTCTCGCGCATGGCATCGGCCGGGACCTGCATGAGGCGCCGAACTATATGCATGTCGGCAAGCCCGGCAAAGGCCTCCGCATCAAGGAAGGCATGGTGTTCACGATCGAGCCCATGATCACCGAAGGCACCTACTACATGACAATCGATGCGGACGGCTGGACCGCGCGGACGCTGGACCGCAAGCTCGCCGCTCAATATGAGCATACGATCGCCATTACAGCTGAAGGTCCACAGATCCTGACCACGCAATAGAATAATTAGAGGCCGACAACGACGAAATGCAAGGTCTCCCGCATGATGGCCATGGGTATCGTTAATCGAGCAATTCTGTCCTTTATTTCGACTGCGGTCCCATCGCGTTATTCTGCCCGTAGCGTAACAAAAAAGCAGCCAATCCATGCCCAGCTGCCGCGGTTACATTATTCAACTAACGTTCTCCGTTAGCCCAACAAGGCTTATATACCTGATAGTTAATAAATAAGATCATCTCTAATCTGGATTCCAAGTAATCCGCAAAATCTCTATATTTTTTTAGGACGGTATAAATGTCGTCTTGCCCAATAATTTGATAGTCCTCATCAAAATACTGAAGAGAGCCCCCTAATATAAAAAGGGTTACTACTTCCTCGTCTTCTGTAATCAAGGTATGAATATCGCCTGGTGGTTCAAATATAAAGCTACCTGGTTCAGCCACCCATTCGCGCCCTTCATATCTCCATTTACCTTGACGCGAAACTTGTCAGCAAATGTTAACAGGGAACTGGAAATATCAGTTCATAGACTCTGTCGAAATCGTCTCGCATCCGTTGAATAATGCAAAATTTTGAAAACAATTGTTCAAGGCTGTTCGCAATTGCTTTGTTGGCTTTATGTCGTTCTCGTACCAGATGTTTTTAACAACGAGCGTCCCGGATTTTCGCTCCGCGATTACCTCGGCTCGTCCGATGAGGCTTTCTCCGTATATTAGAGGCAACACATAATAGCCGAATTTCCGTTTGATTGCAGGCGTGTAAATCTCCCAGGTGTAATCGAATCCAAACAATTCGTTGATCAGTTTTCTGTCCCATATGAAATTATCTAGTGGGGCAATCAGCTCGCAGCGCCATTTCGGCGCTGGATTTTGCAGAACGGCTTCAATAAGCGGCAAGTCCTCCGCGCAGCAATAAAGTATATCCTTCATTTGTTCCACGGCAACAGCAACAATGCGAGCTTCGTGCAACAGTTGGCGGAAAACCTCGTTGCGCTGCTCCGCTTTCAATCCCCATATGTTCAGCCAGGCATCGGATGCGCGATTCCATAAAAGGCCAACAGCGCCGATTCGACGCAGTACTCGCCACTTGTGATGCTCAAGCTCGCCCACCAGCGGCTCCGGCGCATTCAGCAGATTTGGCTGTATGTACTTCCCGGCGATATCGTAATATTTACGCGTTCCTTTTTTGTGATGTATAATCAACTCGCCTGTCGAGTACATCTGCTCCAGCACCGACCGGGATGAATTGTTTCCGCTGCTCCAGTGGATGGCCGATCGCCAAGCGAAATTTCCATCCAATTTTAGATCATCCGAACTTAGCGCACCGTGATTTTGGATGTGAGCTCGTACTTGCTCAATCAACGCTTCCATTTCGGGATAGCGCTTGGCATGTTGTCGGGCGGCCTGCCTGTACCGCTCAAAATACGGCCAGTCCTCGACAGGGATAATGGCCAAATTCTTGTCGGGATAATCGACAAGGATTCTATCTTGATACAGCAACTCGGCGAGCATGTTCTTGGTAAATCCTTTGATTCGCGACTGCAACACCAGTTCGGCGTTTTTTCCGCAAACATCGATGGGATCGTATTGAATACAGCCGACCTGCCGCACAAAATCCAATACTCCCTGCTTTCCGGTAAAATGATATTCGCCCAACAACCCGTGCTTCAATAGCAGAAATTGCCGTGCCTGGCGGTTCGTCAATTGGATCATGTACACATCGGCTCCTTAACGAAACAAACGGGAGCCGTTTGCACATGATGATGGATGGCGAGATTGCTTAACTCAATAAAGTTACTATTTGCTTCTTTCCATAATGATGGTATCCATTGGGGAGCTTCATTAGCAAACCCCTTTCCTAATTTTCCAATAACCGAAAATTGCTCTTTTTCAATGATTTCAACCACGCCTATTCCCCCTATCCGTTGGAAAATACAAAAACAAACACATGTTCCCATAAAATGTTACCATTATCTCGAGCATAAAAACAAGAGCTATTGAAAAATACTGCCCGTTAAAGCAATGAAGCTGCCGATCGCCGCGGCAGCTTCATCTAAGTTGTGTATTGAGCTAAAGTTATTGTACCGTCTGAATTATAAGTTGTCTTAAATCGGAAATCCGGTTAGGCATTTCCAGAGTCGAACGATTCAGTAAATCGCACAAAGCAATTAAATCTTCTAGTTTAGATAACTGGACCCAATTCTCATTTAAAAATCTTCCAGAATCCTGGTAAGCTTTTATAAAATGACGTTCGAATAAGGAATTTTCGTGTTCATACCGAAGCATATTTCCAATATCAACATAACGTCTTCCTGAAAAAGCAAACTCCCAGTCCAATACCGCTGACACTTCAATTCCGTTTGGACTATCAAGCATCAGTATATTTAGACCATTGAAGTCCGAATGAACGAGGACTGACTGTTCATGAATTTCAGCTAATAACCAACGGTGAGACACACAGAATGATCGAACCATTTCCATAGCTTCCGCACCGAGCCAATGACCGGTTGCAGCACCATCTAGACTTTCTGAAATAAAAGAGTGAAATTCATCCTCCCCCATGTTAAACGGATTGGCGATGGTAAGGTCCCCTGCTAAAAAGCCTGGGCAGTCAAAAGTATGGCTGTGTATACGAGCTAATATATCGCCAACAGATTCCGCAGCTTTTGCAATCTGTCGTTTTTCTCCTCTTTGCATAATATCCCGCAGCAATACTCCCTCTTTCCATTCCAGTAAAGCCCAGTCATATTCTATTAGATTTCGGCTTGTATCAAGATAGATGTAATCTGCTACAGGCACGACGCCGCTCAATCTCTCAGCAATTGCTTTTTCTTTTGATGCTACGTCTAAACCACCAGCAGAAATCCTTAAAAGGAAAGGAGTAGCTGATCCCTCAATCTGAATTTTATAGGTACCACTACTAAGTCCTGTTTCCGTTCTTTCAGCTTTTATGAGCCGTTTGCCTCTGAACACTTGGCTAATCATAATACTTATAGTCTCATAATTGATGTGTATATTTTTACTTGTTCGTTCCCAAGATTCTTTCATCCTGTACCTCTCCTCTTTCCTGTTCACGCAGTGGATCAAATTCTATAATTCGAGTTTCTATTCAACTATCCTGCCCGTTTAACAAAGAAAGAGAGCTTCAAGCTATTGGGAGTTCCCTATGAATCGTGGCAACATTTTATGAGGCAATGCGTTTATAAAGGTATAAAGTGAATATATGGAAATTAGAGGAGGATTATCCATGCAACAAAAATTGATGCTTCGAACAATACTTACAGCTACTGCCTTGCTCATAGCCTTCCAAATAGGACAGACGGGGGACAATATTGGAATTAGCCATGTGTATGCCGAGAATCCTGTTATATCCTTCGGTGTAGGAAACCCAGGGATTCAGACACCGATTGTTCAGCCAACTTGGTCCGCAAAAGTCGATAATTGGGATGATTATTATCTTACTTCTAACTTTACAGTGACGGGTGAGGGTAAGATTTTTACGTTGAGAGATAAGAGGTTGATTGCTTTGAACGCTCAGACGGGAAAAACGATTTGGACTTTTGAAGAAGATGTGCATTCCATGTTTGTCTATCAGGAGGGGAAAATTTACGGGACTTTAAGTGATGGGAGCCTCTATGCCCTTTCTGCTTCAAGCGGAAAAAAGCTGTGGCAGTCGAGCGTCAGGATTGAAAAACCAAACGCTATCGAAGTTTTCGGCGATACGTTGTATGCCCTAATAGACAATCATACCATTGCAGTCCATTTGAAGACTGGAAAGCAGCTTTGGGTAAACACCGGGCCCCAAGCAATATATTACACCAGTTCGGGAATCATGGACGCAGGAGATATCGTATTACGCACCATCACAATGCAAGAAGAAACACGTAGCACTCTTCAACTTAATGCCATCGATAAAAAAACGGGAAAGAAGCTTTGGGGCATGATCGACCATGAGGTCCCGTTCAAGATCGAAGGCGGGCTGGCGTACTCCATTAAACATAATAATCAACCGATAGTTGATGATCCTGAGCGCAGCATTACAGTTTCCGTCATCAATGTGAAAACCGGTGAAGTAAAAGGCAGCCGTGTTTACCGATGGAATGTAAATGTGGGTTCCGGCGATGAATATAACACCAATGTACCAACCTACTTGGATGGAAATGATTTCTATATCCACCAGAATGGCATTATCGCGAGGTATGATTTTAAAAATTACAAACCAGATGGCAAAGCTCTACAGTCTTATAGTGAGCCTGCTTATGATCAAGGCACATACCCTCTTTATAAAGTTCATCGCGGTCGTATCTTGTTCAGTAATTGGCAGAATGGTTCGCTCTCCAGTATGAAGACGGTAAACGGACAACACATGAGCTGGAATGGTGATAACCCCTCCGCAAAAACGGTGATCTATGGAAAAGGTGTCTATCTTGCGCAAACCGATGGCATCATGCACGCGATCGATTTTGATTCAGGCAAACCGCTGTTCCGTGTGAAAACAGGCGCGCGCCAATATGATAATCTGCTTAAAGAAGGTGGATTCCTCATCATACAGACGCCTGGCAAACTGATAGGAGTTAAATTACCTCCGGCTTTAAAGTAATTGAACTATCACTCGAGATGCATTGATATCCATCAGTCTCCCCAATAACAGAAGCAGCGGCAGCCGTGGACAAGAAATTAAGTCCTAGACTGCCGCTGCTTCATTGAACTATAGTTGCCCATTTAGTAAAAAAATAAGCGCTATCCTATTTATCTATCGTCTTCACGCTCAGCAGTGAATTGAGGTGCTCCAGCAAATTGCCGCCGGTAAGGGAGATCGTGCCGATCTTCTCGCAAATTTTTTCGAGAAACTCTAGCTCCTTCAAGCGGTACAGCGTGCCGTTCTCGTCCATCAGCTTCGCGGTATTCAGCAAGCTGCGAGTCGAGGCAGTCTCCTCTCGTCTGGTGATAAGGTTGGCCTGTGCCTTCTTCTCAGCAAGCAGCACCGTATTCAGGATATCCTTGATGTCGCCTGGCAAAATAATATCCTTAAGGCCCGCCGATACAAACTGCACGCCGTAATGCTCCTTCTGCTCGTTCAAGCGCGAGAGGACAAACGTTGCAATTTCTTGCTTCATGCGCAGCAGATCGTCCAGCTTCAGCGTACCCACGTACTCTCGCAAAATAAGCTGAAGCAAAATATATACCTGCTCCTCGAACGACTTGATTTGGATCGCCTTCAGCGGATCGATCACTTTATATTGGCACACAAAGTTAAGCCGCAGCGTCACCTTGTCCTCCGTCATAATTTCTTGTCCTGTCATATCCAACTGCAGTTGGCGCAAATCGACCGTCTTTACCTGCACGATAGTAGGTCCCTTCCAGAAAAAGTACCTGCCCGAACGAAGCTCCCGCTGTAATACATTATTGTAGAAAAGCAGACCGGATTCGTGGCTCGCAACCTCGAACACCTGAATATAGCCATGCAGCTTCGACAGCAATGAGCGATCTACTTCAGCCGAAATCTCGGGATTCCGTATATCAACACGAATAAACGTATGTTTTTTCATAACATTCCAGAAGGCATACAGCCCTGACGTCAGCAGCGAGCAGAATTTGCCATCCTCAAAATGCAGCACATACTCATGATCCTGTACGTCTGCAATCGTCAGTTCCTCCACAAGCTGAGCATCTCGAAGAAACAGATTGAGCTCCTTGTTCGGAACGGAAAAGCGTTTCGCAACATTTTGCAAAATAACGCTATCGTCTGAAAACGAGCTGTGGCGGTATACGCCTGGCTGCAAATGCTTGATGTAGCTGCCTTTTTTGAAAAGCAAACCACGCTCGTCGTTTTTGATGATTACTTTTTTGAACATCGTTAAACACCTCTTTGCATTTGTGTTGACCTTCATAACAGGAGCTCTCCTGTGGCTAGGCCGGAATCAGGCTTAAGAAGGGAGAAGAGCTGCTTTATGACTTCGTTATCGATAGCCGAATTCGAATGCACCTTCCATCCGAAATCAAACTATTTCCTCGTCAGTCATAAGAGGCAGCGGACTCCATTCGGTATCCACCGATTGCATAGGCTTCGCTGTAGTGAACGCGCATAGGCACGCTCTGAGAGCTCCTGTTAAAGGCCGGGTACTACTCAAATACAGTCTCCTAAGGAGGGAGTTCTTGCATACTCTACCAAAGAGTTTTCGCGAATCAGGCGAATAACCAAGGGATTCGAACCCTTATTTTGTGGAGATTCAGCCGATATGGTCATACAGCATACAAGCGCACAGCGTGCGCAAGCACTGCGGAACAATTGGAAAGTCCCTGCCAAGGTACGCCATTCGTACATGAACCTCATCTATTATTGAAGTTATCTTTAATAGCGATTGTAATGAATTAGATGCCTTTGATGGCAGCCATCGGCTTGCATTTGGCCACCACGGCAGCGAGCGATGCGCCAACGACGCTGTCGATGATCTGGTCCACATCCTTGTAGGCCTGCGGGCATTCGTCGAGAATCGTCTCCAGAGAACGGTGGTTGACGAGTATTTCCTCCTCTGTGCCGATCCTCAGCGATTGCTCGAACTGATCGACCGTCACGAGCTCCTTCGTTGCTCTTCGGGATCTTGCACGGCCCGCTCCGTGGCAGATGGAATAGAAGTTTTTCAAGCCCTCATTCTTCCCCACCATAATATAGGAGGAGGTTCCCATGGAACCGGGTATAAGCGCAGGATGTCCGGTCTCCTTAAACACCGGCGTATTCAGGAAGTGGCCCGGCGGGAGCGCACGCGTCGCTCCTTTGCGGTGAACGAGCATCGGCTCGTTGCGGTGAAATTCCTTCAGCGCGTAGTTATGCATCAGATCGTAAAGCACAGGCATTTCCATACTCGCTCCGAATACCTCTTGGAACGCTTCGCGAACGCCAAATGCGATCATATGCCGGTTGCTAACCGCAAAGTTGAGCGCGGAATACATCAGATTCAGATAGGTTTGCCCTTCCTGACTCGCAATGGGAGCATAAATCAAGTTGGGGTCGGGATTGCTCACGCCCCACTGATTCATCGCTTCCTTGATCACCTTGTTATGCTCCCGGCCGATCATGCCGCCCCAGGAGCGCGAGCCGGAGTGGATCATCACCACAACCTGCCCATCGAACAAGCCCCATTTTGCCGCCAATTCCGCGTGTTCCTCATTGATTTCCAAATATTGAATTTCAATGAAGTGGTTCCCGCTTCCGAGTGTTCCTAGTTGCCCACGTGCATATTTCATCGTTTTTGGCGGAAGTTGCTTGAGGTAAGTATGATCATATGCAAAATGGGATTGCTCCACATGGGTCAGCCACTGTTCATCAGGAACATACTTCTCGGGCAGTCCCTTCAAGCCATGCTGAACGACGCTCATCACGTCGATATCTTCGTAGTTCGAATTCGTGCGCTCGTTTGTAGGCACGTATTTCTCGATAGCTGCGATCAGCGCTCTGCGAATGTCCTTATCTTGAATGTCGCGCTTATACAGCGAGGTCGTATGAACACGCATGCCGCAGCCGATATCTGAGCCGACGATTGATGGAGATACGCAGCCATTTTTCATGCTCCATACCGCTGTCGTGCCAATGCACGTTCCAATGCCTACATGCGCATCCGGGGTGTAGCTCATATATCGATTCCTTGGAATTTGCAAATTGTTGTTAGCCATTTCAAATACTTTATTTTCAAAGGATTGGAATACCTCTTCGTTAGCGAATAAGTGAAGACTGCCATGCTCAAGCTTTATTTCATGATGATTGCCGCCATGTCTCTTATGCTGCATCAGCATTGTCAAAACCTCCTGTGAATCTTGCTTTTTTTCAATCAGCCGTACTGCCTTCTTACGAATTCTATCTTCTCTTATTTGGAGGCCCGCGAACATGGCGAAAGTATTACGACAAAGGAAAATTTTCCTTTTTGTTCAAAACCTTCAGCTTCCTGTTAAGATAGATGGAGAATGCTGCTTACGATCGGGGGATATTCAGAAATGGCAAGAGAAAGCTTCGACAAGGAAATACAGTTTTTGCGTATGCTCGTCTTGACTAGCGGGGCTTATAACCGTCAGCAATACGCAGATAGGCTAGGCATTTCCATCCATACGTTTGATAAAACGATAAAGCGGCTCAAAGAAATCGTGAGCGCTGTTCAGCAGCAGCTGCCCGAGGAGCAAGGCAAGGAGTTTGCCGAAACGATCCGCTACAGCTATCTTGAATCATCCGATCCGATGCTGCTGTTTCTGTTTCGAGCGAAGTCGCTTAAGGAAACCGAAAGCCAGCGCATTTCGCTGCTGCTCGCAGCTATGCACGAAAAGCCGCTAACGGCTATGGAGCTGCTTGATTTGTGCTGCAGCAGCATGCCGGCGGAGCTATCGCTTCCCGATGAGAAGACAATCCGCGGCGATCTTAAATATTTAGAGCAGGTTGGCGTGATTAAGAAGGAGCCGGGTGCGCGTCCCTTTCGCTATCGCATTTATAATGATTTTGTTCGCGAGCTGGCGCATGAAGAGCTGCTCGATTTATATGATTTTGTAGACATGATGGCCAATACGCAGGTTCCTTCTGTCCAAGGCTATTTGCTGCGCGACGGCTTAAAGAAGCATATTTCACGCAGGCAAGCTGACAATGGCCAGATCGAGCCGTTCTTATATAAGTATCACTATTACTCTCGTATTTTGGATGAGGCGCATCTCTTCACGCTGCTAGGCGCTATTCGCAATCGGCGCTTGATCACCTTTCTCTATTTCTCGCCAAAAAAAGAAACGAGCTACGCCGCAAAAAACACTAATCCGTTATTCGAACGCGATACCAAGGGCATGCAAGAGACGACGCTGCCGCTTAAGGTCGTCTATGACCATCAATATGGCCGTTGGTATTTGCTAGGCAACCACGCCAAACAAGGCATTAAAAAATACCGCTTGGAAGGATTAACGCAAATCTCTGAAGGGGATGCCGTTGCTGAAGAGCTTTACGAGGCCAAGAAGACAGAACTAGAACAGCGCACCAAGCATAGCTGGTTGATCGATACGGGCAAGCCCGTCACGGTTCGCGTACGCTTCTTCCATCCGGGACACGGGATCAACCATTTCGTTAGTGAGCGCGTGCTGCTTCAAGGACAATGGGGCATCATCGCGGAAGAATCGGATGATAGCTTTGTCTATGAAATCGAAGTAAACGGCATAATCGAGATTAAGCCATGGATTCGGAGCTTCGGCTCAAGCTGCGAGGTGCTGGCGCCTGCGAGGCTGCGGCATGAAATGATTGCGGAGTGGAAGGAGATCAAGGCGTACTATGAATCTGTTTGAGAAAATATTTAACTATCAAATTTTATCCAAGCTTGAGGATTCGGGAACGTTTATGGTAACGGCCCATGAGCGAGGCTGGTTGAAGGCCATGCTGCGTCATCCTGCTGCTGCCGTTGCTTTTTCTCCAACAACACGACAAAAGCTGCAGCTTATGCTGGAGCAAGATCTTGCTCTGGATACGGGCGAGCTGCTGCATAAAGCAGCCAGTAAAGAAAAGCATGTATACCATCCGAATGTTCGACCGTTAAGGCAGGCCATTACAAATAAAAGCATGCTGCGCCTCAGCTACAGCATCAAAAATGAACGTACGCATAGCGAGCAGGAATGCTTTCCCTACAAGCTCGAATATTCAATGGTCAAGAGGGAATGGTATCTGCTTTGGTATCATGCGAAAAACCGGATGCTGATGAGTACGCGCCTGGATAAGATCATTGCGATTGGTGAGCAAGCATGCGGGGCGGATTATTACGAGCAGCTCCGAGCGAAGGTCCATGCTTTGCAGGAGAAACGAAGCACAAGCGCTGATATACGCGTAATGCCCGAATACAATGGAGAGCTGTCGCGTATTTTGTATGCTTTCTCATGCTTCGAGAAAGAAGTGAGCTACGATGCGCAGACCAATGAGTATACAATTCGTCTCTTCTTCTCGAGCAGCGACAGCGAATATGTGCTCTCGAAAACCCGCTTTCTCGGAAAGCGGGTAAACATTGTTAATAGCAAGCAGCTGCGCAGCCGCATGTTGGAGTCGGCTACAAAAGCGCTAGGACGTTATTCAAACGACAGCTAAAATCTCACATTTTGACGAAAAATTTTAATTGTAATGATTATAAATTGATATTGATTTTCCTATAGAAAACGGTAACATATAAAATGAGGCGCAGTCACACAAATTCAATGAGGTGATTCTATTATGAGTACTGAGAAGAACAAGCTCACGACTAGTTGGGGTGCTCCAGTTGGAGACAACCAGAACTCGATGACAGCAGGCTCTCGTGGTCCAACATTAATTCAGGATGTTCACCTTCTAGAAAAGCTAGCTCACTTCAACAGAGAACGTGTTCCTGAGCGCGTCGTTCACGCTAAAGGGGCAGGTGCCCATGGCTACTTCCAAGTTACGCATGATGTTACGTCTTACACTAAAGCAAGCTTTTTATCCGAGGTAGGAAAGCGCACGCCGATGTTCATCCGCTTCTCGACTGTTGCCGGCGAGCTTGGCTCTGCAGATACGGTCCGCGATCCGCGGGGCTTCGCCGTAAAGTTCTATACCGAGGAAGGCAATTACGACTTAGTTGGAAACAATACACCGGTATTCTTTATTCGCGATGCGATTAAATTTCCCGACTTCATTCATACTCAGAAGCGTCATCCGCAAACCCACTTGAAAAATCCGAACGCCATTTGGGATTTCTGGTCCTTATCGCCGGAATCGCTTCATCAGGTTACGATCCTTATGTCTGACCGCGGTATCCCCGCTACATTAAGACATATGCACGGCTTTGGCAGCCATACCTTCAAATGGGTGAACGACGAGGGCCAAGCGGTTTGGGTCAAATATCATTTCAAAACCGAGCAAGGCATCAAAACCATCACCAATGAGGTTGCTGCCAAAATTGCCGGCGACAATCCTGATTACCATACCGAGGATTTGTTTAATGCGATTGCAAGCGGCGATTTCCCGGCGTGGAAGCTATATGTGCAGATCATGCCTACCTCGGATGCGAATACATATCGTTTCGATCCATTTGACGTGACGAAGGTATGGTCCCAGAAGGATTATCCGTTAATCGAGGTTGGCCGCATGGTGCTGGATCGGAATCCAGAAAACTACTTTGCCGAGGTTGAGCAAGCAACCTTCTCTCCCGGCTCTTTCGTTCCCGGCATTGAAGCTTCACCTGACAAAATGCTGCAAGGCCGCCTATTCGCGTACTCCGATGCCCATCGCTACCGCGTTGGCGCCAACCACAATCAGCTGCCGATCAATCGTCCAACCGCTCCGGTGAACAATCACCAGCGCGACGGTCAAATGCGCGCGGACGGCAACGGTGGATCGTCGCTTTATTACGAGCCTAACAGCTATGGCGGTCCTACAGAATCTGCCGAGAACAAGCCTGCTCCGTTCGAGGTATCAGGCCAGGCAGACAGTGTAGGCTATGACCATCACGACCACTATACGCAGGCAGGCGATCTCTATCGTCTTATTAGTGAAGAGGAACGCGCCCGCTTAATTGAAACGATTGTGGGTGCCATGAAGCCGGTAGAGAAGGACGAAATTAAGCTTCGTCAAATCAGCCACTTCTACAAAGCCGACCCTGACTACGGACAACGTGTTGCCGAGGGGCTTGGCTTGTCCATCTCGCAGCAAGCTTAATTGCACTTATCGCTTATACCATGCGGCTATCGAATCCAATTCGACAGCTGCATGGTTTTTTATTAATGACAAGGAGATCGTTTCAGCCGCTATCGTTCGGTTCATTCTTTATAAAAGAGGACAAAAAAAGGCTCTAAGGAAAAATCCCTAGAGCCTCTTGTCGTACGATCAGATTACTCGAATGGGTAGATCCAGAAGCGCTCTGTTCCAAAGCGCTGCACAATTTCCTCATCCGTCAGCTTTTTGCTGCCTACCAGCTCAGCCGCTTGGAACTGCGAACGATGAGCCTCAATAGAAGCCATTTTTTGTTTCAAAAATGGTTTAACATCATTTGCAACTTGAGGCATGCCAATCGCCTCCTGATGGTTCTTGGAAAAAGCCGAGCAATAAACAACCGGCCTCTCGTCTTCTGGAAGCTTGCTAATGGTGCGAATGACAGCCCCCCCGCATGCATCATGATCGGGATGAACGCTGTAGCCTGGATAAAAGGTATACACGATCGACGGGCGCAGCTCCTTCAAGAGAGCATCTATCGCCCCATCCAGTCGGCCTTTGTCCTCGAATTCAATCATTTTATCATGAAACCCCAGCATTCTCAGATCCTGTATGCCGATAGCGCGGCAGGACTCCTCCAGCTCGAGCTTCCGAATGGCCGGCAGCGTCACCCGATTGGCGAATGGCGGAATTCCCATGTTCCGGCCCATTTCCCCAAGCGTCAAGCAAGCGAAAGTAACATGCGCTCCGTCTTGTATATGCTTAGCCAGCGTACCCGATACAGTGAAAGCCTCATCATCAGGATGTGGAAATACAACTAAAATGTTTTGACCCACAAAATTTCTACTCTCCTCTCTCATTAGAAGGGCACCCTGCTTAGCTGCAGCGATACGATCAGCTTTCCTTGTCCATCATGCCCTGCCAGAATCAGCCTCTCCTGCTCCGTCTCTTCCCAGTGGGTAAGCCCCTCCGAGTAAATCCAGCCTTGCAACATTTTCAAGCCAACCCGATAGGGCCCGCTCCCTGCAATCGAACCATGCGAATAACGAATGGCAGCATTCGTAATGAAATTAGCCGCTGGATGCTTCGAGCTATCGAGATGGGCAGCGTAAGCTCCCGTTGTCATTTCCAGATGAATATATAGATCCTGATCCTTCAGGCTATCTATCCTAAGCTGTACCTTTTCTTGATTAATAAGCTGCATCTATATCCCTCCCATATATCAGCACAACCTGCTTTATGAATCTGATATTGAAATCATTCTAACATACTTATGCTTAAAGAAAATATCGATATCTGCAAAAAATAGGGAGGAATTGCTTCTCACGGTTAGCCGCTTTAAAATCCGATAAAATGACATCTGCTTTTCCTCCAGCATTTTGTGGTATACTGCTACAAGATTAAAATGCAGGAGGTTCATCGCTATGAAAATTTATGTCATACAATCGTTTAACGAAGACGGATTGGAAAATGTATATGTAGGCTCTGACGAGGAAAAAGCGCTGTCGCTGCGATCAGCTGACTTTGAGCATTGCGACGCTCTATTCGTGGAAATCTGGGAGGACGGCGAGAAAACGGATGATTTCCGCCTGGTGGAATCCCCGGAAAAGGACGATGAAGAGGCTGAAGCTGCCATTGGAGTAGACAAGTAAACTCGTCTTTAAAGAACAGAAGCAAGCTAATCTTTATCCAAAATAATCATGCTGTCCATCACAGCAGAAATTTTTAACGACTTCTTCAAATAATCGGTTATACACAAAATCAACCCTGACCTCTTCCGGTCAGGATTTTTTTTACGTCCTTTGAAACATTTTGCCCCCTTAAACCGTGTTAGGGATGAAGGAGTGTCGACGCCAATGCAAAGTGAGCCGCTTTATTCGGAAGATTATCTAGCAGAGCTTGTCCATCGTTATGCAGACATGATGATGCGCATCGCTTTTACCTACCTCAAAAATAGTGCGGACGCCCAGGATATATGCCAGGAGGTATTCATTAAAGTCGTTAAGCAGCAAAAAGCGTTCAAGCATGCCGAGCATGAGAAAGCTTGGATCCTTTGAAGGCTACAGCACCACTGAAATAGCTGAGCTGTTGGAACGAAACGAGAGCACGGTTCGAACACAACTGAAGCGCGCACGAGAGCTTTTAAAATCAAGCTGGATTGGAGGACTCGGTAATGAATAGATACATAGATGGCATGAAAGAAATAAAGGCTACCGAGGAATTAAAGCAGCGGCTGATTCATAACGCGCAGCAGCAGACTTTAACTGGCAAGAAGCTATCCTTTAGAAAAACAGTTCCCTTATTGGCAGCTGTTTGTACGGTTATTTTAATTGCTATGCTCAGTACATCCTTCCTTCAGCTTGGCAACAAAAAAGCGGTATTCCCCGGCCTTGTGATTACGGCATATGCAGCAGATGGGACAGCCGTCGAAATGAAGCCTAATGTTCAGCTCCCATTAGGTACATACAGCCCGTTTATGAGCAGCGTCCCTGGATTTCCAATCAGCATTGCTGCGGAGAATGCTGATTCCATTACAGTCAACGTAACAGAAGGCAGCTTCTCGCTTTGGAAGCCTCCCGCTTCTAAGGTCATCCAAAAAGGAAAAAGCCTTACCGTCTCATCCGGCACCATCATATACTGGACCCCTCCTTATGACAATGCCGCAATGACATTAGCAAAAAAAAGCACCGTTTCAATCATTGCATACCAAAACAAAAAAGAGGTGGGACACCGTATCATTGAAATAGAAGCTGACGATAGCCTTCATTACAGTGGATTAGTTAAGGAAAAATAGCATTAAGTTCTTAATAAAGAACATTTTAAACAAAAGAAAGCGCTGCTTAGAGTTAGCTCACTCTCTCGCAGCGCTTCTTTTATGGCTTTGCAGAAACCGAAGCAGCCATTTGGCTAGATATTTCTTTTTCTTTGCCTGCCTTTTTCTTCGTTCCATCCTCCCTCTTCGCCTTGCCGATGAACAAGCTAAGCGGCAGCGCGACGGCCGCTACTATCGTAGCAACGACGTACACATCGTTCACGCTCATCGTGAAGGACATCATCGAAATGTGAAGCTCGTCGACATCGCCCGCCTTCATAAAGTCAGTAGCGTGGGTAATGGATCTTGATGCGAGCATCGTTGTGAAAATAGCAATAGCGAATGATCCGAATACATTCCTCGTCCAATTCGTTATTGCGGATGCATGACCGGAGAGCTCAGCTGGAATTTGCTCCATTGCTGCGTTGCTCGAAGGCATAACGACAAGCGCAATTCCGATGTTTCGCACAATCATCCACCAGATAACGTAAGCATGCGACACATCGATGCTTAGCCAGCTTAACGCTAACGTTCCGACCGTCAGCAGCACAATCCCGCCTGACATAAGCCAGCGCGGTCCGATAATGCCATACAGCTTGCCGACAACAGGCATAAGCAGAGCCATCGCAAGGGAGGCCGGCAGCAGGATCATGCCCGTATCCATGGCAGAGACATGCTGGATTCTTTGAAGAAATATCGGTGTCAGCAAGGTGCCGGAATACAAGCTGATAGTAATAATATTGGAGATGATCGCATTTAACGTGAAGCGGCTGTTATTAAACACTTTCAAATTGAGCAGCGGCGTTTCGGTCGTCAGCTCCCGCCACACAAATAGTACGAGGGCAACTGCGCCAACCACGAACAGGGAGACGACCTTCAAAGAGCCCCAGCCCCAGGTGTGGCCTTGGCCGAGCGCCAGCAGCAAGGAAGAGCTGCTTACAATAACGGTCAGAAAGCCAAGTCCATCAAAAGACTTCGGAACGTTCATACGGTAGTAAGGAATATAGGCATATACGAAACCAATCGCAATGAGCCCTATTGGAATGTTCATTAGGAACAGCCAGTGCCAATTCATGTTCTCCAGCACCCAACCGCTAATCGTTGGGCCGAAGGCTGGCGCCAGCATGGCAGACAAGCCCCAGAACGCGACAGCCATCGCTTGCCTTTCTCGCGGAATAATCTGATAGATGATTGACATCGTAGCCGGAATGATCAAGCCGCTGAATGCGCCCTGCAATACGCGAAACAAGATTAGCGAGCCTTCGCTCCACGCCGAGGCGCATAATACCGATGCAAGCGTAAATCCAATTAAGGAGAACAGGTATAGCCTTCTATAGCTGAACCGCTCGCCCAAATAACCTGCAATGGGCGCTGTTGTTCCCATCGCCAGCATAAAGCCGGTTAAAGTCCACTGCACAGAGCTCAGCGACGTGTCAAAATGATCCTTCAAAATTTCGAGCGCCAAGTTGATCGTAGCCGACGCCAATACACATAAAAAAGACCCGATAAAAATAGCGATCATTACAGGCCAGAAACGCACCTTATTAAGTTCTTCTTGATTCATGTACTTCTCCCACACCCTTTAATATTACTTTACAGCTTAACTATTATATTTTAGTTCTAAACTAATTTCAATGGGAACATTTTTTCTTTCAGTGAGGTAGGGGCTTGGTTGTAATTCGCCAACTATTGCTAGGCTGATTGATGATCAAGTTTTCGATTATGGCAGGATTGAAACTCCAGAAATTATGATAGAGGTTATGTTCAAAGGCCGTGGAACAGAAAAACAAGCGTAAATCGGAGCGCAGATTCACATTTTATTCTAGAGGGTTTTTATGCAAAATTAACTTTATATGTTTGTACTGAAGAGTAACCGAAATTTTTGAATACCAAACAAAAACAAAAAAAACCTTGTTCAATTGAACAATGGCTTCTGAATAAAAGAATATGGTGGAGGCTGACGGGATCGAACCGCCGACCCTCTGCTTGTAAGGCAGATGCTCTCCCAGCTGAGCTAAGCCTCCAGGACAAAAATAAAACCCACGCATGTGGGGTTGCTACTTGGTACAAGACAAGCAAATTGCGCCCTGAAAACTGGATACGAAAGATCAGGTTTGCTGAAAACCTCTTTAACTGTGTCTGCCGGATGTATGGGTCCATGCAAACCTTAAGCGTATGCTTACGATGTAGGTTTGACTTACAACCTTGTAGCGTATGCTTACGATGTAGGTTTGCTTAGCAAACCTTTTAGGATAAGCCCTCGACCGATTAGTATTCGTCAGCTGCACACATTGCTGTGCTTCCACCCCGAACCTATCAACCTCGTCGTCT
>NZ_JBXBBJ010000041.1:0-23632 GCF_057221575.1 Paenibacillus sp. Y660 | reverse complement strand
GGGATGGTGTATGCTAAAATCTAGCAATACCTGCCGATTCATCATTTCCACTTACATTTTTGGAAGTAGTCCCCTATGACATCGTGTATTAAGGCTCATTACTATGGACTTTCGAAATTCAGGATTAAAGTAATTTGCAAATTCAAGTGTTTAGGCGGTTTGTAATTTAGACGATCGCTTCTTTTCGTCGCCTTCCTTTTGATTCTCGACTCGGCTTTTGCTTCATCCGTTGCAGCCACTGGTCGTAGGGCTGCCACGTAATTTCGTCAACCATCTGCTCAGTTGCAACAGCGTGTGCTCGACTTTCGTCTCTAGCTTCACGAGCAAAAGCAAACAGAAGGCGATGAGCGCGATCCAATGCGGCTGAGTTGCGCGGGCGATATGGAAATCAGTCCCAGCTCAAAGCAAGTAAAGGTGAGGACAAAATGACAAAGAAGATGAACCGTGAACCTAAAATAATTATAACCGTTGTAGTATTTTTAGGAGAATTTGATCTTATAGATTAAATACATAGCAGAATTCTGGAAGAAATAGGGAAATGTAATTGAATCTTTTGGAATGTGTCGCGTTTGAAAAAATCAATGAAAGCTTGTCCTTATTGGGTTTATGGAGATATAGAGGGAGATTCCAATACTCCTAATTTCACCATATACTAAGCGCACCGCACATAATATATCCTTTGTCCGTCATAATGGCGAGCAAAGTTGTTTTGGGCAGCTTCACTTCAACGCCAAGAACTGTTTCCCCATTCTCCAGTGTAAAAGGAACCATTCGCATCATATAGGATCCACCCCCTTCGGTTCATGAATAAGAGGCATTGCATCATCATTATATGCAGAAATTTTTTTACAGTGTTGGATAAATGCTCATTAAAATGACTATATGAACGGCTAATTTAGTGGTATATTAGTACTATACCAACTCGACCGGAGGTCCTATGGAAAAACATCCCTCATCCCTTAATCAGTCATCATTTGTTTTCAATATTGAGGTGCTTGTTGAAGGAAAAAATGATGCTGCGGCGTTAGAGACACTTCTTCATACGTTAAATCAATCGGAATACGTCGATTTTCGCATATTATCGGGCATTAAGCTCGGTATGATCATTGATGAGCGGAAGCAGAACGCAGCAATCACACAAGACATCCCTGTTCAAGCTGACAGCAACGAAGTGAAATCCTATCCAAAAGACGTAGACAAGCCTGACCCGCCTTCCTTCGAGACTTTAAGCTATTTTGACAAAATAAGAGCAATCATGAAAAACAACACTTTGATCAGGCTGATCGTAAACAAAGGGCTTGGCATCAAGCTCAGCATACCTTGCAGAATCATTAATATGGATGAAGCCGAATATATCATTACAGTCTATCATGTAGACGAAAAGCAGGTTTATACGTTCCGTTTAAATGAAATTGAAGATTTCTCCTATTAGCACGCATTAAAAAAACCGTTCGAATGACTGTCTAATAGCAGTCTAGGAACGGTTTTTATATGTTTCCGGGTGTAAGCATGAGTTCGATACTGTCGCTCGTTACAGGTGGACTCCAGAAGTAGCCCTGCATTTCATCGCATTTGTGCTTTCTCAAAAACTCCATCTGGCCTTCTGTCTCCACGCCTTCAGCAATGACCTGTATGTTCAAATTATGTGCCATTGCGATAATGGCTGCAACGATCTCCGCATCGTTTGGATCCTGCTGAATATCCCGAACGAAGGATCGATCAATTTTCAAACGGTCAATCGGAAAGTTTTTTAAATAATGAAATGAACTATAGCCAGTGCCAAAATCATCCACGCTAATATTGACGCCGAGGTCGGTTAAATCCAGCAAGCATCGAGACACATGGCTAACATCCATCGTCATCGACTCCGTTATTTCCAGATCCAAATATTTAGCATCCATGCCTGTTTTCTCCAGCACGGCAAATACTTTGCTTGCTAGATCATTTTGAACGAATTGTCTAATGGACAAGTTGACAGATACCGGAATTGGCGGCAGCCCTGCGTCTTGCCAAGCTTTGTTCTGACGGCATGCCTCTTCAAGCACCCAGTCGCCAATCTGAACGATCATCCCGCTTTCTTCCGCTAGAGGAATAAAGTCACCTGGCGGTATCATCCCTTTGAGCGGGTGATTCCATCGTACTAGCGCCTCTACTCCAACCATCGTTCCAGAAACCAAATCATATTGCGGCTGATAATGTAAAATAAATTCATTGCGCTGTATGGCCCGGTACATTTCATGCTGCAGCGTAAGGCGTTCAAACGATGAATTGCTCCAGCTCTCCGAATAGAGCAGACAATCATTTTTACCGCTTTCCTTCACCTTAACAAGCGCCATATCGGCTTTCTTGATTAGCGCGTAGCTGTCGTCATCCTCGTTGCTGTTCGTAACTGAACCAATGCTCGCTGTAATATGTAAAGGAAAACCGCTTAGCTCATATGGCTCTTCAATCGATTTAAGCAGCTGCTTCGACAGCTCAAGCAAATGCTTCTCAGACTTTACATTGCAATACAATAAAGCGTATTCATCACCTTCCATGCGAGCGGCAAAATCGTTGTCGGAAAGGTTTCTATTTAAACGCTCGGCAACC
Organism: Paenibacillus sp. Y660; assembly: GCF_057221575.1. Lineage (NCBI taxonomy): Bacteria > Bacillati > Bacillota > Bacilli > Caryophanales > Paenibacillaceae > Paenibacillus > Paenibacillus sp. Y660. Next base: position 21,043 of record NZ_JBXBBJ010000041.1, on the reverse strand, counting down.
TGCATAAGAAGAATATCGCCAAATTCGCGCCCAAAGGATGCATTGACGAGCTTAAATCGGTCCAGATCCAGATAACAGATGCCGACTACCCGTTCTTCTTCCTTAGCCCTAACCAGCGTCTCAGTCAGCTTCATCTGAAACAATGTCCGATTCGGCAAGCCTGTCATATCATCGTAATAGGCCATGTAGCGAATCCGTTCAACGTTCCGTTTTCGGTCGCTTAAATCCTGACTGATCAAAACGGTGCCGATAACCTCATTATCCTGCAGCATCGGAGAGCAGGTCACTTGAAGCTCTAAAGGAAACCCGGAGCCATGCGTGATATTAATGTTCGTCTGCTTCGTTTCTCCAAGCCAAGCATGCCCCAGCGAATCAAGCAGCGACTGGCGGCTGCCGGGCTCGACTATCCGAGATATCGGCTCCCCTAAAAGCTCGGAGCGCTGATAGCCAAGCGTACGGCTAGACGCCTCGTTCATCTCCATAATGATGCCGCTTCTATTCAATATAGCAAGCGGTACCGCATCGGAACGAAGCAAGGTTTCTACGATGGCCGTATGATAGTTTTGAAAACTGATCGACTCATTGCGTTTTATATAAACAATTATTGCGGTTACGAGTAACGATGCAGCGATGGCTGTAGCCGTCCACTTGTACATCGGATTAGAGATCAACAATAAAGCTACCACGATCCAAACCGATGCAAGAGCTGCAAGCAGGCAGCTTATAATCAAAGGTCCGCTCGTTGATTGCTTGAGCTTAAGTCGCTTGTTGCTTTCAGGAAAACCATCCATCCGTTTCGTCACGCACAAACCTCCTTCCTCTTTTTCGAGTCAAGTGAGTGTTCGCTTTATTATAAACGATGTAATCGATCTGGTATAGAAATATTTACTAAAGTAATCTGTTTCTTTGTTACATTACAGTATATTATGTCGGCAACTCGAAATATGACATTTTTTTCAATTTCATTTTATGATTTTTTTAATGCTGCAACGATAACACATGCCCAGCCTGCAAGAATAGCAACGCCGCCAAAAGGGGTAATGATGCCTAGCTTGCTAAAGCCGCTGACTGCAAGTACATAGAGGCTTCCGCTAAAGAGTACGGTTCCGGCTACAATAAGCCGCCCCCCGTTCAATACTAGCTTGCTTGCGCCAATTTGCTTAGCGAATAATGCAATCAGCATTAATCCTAAAGCGCTGTACATATGATATCTTACACCCGTTTCGAAAACTTCTAGGTAATGCTCAGTCAACTGTTTTTCTAATCCGTGAGCACCGAATGCGCCGAGCGCGATCGCAAGCGCGGCATTAATGGCGCCAATTACAAAATATTTAGGAAACATGTTGTTTTCAATCCTTTCAAATTTGTGTATAATTTTACCGTAATTAGTAAAGGAGATGATAATTTTGGAAAATGACCTCAGCAATGGAACTAACCTTCCACCCGAGAACGACCCTTTTGCTTCAAGACCAGTCTTCTCTAACGAGCCTTCCACATTAGAAGGTCCAAAGAAGCAATCTGGACTTGGTATTGCATCCTTCATCATCGGTTTAATTTCAGTCGTTTTGCTTATTATTGCTATTGTATCAGGATCGTCGTTCGCTGATCAAATCGGGAGCACCACTCTGCCTGATCCGTCTGCGGATTCAGCCGCTTTTCAAGCGTCTATCGAAGAGCTGGGACCAGAGGTTCTCGCTTCTATGGTAATAGCCATCTTCTGCATCTTTGGCGCAGGCTTAATCTCGCTTGTAGGTCTTATTTTGGCTATCATCGGCGCCTTTTCGAGCAAACGCCGCAAATTATTCAGCGTAATTGGCATTGTGCTGAATGTTCTCGTTTTTGTTGGCGGAATTGGATTGTTTTTTGCAGGTGCTGCAGCAATTGCTGCTAACGTTACATAACTAACCTAAATCCACTGTGTTAAGCCAGTCTGCTTCAGCCTCCTTTGCGGAGCATGAAGCAGACATTATTTATTTCAACCGAAGTCAGATGATTATTATTTCACTGTTATTTTCGTACGGCTGAAGCCTTCCTTCGTTTTGTTGACTTCAAGGCAAGCAGGGAATGCATCTTTCAGCTCCTGCACATGAGAGATAACGCCGATCATTCTGCCCGCCTTCTGGAGATCGACGAGCGCCGCAATGGCTTTCTGCAGCGACTCCTCGTCTAACGAACCGAAGCCCTCGTCAATGAACATCATTTCAATCGTCACTCCGCCTAGATGAGACTGGATAACATCCGTCATTCCAAGCGCGAGGCAAAGCGAGGCGTTAAACTTCTCGCCGCCGGATAGCGTCTTCACATCGCGGTTTTGCCCCGTATAGGAGTCATAGACATCGAGTCCAAGACCGCTTTGCTTTCCTCGATTTTCGAGGCGATCGCTTCTCTGCAAGGAGAATTGCCCATTCGACAGATCGCGAAGACGAGCGTTGGCGGCGAACAGAATTTGCTCCAAAAATTCGATTAGAATATAACGCTCGAACGATATTTTGAGCGCGTTATCCCCCTTTAGCATTTGGAATATGTCCATAACTTCCTCAAGCTTCGCCTCAAGGCTCTTCACCTGCTCATTTGCCCCTCTGATTGAAGCTGACAGGCGCTGTGCTGCTTGAGCAGTACGAAGAGCGGTTTGAGCGGCCGCAATCATCTGCTCCAGTTGCAGCTTCAATGCGTCCAGCTGACCCTTCAGCAGCACAATATCGACTTTAGGCTTTCCAACAAGCTCAGCCTGCAGCTCCACGATCTGCTGCGTCAACAATGAAACTGCCGTTCGATAAGCTGAAATATCGTCTCGAAGCAGCTCCCTTGCTTCTTCAGTCAATGCTGCTTCACGATATTGCTGAACCGTTCCAAAGCCTGCCTTCGCAAGCTCCTCGATCAGCCGCTGCTCGGCAAGCAGCTTATTGCTCTCTGCCTCCTCTTGCTGAAGCACGGCCTGAACCGCGTATGCCTTCTGCTCAGCCAGCTTTGCGGTCATGTTTTGAAGCTGCTCCTGAACAGCCTTCCACGCAGCACTCAAGCGGCTGGTGACAGCTTGCTGTTCATTCAGCTTGGCATTCAGCTTATCCGGCGAACGCAGCGAATCCGGAATACGCTCCAGCTCCTTCTGCATCGCTGATTGCTGCGATGCTCGCTCAATGCTAAGCCGCTGCATCTCCTGCTGAAGCTGCTCCTTGGCCTGAAGCTGCTGCTCAAGAAGCTGCTCCTGCTGCTCGATTTGCAGCTTGAGCTCCGGCAACTGCTTGGCCTGAAGCGACAGCTTATCCGTTTGCTCCTTTAGAGCGCGCCATTGCTGCTGCAGCTGCGTTCTTTGCTCCTCCAGCGCAACAGCCTGCAAACCGAACTCCGCCAGCTCTCTGGCGCCTTCCTCGAGGTTCGCACTTGCTGCCGCCATTTGCGCGCGTGCTTCCAGCCATTCGCGCTCCACGGCGCTTAGCTGCGCCTTCGCCTCCTGCAGCCGCTCCCGCGATGGCACCTCAGCGGTTGTAACCGCCTTACCCGGATGCTCCTCGCTTCCGCATACGGGACATGGCTTGCCATTATGCAGATGGGCAGCAAGCAGCGCAGCTTGCCCCTCGATCCAAGATGTCTCAAGCTGCTCATGCTCCTGCTTGGCTTTGGCAAGCGACTCCGCGAACTCCCTCTCATGCTGGGCAATACGTGACATTTCCTTCTCTACATCTACTAAACGCTTGAGCTGCTTCCCTTGCTGCTCGATCAAACGCAGCTTGTCCTGCATATCGGTCAATTCAACCGTATCCTGTTCAATTTGTTTGACCTTAAGCTGTGAAGCTTGCTTCGCATCACGAAGCTGCGCAAGCGCGGCCTCACCTGCCTGCAGCTTATCGCTGGAGCTCTTCTCCGTTTGGATCAGCTTGTCAATCGCCAGCTTCTGGCTTGCCAGCGTCTTTACTATCGGCACCATCTCTGTTAGACTGCTCAGCTCGCGCTCGGCTTCGCGCCGCTCCTCCTCGCGCTGTTCCTCTGCCGCGTAACGCTCGGCAGCTAGCGCTTGCTCGCGCTCGGCTGTCAGCAGCTCGTCTTGCCTTGCAGCAAGCTGATTCCGCCTCACAATCGCATCAGCGCTTGCCCGCTCGGCCTGCTCCATATACGGCGCCAATTGCGACGCCTTCTCTGCAAGCGCAAGCTGCTGCTCCTTCACCGCATAATCAGCCTTCTTTGCATCCAGTTGCTCCTGCTGCACCCGCTTTCGATCATATTCCTCATGCTTGCTGTTAAGCGTAATTGCTGAACGCAGCTGGGCTTCCTGTGATTCAAGCTGAGCCGCCAGCGCTTCCTTCTGCGCCGCCGCTTGATCTGCCAGCTTTCTATAGAAGTCAAACTCAAGCTCAAGCGCTTCCGTCATCTGCGTTGGACTATATATTTCCTGCTGTAATACGCGGGAGAGCTCGCTATCCGCCCGTTCCGGGAGCGCCTCCTGCACTTGCTTCATATAAACATTCATCGTCGCTTTTGCTTCCTTGAGCTGGTCCTGCAAGCTGCGATTTTTCAATTGAAAACGGCTCTCCAGCCGTTCATAAAGCTCCGTGCGAAAAATCCGCCGTAAAATTTCTTCCTTGTTATCCGTATCTGACGTCAGCAGCCTGCGAAATTCACCCTGCGGCAGCATGACGATCTGGCTGAATTGCTCCTTCGTCAGCCCAATAATTTGCTCGAGCTTCGCATTCACGTCGGAGAGTATAAACCGATCCACCGCCGGAATCGCCTCGCCGCTAGTCGTTTCATATAATTCGGCTTTGCCGCCCGTTTCGCTTTTGTTTCCACCCTTGCGATGAGGCATTTGTCTAATGACCGAATAGTTTCTGCGGCCTACTGCAAAATCAAAAATGACGGCCGTATGCGTATCCTCAGCTGCAAAATGGCTCCGCAGCATTCGCGGGTCCGAGCGGTCCTCGCCGCTTGCCGTTCCATAGAAGGCGAAGCAAATCGCATCGAATATGGACGTTTTTCCAGCACCCGTATTCCCCGAAATAACGAACAAACGGCGATCCTCGAGCAGGCTGAAATCGATCGTTTCCGTATCGCGATAGGACCCGAAAGCAGTCATGGTTAGCTTAATCGGTCTCATAGCGCCCCTCCTTCCTCGCGCAGAAGCTCTGCATACGTATCTGCAAACAACGCTTTTTTGGCGTCCGTAAGCGGCTGTCCTTTGACCTCATGATAAAAGGCGGCAAAGAGCTCAACCGGATCGGCTTCTCGTCTTCCCGTGCTGCTCCCCGCTTCCGCTGCGCCATCCGCGCTCATGCTGAGCGCTTGGCGACGGTCGACGTGAAGCGCATTCGGATAGACTGCACGCACCTTCTCCATCGGGAAAAGAACGGGATTGTCATTAAGCAGCGTTACGAATACATAATCCTCATTGACCGGATGCTTCTCCAGCTCTTCTATCGAAGCAGCTACCCGGCGCATATTGCGCAGCGGCTGAAGCTCTCGCTTCTCAATCGCTGCGCCGCCTGCCTCATCCAGCTCAATTACGAGATACCCTTTGACATGGTTTTCCTCAGAAATCGAATATTTGAGCGGCGATCCGGCATATCTTATCGTATTGTCCTTAACGAAATGCGCCTGATGCAAATGGCCGAGCGCCGTATAATGAAACTTCTCAAAATAAGCCGCACTCACATGCTCGGCTCCGCCAACCGACAAGGGCCGTTCTGAGTCGCTCGTATTAAGCTCCGGCTCCCCTGTTGCCGTCACGAAGGCATGCCCGATGAACACATGTCTAGCATTTGGATTCATGCTCGCCGTAAACTTCTCTGTAATGACGCGCATCGCATCATCATGGGTACGTATCGAATCATCCCCTAGCTGATAACGAGCTTGAGCGGGATCAACGTATGGAACAAGATGGAAATGCACCTCTCCATATGTATCGTGCAGCACAACAGGCATTAAATCCTGCTTCAGCTGTCCAACGAGATAAAGACCTCTCTTTTCCATCAATTTTGTACCAAAATTAATGCGGTCGGGGCTGTCATGATTGCCTGAAATCGCCAGCACCGGCGTATTTAAATCAATGACGATATGTGCTAACAGCTCGTCGAGCAGTTCAACCGCTTCAGTCGGCGGCACTGCGCGATCATAGAGATCACCTGCAATAATAACGGCATCCGGCCGCTCCGTTTCAATCGCTTGCAGCAGCTGCTGCAGCACATAACGCTGGTCTTCCGTCATATATACGCCTTGAACAAGCTTGCCTAAATGCCAGTCCGCGGTATGAAATAGCTTCATTCGTCCCAAAACTCCCTTCCTAGCTCATCAAAAAGCCAGCCTATCATTCTATCATTTATATTACCATTCGTGCCGGCACAACGCATCGTTTACTGCATTCTCCTCAGCCTCAAGTCTTGCGCTGCACGAGGATTGGCGTTAAAGTTAAAAACAGCCTTATCGTCTATCAATTGCTTTTATCATTATAGTCACTATTATGGAGGTCAACAAACCGTGTCTCGCTTAACTTCCACTTTATCCAAAAACTACATCCTGCTGCTCATCGTCGTTTTTGGCGGTTTTCTCGTTTTTGGCTTCTCAGAAAATATTAAAGGACCTGCTCTCCCAAGGATGCAGGCTGATTTAAAGCTTGACGAGCTGCAGGTCGGCATTCTGCTTGCGTTTAACTCCCTCGGCTATCTGCTTGCGTGCAGCTTTACCGGCTGGCTTACTCGCAAGGCAGGCATGAAGCTGACGCTCGCACTAGCTTTTGGCTCCATGGCGTTATCGGGTGTGTGCATATATTTTGCAGCCAACTATACATCTCTTTCTTCTGCGTATTTCCTTATGTATGTCGGCAACGGGATACTCGAAATCGGTCTCGCCATACTGGCAGCTCGCATCTTTATCAAAAATACGGGCACAATGATGAACCTCGCGCACTTCTTTTATGGACTAAGCTCGACCTTCGCGCCAATTATCGCTGCATCATTAATGGGTGTAGATATATTCGGCTCCGCACTCGGCTGGCGCGGGATGTATATGCTGATGCTTGCTCTTTCGATACTGCCGATGCTGCCTGGACTTTTCGCACGGTATTCAGGCGATGAAGAGCGGCATGAAGAACGAATCTCATTGAAGGAATTTGCACGTGATAAAATGGCGTGGCTCATCGTCGCGGTGCTGTCTTTCGGCGTTATATCCGAGCTTGCCGTCGGCGGCTGGCTCGTAAACTTTCTCGAGAAAGCTTATGGCTGGAGCGGCGATGCGTCGGCCAAAATGCTTTCCGCGTTTTTCTTCTGCTTCATGCTTGCGCGGCTTGTCCTTGGACCCGTCATCGACAAAATCGGCTATACGAAATCACTTATCCTCCTATCGGCTTTCTCCGGTCTATGCTCGATAGGAGCGATTGTGATAGGCGAGCCTGGCGCTTTTCTATTTGCTTTAGCCGGCGTCGGTATCGCACCTATCTATCCGACCGTAATGGCGCTGCTGGCTAAGCGCTATCCTAACAACGCCGATACCGCCATCACGTTTACTGTAACGTTGATGGGCATCGCCAGCGTGATCGGCAACCTATTGATAGGCGCTATTACAGACTGGACGAAGCGGCTGTTTGCCGGCAGCGGAGATGCACAAGCAAGCCTAATCGCAGGGCTGCAAGCCGGCTATTTGTTCATTGGCCTATGCGCGCTGCTCTGTGCCGCTACCTCGCTAGTGCTATTCCGCAAGCTGAGGCGTGTTAATCAAGTATTATAGCGCTAAACGAATTCAAATTCTAAGTCTAAGCGTAAGCAAACAAGCCCCGAAATCAATGTTCTCCACTTGATTTCGGGGCTTGTTCGTTTGAGGACACTTCTGTTAAGCAGATATAGACGATAAGCATTCATTCAGCTCCGTATGCCTCATGTCATGGGCTTTGGCAACGGCGGCGTACGTCACGCAGCGAGACAGCGTATTAATGCCGCTGCGCAGTGCGGGATAAGCGCTCACCGCATCCTTCAGGCCAAGATTCGCAAGCGCAAGCACATAGGGCATCGTTGCGTTCGTAAGCGCCGCGGTCGCTGTCTCCGGCACCGCTCCAGGCATATTGGCTACGGCATAATGCAATACGCCGTGCTTCTCGAACACCGGCGCCGCATGCGTCGTAATCCGGTCGATCGTCTCGAAGATGCCGCCTTGATCAATCGCCACATCGAGGATGACCGAGCCGCTTCCCATCGCCCGAACAGCCTCCTCTGCAACCAGCTTTGGCGCACGCGCGCCTGGAATGAGCACCGCTCCGATGACGAGATCCGAGGCGGCAACGGCTTCGGCCAGCTGCAGCTTCGTCGAAGCGAGCGTATGCGCCTTGCCGCCGAACCGTTCATCCAAGTAGCGGAGCCTGCTCGCATCCGTATCGAGAATCGTGACGTCAGCACCAAGCCCAATCGCGATTTGTGCCGCCCCAGTTCCGACAACACCGCCACCAATGATCGCTACACGCCCCTTTCGGACGCCGGGTACGCCTCCCAGTAGCAGCCCTTTTCCGCCATTCGTTTTCTCCAGAAACTGAGCGCCAAGCTGCGCCGCCATTCTTCCGGCAGTCGCTCATGGGCGTCAGCAGCGGCAATTGCCCGCCGGCTAGCTGCACCGTCTCATACGCAATCGCCGTTACCTTATGCCGGACTAGCGCCTCCGTCAGCTCCGGCTCGGCAGCCAGATGGAGATACGTAAACAAATGGGGCGGAAGCCTTCGCCAGCGAGGAGGCGCTGAACCGCATCGTAAAATGGGTTCATATTATGGAAGCAACCCAAGTCGGCCATCTATTAAACGGTCATGAGCTTATCCTGTGCACCGGCATCGTCTGACATGATGATGAAGCGCTCAGCTTATTGTTTCTACAGCAGCTTATCGGCAGCGGCGCATCGGGCCTATGCATTGAGCTTGGCCTCTACACCAAGCAGCCGTTTGATAAGATGAAGGAGCTCGCGATACGCGAGAGCTTCCCCCTCATTTTTTTCCACGAAGAGGTCCGTTATATCGATATTACGCAGGATCTTCACGCCCACTTCATTCATCAGCATCATCGCATGGTATCCGAGCTTGAGACATTGTCTACCGAGCTAAATCAGCTGCTGCTCTCCGGCAAGGGCATGATGTCTCTTCTTCGGCTGCTTCACCAAACGAACGGCGCGCAGGTTGCCTTCTTCCCGCATGGCGCTGAGCCGCATTTTATCCCGCATATGCCAAGAGCCAAAGCCGACAGCTTTTATGAACAGTGGATTTATGGCAAAATGTTCGCCGAGCCGCAGCGAATGGTCGCCTATCGTCCGATATTAGCGCTTGACCACCTATTCGCCGATTTACTGCTGCAGAGCAAGCTGGAGCTGAGCGAATTTCAAATTTTAGCGTTGGATCGCGCAGCAACGGCCATTGCCCAGGAAATGATGCGAACCAAGTATATGGAAGAGCGGCGCCGCCATAAGGATGACCTCTGGTCGGTTGATTGGCTAAGCGGCAAGCATTCGACAAATGAGGTGCAAGACTACTTTCGCCCGCTTCGGCCAACTGCCAAGCTAACGGGCGTAGCAGTATGCCTTTTTGATTTTGGCGATCCATCCAAGACTTGGACCGGTAAGGACGATGGCAATCTGCTTATTCAGAAAAATATGGTCGCGCGCGCTATTTTTGAAGGAGAAGGCTTCCTGCTCCTGCCGCTGCATGACCATATCGTATTCATCGTGCTTGACCAACTGAGCGCCATCAAATTCAAGGAGCGCCTCATGCGAGCCATCCACAGGCTGCAAAAGACGGAGCTGCATCAGGAAGGAGCAAGAAAAACGGCTAACGATCGAGCTCGCGCTCCGGGCTTACGAATATGTGCATGCCCAATCGATTAGGAGCTGCCTGACTGCTTAAGGAGCAGATTGACAAAATATTTCCGGGCATCCGCCGTCTTCACGAGCAGCGTCGCATGGTCCCCGCCGGGATGCTTAAACTCCAGCAGGTCGCCGCTCAAACCTTCTGTAATGCCAGAAATGACATATTGCTGGCTGATATACGCATCGATTTTGTTTTTCTCTTCTGCATATTGCTCATAAGCGGACATGCCAATCCCCCTCCTTCATCGCTATTGAATCACCTTTGATGCGGGTGTGGATGCGGATGCGGATGCGGTTGCAGGTACTGCTTCGCCAACTGCCGCTGTATATGGCGTACGTTTCAAGTAACGTCCCGCCCCATAGCTGCCCACGAATTGCTGCTCCTGAATGACAAATTCGCCGCGCGACAACACGCTTACCGGAACGCCGGTCACCTGCATCCCTTCAAACGGATTATAGTCCACGTTCATATGATGCGTCTTCACGGAGAGCGTACGCTCGGCTAACGGATCGAAGATGACGATATCCGCATCGCTGCCCACGGCAATCGTCCCCTTCTGCGGGAACAGACCGAACAGCTTCGCATTTCGAGTCGATACGATATCAACGAATTGATTGAGCGTAATTCGCCCTTTGTTAACCCCTTCCGAGTAAAAGAGCGAGAAGCGGTCCTCAATGACGGGGCCGCCATTCGGAATTTTGCTGAAATCGCCAAGTCCAAGATCCTTTTGCCCGTCAAAGTTAAAGGAGCAATGATCCGAGCCGAGCGTTTGCAATTGACCGCTCTTCAGCGCATTCCAAAGCACCTCCTGATGGAATGGTTCACGAAGCGGCGGCGACCATACATATTTGGCTCCTTCAAAATCCGGCTTCTCCAAATGAGACTGATCGAGCACCAAATATTGCGGGCAGGTCTCGCCCCAAATATCGACGCCTTTATTTCTTGCTTCCGCAATTTGCTGCACAGCCTCCGCGCAGGTTACGTGTACAACGTAAAGTCTTGCACCAGCGAGCTCCGCCAGCTTCGCCGCGCGTCCGGTAGCTTCCCCTTCAACAATGGAAGGCCTTGTGAGCGCGTGATAAATCGGGTCGGTATTTCCTTCCGCGAGTGCTTTCTGAATGAGGAAATCGATAACGTCGCCATTTTCCGCATGCACCATGACCATCGCGCCAAGCTCCTTGGCAGCGAGAAGCGTCCGAAACAGTGTACCGTCATCCGCCTGAAATACGTTTTTGTACGCCATGAATACCTTCAAGGATGTAATGCCCTCTTCCTTGACAATCGCCGGAAGCTCCGCCAGCACTTCATCGTTTATTTCACCGATCATCAGATGAAAGCCGTAATCGATAACCGCTTTTCCATTCGACTTGTTATGCCACGCAGCAATCGATTCGCTCAGCGGCTTCCCCTTCGTCGTTAAGCAGAAATCGACGATTGTTGTCGTGCCGCCATATGCTGCCGCTCTAGTGCCAGTCGCAAAATCGTCAGCCGTAACCGTCCCGCCAAACGGCATTTCAAGATGGGTATGCGGATCAATGCCGCCAGGAAACACATATTTGCCTGCCGCATCGATTATTTCATCCGCCTCGCCAGTTAAGTCAAACCCGATTTTGGCGATAATGCCATCCTTAATAAGTACATCGGCTTTATACGTGTCAGCCGCCGTTACAATCGTCCCATTTTTAATGAGCCTCGCCGTCATGCTACACCGCCTCCTCTTTATCTGAATCGCTATCTTCCTTGCCTTTCCCTAGCGCCGCGATTGCCGCCTGCCGCTGATTCCAGCTAAGAGGCAGCTCCGTGGCGGGCACCTCTATCATCGATATCGCGCCCTCCACCGGACAAACGATCGAGCAAAGATTGCAGCCTACGCAATCCTCCTCGCGAACCATGAGATACGCTGCGCCATTTTCGTCCGTATGCCGCTCAATGCACTGATGTGAGGTATCCTCGCATGCAATATGGCATTTGTTGCACACAATGCATGTCTCTTGCTCAATTCGCGCAACTACCGCATAATTCAAGTCGAGATTGCCCCAGTCCGAGTAACGATCTACCGATTTGCCGATCAGCTCAGTGATGGATTTTAATCCCTTATCATCCAAATAATTGTTCAAGCCGTCGATCATATCCTCAACGATACTGAAGCCATGATGCATCGCAGCCGTGCACACCTGCACCCCAGTCGAGCCCATCAGCAAAAACTCAACCGCATCACGCCAGCTCGAAATGCCGCCGATGCCGGAGATCGGAACGCCGATTAACGGATTGCGCGCACATTCGGCAACCATATTCAGCGCGATTGGCTTAACGGCTGGCCCGCAATAGCCGCCATGCGCGCCTTTGCCGCCAACATGCGGAATCGTATTCCATGTGTCGATATCTACGCCCGCAAGCGAGTTGATCGTATTGATGAGCGATATCGCATCCGCTCCGCCGCGGACAGCGGCTTTGGCTGTTGCCGTGATATCGGTAATATTCGGCGTAAGCTTGACGATGACCGGCGTTCGCGCAGCCTCCTTGGCCCACATCGTCTGCATCTCAACCAGATCCGGCTGCTGTCCTGATGCCGCCCCCATCCCCCGTTCGGCCATGCCGTGCGGACAGCCGAAGTTCAGCTCCAGCCCGTCTACGCCGATATCCTCGACCTTTTTTACAATTTCATGCCATTTCTCGCGCTTTGGCTCGACCATCAACGAAACGACGACCGCATGGCCAGGAAACCTTTTTTTCGTTTCATATATTTCCTTCAGATTGATCTCAAGCGGCCGATCGGATATGAGCTCAATATTGTTGAAGCCCGCCACGCGCTGTCCATTGAAATGAACAGCGGCAAAACGAGACGATGTGTTGATGATCGGATCGCCAAGCGTCTTCCACACGGCACCGCCCCAGCCCGCTTCAAATGCGCGCTGCACCTGGTAGCCGGTATTCGTTGGCGGAGCGGATGCAAGCCAGAATGGATTTGGCGAAGATATGCCTGCCATTTGAATACGAAGATCAGCCATAACGTTCCCTCCTCGCGATTAGCGTATTGTAAATGGAAGAAGCGGCCAGCTTGCCCTGCTGTGCAGCGGAAACGACCATCGCTTCGCCTTGGCCTTCGCCAAAAATAACGTCTCCTGCCGCATAGATCCGGGGATTGGAGGTTTGATACGTCTCGGTATTCACCGTTACGATGCCGCGCTTATGGTCGACGCCAAGCTGCTCAATCAAAGGCATGTACCGCGTCTGCCCAATCGCCTTAATGACCGCATCCACCTCTAGCTCGAAGGTTGCGCCTTCTATGGGAACCGGTCTTTTTCTGCCGCCATCGCCTACTGCTTCAAGCCTCATCGCCACGCATTCAAGCGCTTTGACATTGCCGTCCGCATCACCGATAATTTTGCTTGGCGCGCTCAGCCAAACAAACTCCACGCCATCCTGCTTCGCGAATTCAAACTCAAAATCGTAAGCGGTCATTTCCTCTCTCGTCCTGCGGTAGACCATCTTCACGTTTGCCGCTCCGAGTCTCACCGAACAGGTTGCAGCATCAATTGCGGTATTTCCCGCTCCGATAACGGCAATGCGCTTGCCGATGAAATCAGTCGAAAGCTCTGTCTTAGTCGCTTCTACAAAATCAATTGCATCGTATACGCCTGTTAGCTGCTCGCCCTCGATGCCAAGATTCGGCACCTTGGACATGCCGATCGCCAGTACAATCGCATCATATTGATCAAGCAGATCAGCGACTTGGACATCGACGCCAACCCTCGTATTCGTCCGAATATCGACGCCGAGCTTCCTTACCTGCTCGACTTCCCAAAGCGATATGCTTTGCGGCAAACGGAACGATACGATGCCGTACGTATCGAGCCCTCCAGCCTGCTCCTTCGCTTCGAATATCGTGACGGCGAAGCCGAATCTCGCAAGCTCACGCGCCGCGGACAGCCCGGCTGGACCGCCGCCGATAATCGCGACAGACTTGCCGTTGCTTTGACCGGCTGCGAACAGATTTTGCTCATTCTTGATCGCCCAATCCGTCGCATAACGCTGCAAATTGCCGATCATGATCGGCTTGGATGAGTGATTCAGCACGCAAGCGCCCTCGCACAGCTCCTCCGTCGGGCAAACTCTTGAGCAGGTAGCGCCGACCGGATTCGCCTCCATAATGGCGCGCGCCGACCCTTTCATATTGCCTGATGCAATTTTTTTGATAAAAGAAGGGATGTTGATGCCGGTCGGGCATGCCTGGATGCAAGGCGCATCATAGCAGTACAGACATCGATTTGATTCCTCAATCGCTTCCTTCGGCCGCATCCCCGCCTTCGCCTCGGCAAAATTGCGCCTCAGCGAATCAACTGGAATAAACGCCGCATTAACCGTCATGCTCATGTCCATTCCCTCCTTATAAGCTCACGATATTGTCATACGTCTCCGGCCTGCGGTCGCGGTAAAATTGCCATACGTCCCTGACCTAGCGAATGAGCTCCTTATCGATCTCGCCAATGATGACCTCGTCTTGATCCTGACGACGCCAAGCTCTTTCGCCAGCTCTTGAAACAGCTTCGTTGTTGGCCCGTTCGGCACTTCCTCCGCAGCCGCATACCACTTCGTCTTCTGCTCGGAGCAGAAATAAGGCCCATAAAAGATTTCCTGCAACGAAATCATTTGAGCGCGCTTGGCCGCCGCCTCGCGAATAAGTCCAATATGCTTCTCAATCGCCGTCCGCTTATGTGCTTCTACCGATTCATCGCCATGCAAATCATTTGATGCTTGGATCAAGCCAATCTTTACGATGGTCATCTTCCAGCTTCCCCTTTCTGCATGCTCATCTGTCTAGCAGTTCGGTAGAGCAGCTCCGCTCCAAGCTCGATATCCTCAGGTGTTGAGTACTCCTTCGGATTGTGGCTGATCCCATCCTTGCAGCGGACAAAAATCATCCCGTAATCGCATACATAAGACATCGTTAGCGAATCATGAAAGGGGCCGCTCATCAGCTCCGGCGGCGCAATTCCCATTTCTGCTGCCTGCTCATGCATTATCGCTCTCAGCTCGCTCGCGCAATAGCGCGGATCGCTCCTCGTATCCTCGCGAATCGTATACGTTAAGCCATGGTCGAGGCAAGCAGCGTTTATGAGCGCAAGCAGTTGCTCCTCAAGCGCGTTTCTTCTAGCGAGATCGATATCCCGAAAGTCAACCGTGAAGCTCACCTTCTCCGGAATAATGTTCCGTGAATCCGGAAAGACCGAAAGGGAGCCAACCGTCCCGACCGTTGGTGCGCCATACTCCTGGGACGCCAGCTCATTGAGACCAACGATGACCTTCGCGCAGCCGACCAGCGCATCTTGGCGCATCGGCATCGGTACGGAGCCTGCATGCCCTGCGAAGCCCGTCATTTCAACCGTCCACCAGACGGGTCCTGATATGCCGCTTACGATGCCGATTGGCTCGCCTTGCGCTTCAAGCACCGGCCCTTGCTCAATATGCAGCTCCAAAAATGCGCCAATCCGGCCTTCTTGGAACGTATAGCTGCCAAACGCAGCAGGATCGCAGCCAAATGCCAGCAGCGCTTCCCTGCGGGTGATCCCGTTCTTATCCGTCCGATCAAGCTCGCCGTCCTCAAGCTTTCCTGTCATTCCTCTGACTCCGAATAATCCTTTGTTGAACCTGCAGCCCTCTTCATCGCAAAAAGCGACAACCTCGATATTGGCAGCCGGCTGAAAGCCTGCTTCCACCATCGTCTGAACCGCCTCTATTGCTCCCAGCACGCCAATAACGCCGTCAAACCTACCGCCATATGGCTGCGAATCAATATGAGAGCCAAGCATTAAGACCGGCGCTGTAGAATCAATTCCTGTCAACACGCCTATCAAATTGCCGAACGGATCGATGCGAGTTTCCATTCCCGCTTCAATCATCCAGCTCCGTACAAGCTCCACGCCTGCAAGGTCTTCCTTCGAGAGTGCAAGGCGGCATACGCCCGTATTTCCGATCTTCCCAATCTGCGCCAGCTCAGAAATGCGCTCGTGCAGCCGTTTCGCATTAATGCCTGCTATCGTTGTCTCCTTCATCATTGCCTTCTCCTCTCCCATCAGCTCTCGAAAACCTCCAGCAGCGTATCGGCAATAAATACGATTTCATCATCCGTCGTCGATAAAGGCGGACTAATCGTCAAAATATTCATAAAGCCCGGCACCGTATCGCCATTCTTGCTAATGAGAAGCCCTCTTTGCTTGCACCCAGATAAAATAGACGTTACTCTCACAGCAGTTGCCGGCTCCTTCGTTTGTTTATCCTCCACCAGCTCAATGCCGATCGCCGAGCCAAATATTCTTATTTCACCGACATTCGGATGCGCCTTAAGCGGCTTGATCCGGCTCAGCAGCTCTTTGCCTATATAGGCAGAGCGGCTTACGAGATTTTCCCGCTCCAAAATTTCAATGTTTTTCAGCGCTACTGCGCAGGAGACGGGATTGCCGCCGAAGGTGTTCACATGCCGGAAGTGGCTATCCGGTCCGCTTTCTTTGAAGCTCTCGTACATTTCAGCCGATACAGCAGTTGCCGATAAGGGGGAATAAGCGCTGGTCATCCCTTTCGCCATCGTCACGATATCCGGACGGACGCCGAAGTTGAGATGCCCAAACTTCTCGCCCGAACGGCCGAAGCCGCAAATGACCTCGTCGACGATGAGCAGCACGTCATGCTTATCGCAAATGGCACGCAGCTTCGCCAAATAATCTTCCGGTGGCACGATCATACCGCCGCCCGTTATGACCGGCTCGACGATGATGCCAGCGACCGAATCCGGTCCCTCCCAAATGATCGCGTCCTCGTAGGCTTTGGCGCATTGCGTCTCGCAGGCCCCCTTCGTTTGGCCGAAGGGACAACGGTAGCAATACGGGGGAGGCACATGGGTGAAGCCGACGCCAAGCGGCTCGTACTTCAACTTGCGCTGCGCTTGCCCCGTGGCGCCTAGTGCGCCCATGGAGTTGCCGTGATAAGCACGGTGACGCGAAATAAACTTATGCTTGGAAGGCTTCCCCCGCTGATGGTGATATTGGCGGCCGATTTTGAAAGCAACCTCGTTCGCGTCCGAGCCCGAGTTGGAGAAGAAGATGCGATACTCGCCCTCCAGCCATTCATTCAGCTTGGCAGCCAGCTCTATCGCAGGGACATGCGACTGAATGAGCGTGGAATAGGCAATCTTCTTCATTTGTTCGGCCGCCGCATCTGCTATTTCCGCTCGTCCGTGACCAACATTGACGCACCATAAGCCTGACATGCCATCCAAATAACGATTCCCATCCAGATCGGTAATCCAGCTGCCTTCTCCCGATACGATTACCATTGGATTGTCATTATGGGGAGAAATATGATGCCATAAATATTTGCGATCCTTCTCGAGCAGCTCTTCCTTTGCTTCCGTATTCATTGCTGCCTCATTCACGCCCATAGACTGCTTCTCCTCCTTCGCGGCTGCCGCTCATATCGTCGTAATGACCGCGGATGAGACCATCTGCGATCGTTATAGACTAGCGTATGCGCCTACTTGGCCGCATCTTCCAAAATTGTTTTGTCGACAGCTGCTGCCAGATCGGGAGCCTTCTTAATAAGCTCATATTTGAACGCAATATCGACGGTCCGCTGCACCGCCTCATCGACAAACCACCCTACCTGCGCCTCAGAGAACCCTTCCGGCTTCACTAGCTTCGCCATCTCCATCAGCATCGTCGTCTGATGCTCCTTCGTCGTGTTTCCCTCCGTTACGGCGCTCATTACGATATCAACCGATTCCGCTTGATTCGCAGTCGCGTAATTCCAGCCCTTCATCGTCGCTTTGATCGCTTTGACAGCCAGCTCGCGGTTGTTCTTGAGCCACTCGTCCTTCACGATCAGCGTGTCCTCCAGCATCCCGACGCCGGCATCCTCGAAATCATAAACGTACAAATCCTCTTCCTTCACGCCGCTTTCAAGCACGACATGGTATTCGTTGTAAATGGTAGAGACGGCAACATCCAGCTGCTTGTTAAAAAACTGATCCATCGTGAAATGGAATGGACCTAACTAAAAAATACATTATACAAAATGGTTAAAATTCCGTTGATTCATTTGACATAATGTCAAGTAGAGCTGACCAAGCTATTCGGTAGATTGCTAGAAATGGACTAATTTTCCTTCACATAACCGCTCCGCTCTTGAATATATTGAGTAACAGACAAGAAATAAGGAATCCGTATTTCAGGTATCTTGTTTGCTGAAGCGTGAATTTAATGGAATGAGGTGAGGGAAATGGAGTCAGAGCCGCTGTTTGTTGTATCCCGTGAGGATTGGTCGCTCCACCGCAAAGGCTATGAGGATCAAGCGCGACATCAGGAAAAGGTACACGAAGCAATTAAGCAAAACCTTCCCGATCTGGTTTCCGACGAAAGCATCGTTTTGTCCGATGGCAGGCGTACAATCAAAGTCCCCATTAAAAGTCTCGACGAATCCCACTTTATATACAACTACAACAAGAAGCAGCACGTCGGACAAGGCGATGGAGATTCACAGGTTGGCGATGTGCTGGGGGTCGATCCGCAAGCCGCCAAAGGACCGGGCAAAGGCCAGGACGCGGGCGATCAGCCAGGCGAGGACGTCGTCGATACCGAGATAAGCATCGACCAGCTGGAGGATATGCTTTTTGAGGAGCTGGAGCTTCCTAATCTGGAGCAAAAACAAAAGGATCAATTACAAACGACAGAAATTGTTTTTCACGATATCCGCAAAAAAGGCATTATGTCCAACATTGACAAAAAACGTACGTTGATCGAAAATCTTCGGCGCAACGCCAATGCAGGCAAATCCGGCATTGGCGGCATCTCGCCTGACGATCTTCGTTATAAAACGTGGAATGAAATTGTAAAGCCGCAATCGAATGCTGTTATTCTTGCCCTCATGGACACATCAGGAAGCATGGGGTCCTTTGAGAAATATTGTGCCCGCAGCTTCTTCTTCTGGATGACTCGTTTCCTGCGCCGCAAGTATGAGCATGTGGAGATCGTATTCATCGCGCATCATACGGAAGCCAAGGAGGTCACGGAGGAGGAGTTCTTCAACCGAGGTGAAAGCGGTGGCACCATTTGCTCCTCTGCATACCAGAAGGCGATCGAGGTCATCGACAGCCGGTATCCGACTTCTAATTGGAACATTTACCCGTTCCACTTCTCGGATGGCGACAATCTTACCTCGGATAACGAGCGCTGCGTGAAGCTGATCGGACAGCTTATGGAGCGAAGCAATATGTTCGGATACGGCGAGGTCAACCAATACAATCGAAGCAGCACATTGATGTCGGCGTATAAGCATATTAGCCACAAAAAATTTATGTACTCGGTCATTAAGGAGAAAGGCGAGGTTTATAAGGCGCTTAAAACGTTCTTCTCCAAACAAGTAAGCGGTGCATAACGAGCAAAACCCGCCCTGCAGCTCATGCGGCAAGGCGGGTTTTTCTGTCCAATTTCAGGCGCTTTAATCTACTTTATTGATTGTTCGCGCCAAGCTGATCCAAGCTTTTGAACTCGTAGCCTTGACGCCTTGCCTCGTCGATAATTCTGCCAAGCGCCTCCGTATTGTCTTTTGACACCGAATGCAGCAAAATGATCGCTCCAGGATGAAGCTGCTTAACCACCTCGCTATAAGCGAATTGGGAGCCACGCTGCGCATTCACATCCCAGTCCTTGTAAGCGACCGACCAGAATACGTTTATGTAGCCGAATTGTTTGCTTGCCGCAAGCACTCTTTCGTTAAAAATGCCTCTCGGCGGCCGAAGATATTTCATTTCCTTCTGTCCCGTAAGGACCTCTACCTGCTCCTTCACCTTGTCGAGCTCCGTCTTAATACTGCCCTCCGACAGCTGCGACATATCTGGATGGCTCCAAGAGTGATTGCCAATGATATGACCTTCCATAACCATTCGCTTTAAAAGCTCCGGCTGATCCTTTACATAATGTCCCGTAACGAAAAAAACAGCAGGCACATTTTTCTCCTTCAGCACATCAAGAATTCGAGGAGTAAAGCCGTTCTCATACCCGTTGTCGAATGTTAAAAAGAGCTCCTTTTTACTTGTATCTCCAAGAAACAGCGCGCCATGCTTCGTAATAATAGGCTTGAAGCCTTCCTCGTCTATAGATGGCAATCGGCCTTCCACGCTTTTCTTAAAACCAAAATGATACGCACCGGGCTGACCAAAAGCAGCAGAAGGAGTTAATAAGCTCCATGCCAGCACTGCGAACAGTACCATGAACTTCATAATAAGCCTCAACAGCAATGCCCTCCTTATTCGATTGATATATGACGCTGCGACGACATATTGCGTTTATATTTCCCGAAAAGGGCATAAAAAAACCGCTATTCTCCAAAGTCAATTAGACCTTGTAGATAGCGGTTTTATATGTATTTCATTGATTTAAAATGGTCGGGACGACACGATTTGAACATGCGACCCCCTGGTCCCAAACCAGGTGCTCTACCAAGCTGAGCTACGTCCCGAGAAAAGATGGTGCCGTCGAGAGGACTTGAACCCCCAACCTACTGATTACAAGTCAGTTGCTCTACCAGTTGAGCTACAACGGCACATCAATTATGTCCACCTATTAAAGGCGGTTTGTGATGCTGGTCTGGCTAAGCCAAGCTGCATCTTGGGAAAATGGTGCCGTCGAGAGGACTTGAACCCCCAACCTACTGATTACAAGTCAGTTGCTCTACCAGTTGAGCTACAACGGCATATCGATGATGTCCAGCGATTAAAGCGGTTTGTGATGCCTGTCTGGCTAGGCCAAGCTGCATCTTGGAAAAAATGGTGCCGTCGAGAGGACTTGAACCCCCAACCTACTGATTACAAGTCAGTTGCTCTACCAGTTGAGCTACAACGGCATATTCATGTGTAGATCATTAATTTAATTGGTTGCGGGGGCAGGATTTGAACCTGCGGCCTTCGGGTTATGAGCCCGACGAGCTACCGGGCTGCTCCACCCCGCGACGTTAATGAAAAAATATGGTGACCCGTAGGGGACTCGAACCCCTGTTACCTCCGTGAAAGGGAGGTGTCTTAACCACTTGACCAACGGGCCTTGAAAAATGGGACGGAGAGAGAGGGATTCGAACCCTCGCACCACTTACGCAGTCTAACCCCTTAGCAGAGGGTCCCCTTGAGCCACTTGGGTATCTCTCCAAATCTGGCTCCCCGAACAGGACTCGAACCTGTGA
>NZ_JBXBBJ010000040.1:0-24992 GCF_057221575.1 Paenibacillus sp. Y660 | reverse complement strand
CTAGCCAAGCAATCTACGCCACTAAATCACGGAAAAAGTATGCTATTTGCTACCACAACCCGAATTTCCAGTTCTTGGGGTGGGTACCGGCTTGCTGCTTAAAACTATTTCTAAACAGTCTGAAAAACTCCATCTAATTGTAACATTGGGAAGGAAATTGAACATTTAGCTGGAAAAACTCCTGTTAATAGGGGCGTTTTTCTCCTAATAGGGTGAAAACTAGAAATTTAACGGGAGAAATTCCTTCTAAAGTTGATTTTTGGCTAAGATCCATTGAAATAACGGGAGTTTTTCCAGTTAATGCTACGCGCAGAATAACTTTCAGTGGGCTGACGTGCCAACGGCCATTGCTGCTCCGGCGACTTTTTTGTATAATCGTTTTTTCTAAGTGTCTGGCTCAATGCCAGATTTTTTTTTGTTTTGCAGCCGCCGCGCTACTCCTTCTACTCTTGCTTGGCAAGCAGGTTTGGCGATTCAAGCGAGGCGATCAAAGGTTTATGGTCAATGGGCTCTGACATCACGATAAGAATCGTATAGGTCCCGTATTTATCGCATTGTTTTCCAAAATCTTCGAGAGAACGTGTGGAATCTGTTATTACTTTCAATAGGTAGTTGTCTTCACCGCTGATGCGGTAGCATTCGATGACTTCGGGAGATGAGGAGCAAAAATCGAGGAAGGCATAACAATCTCTTGTACGAAACAGGATGTAGCCAGTAGCTTGCTTCCCTATTTTTTCTGGGGAAACAATCGTGCGATACTCCTCGATGATCCCTTTTTCCTCCATGCGCTTGACTCTCTCGGTTACGGCGGGTTGCGATAAGCCGACACATTTCCCCAGCTCTGTCATTGAAATTCTTGCTTGGCTTTGAAGATAGAAAAGAATTTGCTTATCCACATGGTCCATTACGATCGGCTCCTTTAAATTTAAAGATTTTATAGTAAAGCAACTCGTTTTCCATTGTTTGGGGCGGCCTTTAACATGAATGCCTTATGTAAAGCAAACAACTTAATTAATATAATATACTCACAATAGTAAAGTGTTCAAGGCTTTAACTATTTTAGAGAGGATGAAGTTGATTGAGCAGTTTGAATGTAAACCAAAGGAATCAGTATGATTTACAAGCACGCATTAATGAAGTAATCGATCGTACCCTTGCCGAAAAACGTCTGGTTGGTGCTGTCATAAAAGTGGCGTTAGACGGGGTGCCGGTTTACAGCCGCGCTGCTGGATTTGCCAACCGTGAGATTAGCCAATTGATGCAAGAAGATACGTTATTTAGACTTGCATCCGTATCTAAGCCAATCGTATCAACGGCTGCTCTTGTGCTAGTTGCGCAAGGCCGCTTGCAGTTGGATGATCGCGTCGATCAGTGGCTTCCCGAATTTAAGCCGCGCTTGCAAAATGGCGAGCCTGTCGCATTAACGATTCGTCACTTAATGACGCATACCGCAGGTCTGACATATCGCTTCTTCCAAGAAGAGAATGGTTCCTATGCGCGAGCAGGCGTATCCGATGGCATGGATCAGTCTGGTATCACGCTGGAAGAGAATCTCCGACGACTAGCTTCTGTGCCACTTGTCTACGCACCAGGGACAGAGTGGAGATACTCGATCGCGACAGATGTGCTGGGAGCAGTCATAGCTAAAGTATCAGATGCGCCGCTTAGCGAAGCCATTCGTTCTTTAATAACTATACCGCTTGGATTGAATGACACGGGCTTTGCTGCAGTTGATCCAAATCGACTAGCCGCTGTCTATATTAATGATGCTCCAGAGCCACGGCTTATGAAGGATCAAGGCGGCGTTGCCTTTTTGGAGGGGACAGCTGGATTCCGCTTAGCTCCCGGCAGAGCGTTTGACGATACTGCTTATCCATCTGGTGGAGCCGGTATGGTCGGAAGCGCCGATGATTTTTTGAAGCTGCTTGAAACGCTGCGCATGGGCGGGGCGCCGCTTCTGCCGGAGAGCTGGGTACGCGAGATGACGGCCAACCAGATCGGTGATCTTAAAATGCCCTATTGGCCGGGCCGGGGCTTCGGTTTGGGATTTACGCTGCTCAAGGATCCGAATGCCGCAGGTGGTCCGGAATCACCGGGCACATGGCGGATGGGAGGAACGTATGGTCACTCGTGGTTCGTAGACCCAGCGAAAAAGCTAAGCGTTGTGGCGTTTACCAATACGGCATTAGAAGGCATGTCAGGCCAGTTTACCGTTGATCTCTGTGAAGCCGTTTATAACGGAATCAACAAATAAAGGATTGAACAGGAGCCTTCGTGCGGTATGAACCGGCCAAGGCTCTTTGTACAGCTGCATACGTATGGGAGTGATCGTAATGATTCAAAACGGATCGAATAAAAGAATAATTAACCCGTTATTTTTTATAGCTCTTGGTTTATTTGGGGTATACACGATAGAGTTTGGCGTTGTTGGCATATTGCCAGCTATTATTGAACGTTATGGCGTCAGTACAGCTCAGGCTGGCATGCTGGTTGGTTTGTTTGCGCTAGTCATAGCGTTATGTGGCCCCTTTATGGTATTGCTTCTTTCTAGATATAACCGTAAAAATGTAATGCTATTCTGTTTGCTTATTTTCGCTGGGAGCAGCTTAGGATCAGCTTTTGCGCCAAACTTTTATGTTTTACTGGCCCTTCGCATTATGCCGGCATTGTTTCATCCCGTCTATTTTTCGCTTGCTTTTGTTGCGGCTGTTTCTCTTTATCCTAAGGAAAAAGCTACAGAAGCTTCTGCCAAGGCATTTGTAGGCACAAGCATGGGAATGGTACTCGGTATTCCAATTACAACGTATTTAGTTGATCAAATCTCATATGAGGCTTCTTTTATTTTTTGTGCTGCTGTAAATGTCGCTGCTAGTGTTGGGATTGCCTTCATGCTTCCAAAACCGCCGAGAACGGAGAAATTATCTTATGGGAAGCAGCTTGGCATATTGCGTAAAATCCCCTTATGGATAAATATTGGCGCATCAACATTCCTATTTGCTGCCATGTTTTCGGTATACAGTTATTCTGCCGAATACTTAAAACAAGTAATGGGGATGAGCAGCGATGTCATTAGTGTCATGCTCGTTGTTTTTGGAATCTCCGGCATGGTTGGCAATTTGCTTGCTGGAAGACTGATTGGCTTAAACATGGTGAAGACGACTCTTTTGCATCCGATCGTATTAGCGCTCTCCTTCTTACTGCTTTATTTTGGAGAAGCCTCATTTGTTCCAATCGCGGTTATTATCGTTTTGTGGGGAGCCGCCCATACAAGCGGACTTATCGTAACTCAGATATGGCTGACGTCCGAGGCGCCGGAGGCTCCCGATTTTGCTACCGGCATCTATATATCTTTCATTAATTTGGGCGTGTTCATCGGTTCGGCAGCTGGTGGATGGTTTCTTACAGCTGTTGGCATGCAAGGAACGATATGGAGCGGTCTACTATTTATTATGCTGGCACTCGCCTGTATTATAGTTAAAATCGTATGTTTTAATCCTAATGGTTTGAAGGTCACTCAAGTGTCATCCGAGAAAGAGCAGCGTGTAGAATAATGATTCCTTTTTACTCCAAAAATGATATATTCTAATAAAAGGGATTGCGGATCAAGCACGAACTCTTATAGGAGGCTCTCATATGGGCTATATGATGGATCTAAGAAGGATAGTTGGCACAAGACCGCTTATCATGGCAGGCGCTTGCGTATTGTTATGCAATCAAGAGTCGCTGCTCCTGCAGCGTAGATCGGATAACGGCTTATGGGGGCTTCCCGGAGGGGCGATGGAGCCGGGTGAGGCGCTGACTGAGGTTGCAAAGCGGGAGCTTTTTGAGGAAACGGGATTGATAGCGAAGAGTCTAGCGTTGTTTGACGTATTCTCCGGACCGGAGCTCTATTATAAGTATCCGCATGGAGATGAAGTGTATAACGTAGTTACTGCTTATATGTGCTCGGATTTTGAAGGCGTACTTAAGGAGGATGGCGTAGAGGTTTTGGAGCTGCGTTTTTTTGAATTTGATTCCATCCCGAAGGAGCTAAGCCCACCGGACCAGCCGGTCATTCATACCTTTCTGGAACGCTGCATAAACCATAAGAATAACCCAGAAGGCGGTGCCTAAGATGCAGACGTTAATTGTTATTTTACTGTTGATCATCATTGGGCTGCTGCTACGAATCAATTCGAAATTACCGAGGCGCGATTTAGCGAAGGATGCGGTTGAACGATACCATGAAGGGGTACCGCCAACCAAATGACGTAAAACCCACGCTAAGACAGTTTTTACCAAAAGGGGTACCACCAGCAAAACGCGGATTTACAACGTTAAGTGGTGTCCGCCTAATGCTTAACGTATAAATCCGTCAAAATGTTGGTGCTACCCCTATTAGGGGTAGTACCAGCGTAGCTGTCATCAGGGGCAAAGTAGATGGAAATAGCTTGCAGGATGTCCCAATGAATTATAAAAAAACAAAGTATGGGACGCTTACATATATAGTGTTATTTAGTATAACGTGAAATAATGGTTGCATAGTAGAAAAATAGCGCGGGCAAGCCAATTTGGTTGTATGGTTAACGATTCACAAGCCAGCTTGCTTGCTTTGTACCGCCCGCACTCGGTTGATGCCTTGGCTGTCATCTGTGGCTGTGAGGTTTCCTATCTGCCGGATATTTTACAACACTGGACGGACATTGATCACTATCATGGGAATGATAACAAAATGAAAAGAAACAGTATGCCAATTGGCATACTGTTTCTTAATCCTGAACGATTAGGCATTACAATGATTACTTCTTTAAGTTAAACAGTTTTAACTTGTTATCTTCAATTTCTGCTCCCAAAACACCATCTTCAAGAGAAAAGATATTTGTACCAACTTTAAGTTCATTTGATGAAAAATCCTCTTGAGGCGTTTGATCAGGATCAGTTTGTTTACTAATTGTTCCTAATAAATCTTTGTTCGGGTATTGATCTGATGAAACGACATCCTGCCCAATATATTCTTGCTTGTTATACATCAGAATCGATGCATTAGAACCACTATTATTTCCGCAGGCAATCATAAAAACTGCCAGCATAATTAGGGACGATATTGTTAAAGCATACCTTTTCATAACATATCCCCTCAATGATGTTTTATTTTGTTAGAATAGAGAATTCTGTTGCATTAATTTCATTTTTAGTGATCGACTTAAATGACCCATTCGATTTGTCGACTTCATACTTGCCACTAGGGCCACCAGTCATAATATACTTCCCTTCGACGGGTTCCTCTAAGAACAGCACGTATTCAGTATTAAGTTTCATTAGTGGATGTTCCGCATAAAAATCCCCTTGAATACCATCTTGCAAGACACTGATGGATGTATTCTTCAGAGCCTTATCGCCTTTATATACGTTTGAAATTTGGAAAGTATACTCAGTAAGTGGGCTCTCCAGATCATTAGAGAACACACTTTGTCTCACAGGCTTCCCTTTTACGATCAATACCGATTTTGCCTTAACTTTTTCTGTAGAGAAGGCCGGGAATGATGCATGTCGTTCTACCGTTACGATATTTGCTGCAGAATTTTTTGCCTCATCCGCTATAAGAATTGCCCCTGTAAGAGAAAGTGAGAGAATTCCAGTCATTATAAGTGTTTTTTTATTCATATTAAAACCCCCAAATCTTTTTCAATCCGGTTAAATCTGTGGTTGTTAAACCATTGTAACTACCAGCATAACCGTACATTAATTTGGCACTGTTATAACTTTGATAAAGATCTTTCAATCCAAAGACATGACCTAATTCGTGCTGAGCAATGCCATTCCATTGACTAGCGGTATAATCATCCTCATATTTTGTATTGAATTGCAAATGCCAACTATCTTTGTGTTGACCACTTGATTGCTGAGTTACTACTCTCGCCACCCAGGTATCAAATTGTTTGCCAATAGACTCAATATAATTATTTGTCTCAAACGCAGTCCCGTTTACGACTTTTAAATTGTTACTAGTTTGAGAATACATGCTGTTGTTACCGGCATTTAGTCTATCCTTCCAATACTGATCGGTGCCAGGCGTCCACCAAAACTTAGGTTGTTTTGTCGGGGCATGTGTGCCGATAATATACCCGGCTGACTCGCTTCCTGTCTCCGTTACGGTATGCGCATAAGTTAGTGTAGGCACAGACAATAATGAAACAAATAGTACATAGGACAAGATTTTTTTCTTCATACTTAACCTCCAAATTGTTTGTGATATCTAATTACCAATAACTATATGGGGATTTTATCATTAGTTTCTAGAATCAGGAATGGTTCGGAAATACCATTTATATGTCGAACCTTGAATGATTTCATCACCGATAGCGTGCAGAATAAGTCGAATACTTGTCCACCAATGTCTAGGGTGCTTACCGTATAAATTCGAAAAATATCCGGTCTTGTCCAAAATCTGTCGCCTCACAAGCTGCGACATTCCCTATTGACCTGGTTCAAAAAGCAGGGCATCGATGACGCGCTCGGTAGAAGAGCCAGAAGCCATTATGCTCCCAGTATAGAATCTTGAGCTTGTTGCGTTCGCGATTGCAGAACACAAACAGACAGGGAGAGAACGGGGCGAGACAAAAGCCTTCCTGGACGATGGCCGCAAGGCCGTCGATGGACTTGCGAAGATCCGTCGAACCGCAAGCGAGATAGACAGGGTGAGAGCTGGATAGCGTCAGCATAGCGGTTGCAGCGCCTTAACAACGGAAAGAAACAAGCCGGGATCGAATCCGTGTTGGAGTTCAATGCGCGTGGGGCCGACGCTAACAATTAGTGGATGCGACGATGGGAATGCTGACGCGTCGTTCATGGAGAGTGGCGCCCAACAGACAGGTGCAGATGCGGCTTCTGTGATGGGAGCGTTCTTGAGTTTGCGGAGCCAGTACTTGAGTTGCTCGATGCTGCACTCATTGGCGCTGCACCATGCAGCCATAGTTTGTCCGCTGGCCTTGTAGTTTGCGATTCGTACCGACCATTCTTGGCGGTGTTGTTCTTTGCTCGTCATGAAGCAACCTCCTGTAATTTCGGTTGCCTTCATCTTCTCACGTATTTAACAGGGACAGAAGGTGGCTATGGTTTGACGCTTACGTCAATAGGAAATCCAACTGTCCAGTGTTCAAACATAATACTTTTCAATAGTCCTCTCAACATGATATCGTAGAATGTGCATTCTACGATACTTTTGGAAGATGGCATAGATTTACATATCTTTAGAGATGCCGATATTGTTGGATTTATAAAATAGAGGAAGTGTGGTTAATGGATGAAAAAAGTGTCGTAGAAGTCAATGAACAATTTATAGCCACCGGTTTGAGAACTAAAAGTGAGTTGACGAAGAAAACATACCATTATGAATTGGTAAAATTTCATGAGTGGTTAGTTTCAAATGGCGGTGATTTAAATCAATTAACGCGTGTGGACATTCAGCAGTATATGAGTTCGTTGGAAGCAAGTAAGAAAAGCGCCAGCACCATTAATAAAATTTATTCTGTATTGACTGTATTTTCCCGTTTCATTAAACGGCTTGACATCATGGAAGATATACGAATACCAGAAGTTCGTAAAATCAAACATATTGCTCCAAAATCGTTAGATCGAAATGAACGAAATAAATTGTTTCGGGATGTAGAACGCAATGGCTCCTTACGAGACATCGCTATTGTATATGTTTTTCTTCTTACTGGCATCCGGGTGTCCGAACTTTGCTCACTAAACCGTGAAGACGTAACCTTGAGTGAACGTAGTGGACAAATTGTAGTTATCGGAAAGGGAAATGTGTTCAGGATTGTCCCTCTAAGTGCCGAATGCCGGTTACATTTGAATCGATATCTGGCAACACGACAAGATGCAGATCCAGCACTATTTTTGAGCAACTTTAGACGAAGAATAACACCTCGAAGCGTTCAGCACATGTTGCAAAACTACGGTGTTCATCCACATAAGCTCAGGCATACGTTTTGCCGTGAACTGGTAAGCGCAGGAATCGATATCGCTACGGTTGCAAAATTGGCCGGACACGCAGATATTAATATGACGAGAAGATACTCGAAACCAACAACCATAGAGTTACAGCACGCAATCGACAAAGTGTTTTCTTAAAAACGAAAGGTGAAATTATGTCATCCAAACGTGCAAGAGAATTACTTACGCCAGAGCAACGATTAGAGTTTATTTCTATCCCTGAGCCAATCAGTGAGTATGAATTAGGCAGCTATTATACACTTTCCCATCATGATATCGAAATCGTGAAGCGTCACCGCAGAGACCACAATAAGCTAGGTTTCGCCTTGCAACTTTGTGTGCTTAGGTTTCCTGGCTGGACTCTTTCGGATATACATCATATCCCTTCTTGCGTGCTTGACTACATAGCAAAGCAATTAGAAATCGATGTAAAAAAGATCCATTTATATGCTGGTCGTGAGCAAACCAAACACAAACATCTTGATGAGATTCGGCGTGTATTCGGTTTTCGTAATTTCAGCCTTCGTGACTACCGTTCCTTATCCCATACCATATGTCAGCAAGCCATGGAAAACGGGAACACCATGCACTTAATCCAAACGGCCATTGATGATCTGCGGAAACAAAAAGTTATCTTACCGGCAATGACCACTATTGAACGTGCAGTTTGGGAAGCCCGTCAACGCGCCGAAGAGAAAATATCCAAGCTGCTTATTTCGTCTCTAAGTCCGGAACAGATCGAGAAAATGGAGCGAATTCTTTCTCCCATGCCGGAAACCAGTAAAACGTATCTCGCTTGGTTGCGTGAAATTCCCGGGAGCTGCTCACCCGATTCTTTCCTCAAAGTGATCGAAAAACTTGAGTACGTAAGAAACCTACGGCTACAAATCGATACAAAAGGCATCCATCCGAATCGATTGCGCCAGCTATCCAAGGTTGGGGCGCGATATGAACCCCATTCCTTTCGACGGTTCGATGATCAGAAAAAATACGCCATTTTGGTTGCCTATCTCATTGAGCTTATCCAAGACCTGACCGATCAGGCATTTGATATCCACGACCGGCAGATCCTACAACTCCTATCCAAAGGACGAAAAGCACAAGAAGAACTTCAAAAGCAAAACGGCAAATCGATTAACGAGAAAGTAGTACTGTTTGCTGATCTTGGCGCAGCATTCATCAAAGCCAGGAGTGAAGGCAGTGATCCGTTTACTGCACTGGAAGCCATTATGCCATGGGATAAGCTCGTCGCATCCATCGAAGAGGCAAAGCGGCTGGCGCGGCCCATCGATTACGACTATTTGGACTTACTGAAAAATAAGTTCTATGTCCTCCGGAAATATACACCGACGCTGTTAAAATCGTTGGAATTTCGCTCCACCAAATCAGCAGAGCCGCTTATCAAAGCCAACGATATTATCCGGGATATGAACGAAACTGGAAAACGGAAGGTTCCGGAAGGATCGCCGCTGAGTTTCGTTTCAAACCGTTGGCAGAAGCACGTCTACGACGATGATGGAACGATTAACCGGCATTATTATGAAATGGCTGTTCTCACGGAACTTCGGAATTATGTCCGTTCCGGTGACGTATCCATTGTTGGCAGTCGTCAGCACAAAGATTTCGGTGAATACCTTGTTCCGAAAAAGAATTGGGCACGAATCGAACCCAGCACTACAAAACTCGCAGTTAGTATGTCAGCCAGCGATTACTTGGCTGAACGTATTGATTCGTTGCTCAAAAGGCTGGAATGGGTTTCAAAAAATGTTGATGTCCTCGAAGGTGTCAATGTAGAGAACGGCAAGCTGCATATCGAACGCTTGGAGAAGGATACTCCAGAAGATGCGCGAGATTTTAGCATATCCTTGTATGAGTTGCTTCCACGCATTAAACTGACCGATCTGCTCATTGAGGTAGCCAACTGGACAAAATTTCACGAACAATTCATTCACGCCTCAACAAATCGGACTCCCAATGATGAAGAAACGAAGGTTCTCATGGCTACAATTATGGCAATGGGTACGAATATTGGTTTGACCAAGATGGCCGAAGCCACTCCGGATATTTCATATCGGCAGATGGCCAACACAGCCCAATGGCGGCTTCATGAAGATGCCATGAACAAAGCGCAAGCTGTTCTTGTCAATTACCACCATAAATTGTCGCTTCCCTCATATTGGGGGGATGGCACTACATCCTCATCAGACGGGATGCGCGTGCAAATAGGGGTAGCTGCGCTTCATGCCGATGCGAATCCGCATTATGGCACAGGAAAAGGTGCTACGATCTATCGATTTGTCAGTGATCAATTTTCCAGCTTCTATACCAAAGTAATCAACACGAACGCTAGGGATGCGGTACACGTCATTGACGGTTTACTCCATCATGAAACAGACTTGGCCATCGAGGAGCATTATACGGATACAGCCGGTTACACCGATCAAGTCTTTGGTTTAACACACCTTCTTGGCTTTCGCTTTGCGCCGCGATTACGAGACCTTTCTGATTCCAAGCTTTATACCATTGGGAAGTCCAGCGATTTCCCGAAACTGGAGAAACTGCTACGCGGTCAAATCAATACAAAAATCATTCAGGAAAATTACGAAGATGTATTGCGGCTGGCGCACTCTATCCGGGAAGGAACAGTTTCCGCATCGCTTATTATGGGGAAACTCGGATCTTATGCGCGACAGAACAGTTTAGCAACTGCACTCCGAGAAATGGGGCGAATCGAAAAAACCATCTTCATCTTGGATTATCTTTCAAGTGAGGCACTACGACGAAAGATCCACCGGGGTTTGAACAAAGGGGAAGCCATGAACGCATTAGCCAGAGCGATCTTTTTCGGCAAGCATGGCGAGCTGCGTGAGCGCGCTCTGCAAGATCAACTACAACGGGCCAGCGCATTAAATATCCTCATCAATGCAATCAGTGTATGGAATACGGTTTATTTGACCCAAGCAACGGAGTTTAGAAAGAGCAATAAACAATTGAACGAAGAATTGTTGAAGCACATTTCACCTCTTGAATGGAACACATAAATCTCTTAGGCGAATACAAATTTGATCTAGAACAAATCGCATCTTTGAAAGGGTTACGCCCTCTTAAAAAACTTTCAAATGAAGAATAGGTATTTAGCGTACGTTTTTCGCGTTTTGTCGACCGGTACCTCCCATTGTAAAAGTCGATTATCCTTAGCGTAGGAAAATCGACTGTATTACTGGTAATTATTGTCTTAGCGTGGGTTTTACGTCATTTGGTTGGCGGTACCCCATGAAGAACGGTCGAGGGACAAATAAAGAAGGAGCAGCTACTCAGGCTGCTCCTTCTCCCATTAATATTCCAGCTTCAATAGACTACGTTCCGTTATGTATGCACTGTTTTGCGTAGTTAACTATATCGGGTATAAAAACGTCAAGATAAGCTTATATCTCAAAAATTGGATCTCGTAGTAGAATTACTCAAAAAAAATGATTGATCATGCTTTTTACGTTATGCAGCCATGACTTTCGGTTTAGAACACATAGAAAGCCCTTGCTAAGGCCGTGGCTTTCTTTATGTTCTGGCAAAATACTTCCTCTGTCAGCCTAAGCGAATCCGAATAACGGCAAGCCCCTCTCATATAGAAAATATCCATTCAAAATGTAGGATTCTATAAGATCACATAGTCTATCTTTAGTATTTGTGTTAGGTTTTCTAACTTACAGCTGACAAAATAGCTGTGGGATGAAGCTTAAGAAGGAGGGTGCCATGATCTCATTTCGGCAGGTTGAAAAGCATTTCGGACATTTTCATGTACTCAAAGCCATTAACCTTCAGATCGAACAGGGGGAAGTGGTTGTCGTAGTAGGACCGTCCGGTTCTGGCAAAAGCACGCTGCTTCGATGCATTAATCGTCTGGAGACGATCACAAGCGGCGATGTGATCGTTAACGAGCACACGGTTAATGCGAAAAAGACCGATATTAACAAGCTAAGACGGGATATCGGCATGGTATTTCAGCATTTCAATCTATATCCACATAAAAAAGTAATCGACAATATTACGTTAGCTCCCATGAAAGTACTGGGGCTTACGAAGCAGGAAGCTGAGAAAACGGCCATGTACTATTTGGAGAAGGTCGGAATCGATGACAAGGCTAACCAATATCCTTCTCAGTTATCGGGAGGGCAGCAGCAGCGTGTAGCCATTGCCAGAGGGCTTGCGATGAAGCCGAAGGTGATGCTGTTCGATGAGCCGACATCCGCTCTTGATCCGGAAATGGTCGGCGAGGTGCTCGATGTGATGAAGGCGCTTGCGAATGAGGGCATGACGATGGTCGTTGTGACACATGAGATGGGATTTGCGCGTGAAGTTGCCGACCGTGTTGTGTTTATGGATAAGGGGCAGATCATCGAGGAAGCCTCGCCTGAAACGTTTTTTTCCAATCCGCGCGAGGAACGTGCACGATTGTTTCTCAACCGGGTACTAAATCATTAATATAAAGGGGCGATTTTAATAATGGCAAATAAATGGTTGAGCGTTAGTGTAATGATCATCGTGTTGTCGGTATTCGTGCTTGCAGGGTGTGGAGGAGCGAAGGAAGAAGAGACGAACAATACTCAAGGCGTGGGCAAGGAGCCGGAGGCTTCTGCAACGCTGCTTGATACGATTAAAGACAGAGGGAAGCTAGTCGTTGGGGTGAAGTTCGATACGAAGCTGTTCGGACTTAAAAATCCTTCGAATAATGAGGTTGAAGGCTTCGATATCGACATCGCAAAGGCGCTTGCCAAGTCGATTCTCGGAGATGAGACGAAGATTGAGCTGAAGGAGGTCACCTCCAAAACGCGTATACCGATGCTGGACAGCAATGAAATCGACTTAATTATTGCCACCATGACCATTACAGAGGAGCGTAGAAAGCAGGTTGATTTCTCCGAGGTGTATTTTAAAGCGGGACAGTCCTTGCTCGTGAAAAAAGGCAGCGCGATTAAAAGCATTGACGATGTGAAAAAAGGAACGAAAATACTCGCTGTAAAGGGAGCCACTTCGGTGGATAACATTATCGAGAAATCGCCGGAGGCTACCGTGCTCGAATTCGATAATTATCAGGATGCCTTCAGCGCGCTAAAAGCCGGTCAAGGCGATGCGTTAACGACGGACAATGCGATTCTGTACGGCATGATGGCGCAGGATGCCGGCTATGAAGTCGTTGGCGAGCCTTTTACAGATGAGCCATATGGCATTGCGATCAAAAAAGGCGAGACAGCGCTTGTCGATGCCGTCAACAAAGAGCTCGCAGCGCTGAAGTCGAGCGGCGATTACAATAAGATCTATGAGAAATGGATCGGCACAATGCCGTTGGAATAAATGAATCACCACAATAGAAGGGTGGCCGCGGCCACCCTTATTTCATAGGTCAGACCCGCAAAGGAGGATAAATCATGCCGGATTTCTCGATCTTAATCACGCACTTTGACCTCTATATGGAGGGATTCGTCAACACTATATACTCCAGCATCATCGCTCTGGTCGGCAGCTTCGTGCTGGGAACAATCATTGCCGTATTTCGTATTTCGTCCATTAAACCGTTGCGGTGGGCGGGCACGGCGTATGTAGAATTTCTCCGCAACATCCCGCTGCTGCTCGTTGTTTATGTCTTTTACCTGGCGCTGCCTGCGCTCGGTATTGTGTTAAACGGATTTATTTGCGGAACGATCGGACTTGCGGTATATACGTCATCATTTATAGCGGAAGCGATTCGGGCTGGCATTATGTCCGTGCCAAAGGGTCAGACGGAAGCTTCGCTGTCCTCTGGACTCACGTATGTGCAAACGATGAGGCATGTCATTCTTCCGCAAGCGATCAAAATCGTCATCCCCCCCTCAGCAACCAATTTATTAACTTGGTCAAAAATACATCGGTGCTTAGTGTGTTCGCTGGCCTCGATCTTATGTACTTTGGCGATAAGGTGGCTAGCAAAACATATATCTACATGGATACCTATATCATTGTCGGTCTCTTTTATTTGGTGCTGACTCTTCCATTAAGTTATGTGGCGCTTCAATTGGAGCGAAGACTAGCTAAACGCGATTAGAGAGGAGGAGGACAAATGGATTTTGCCAACGCTTTTACAATGGACAATGTGAAATTTATTTTAGAAGGGTTTTATTTGACGCTTAAAGTGGCGTTTATCTCCATTATATTTAGCTTTGTGCTTGGTGCGATTGTTGGCACTGTTCGTTATATGAAGGTTCCCATTGTATCACCGATTTTTAGCATAATCGTTGAGCTCATTCGAAATTTACCGCTGCTGCTCATTATTTTTTTCACGCGATTCGCCTTGCCGGAAGTCGGCATTCAGCTTGGTCCCGTGTACGCGACCATTATTGCTTTGACCTTGTTCGAAGGGGCTATGATATCGGAGGTCGTCCGCAGCGGCTTGAATTCTATCGATAAGGGGCAAATCGAAGCGGCGCGCTCCTCCGGCCTCAGCCAAATGACTACGTTATGGCATATCGTGCTGCCGCAAGGGCTTCGCCGCATGGTACCGCCGCTGGTTAGCCAATTTATTTCGTTATTGAAGGATACGTCTTTAGGTGTTGTTATTGCCTTGCCGGAGCTCATGAACCAATCGAGAATAGTGATCGGGCAAAACTTTGCTTATGCAATTCCCGTGCTCCTGTTTGCCGCACTCCTATACTTTGTTGTCAATTATGCCTTATCCTTAATTGCGAAAAAGTTTGAGACAAAAATGGTTTAAAGGTTGAAGAGATCGGAAAGTCGACTTCGATAGAGGTCGGCTTTTTTTATGTGACCATTGTCGCAATATTCAAAAAAGGATATGAAAATAATGGATCATTGTTTACAATTATTTTAACTGGAGGGGATTGTTTGCGAAAAAATACGAATAACGTATGGGTGCAAATGATACTTATAGCAGTAGTAACTGCAGTAGCAGGGGAGTTTAAAATAACGCCCTTTAGCGGAGATTTGTTTCGTATTGGGCTCGGAAGCAGCGCTTTTCTTCTTATGCTGCTGTTAGCGAGACATTTGTCCTATGTATATACGGGAGTGATTACGGGGTTTACGGTGCTTGTTTTCCGAACGGCAATCGACGAACTTGTATCTCATGAGACATTTTTGCTCCTCGCAAGCATGAAGACACATTTATCGGCGGCGCTCTATTACATCATTTTTGCAATCGGAATGAAACAAGCTCACGTTTACTTGCCTAAGCTGCATCCTCTTCTATTAGCTGGTATGATTTCGGCCATTGATTTCATATCTAATGAGATAGAGCTGCTTGCTCGCAGTCTCCTCTTTCATTTGCCTTATCTCTATTCGGAGCAATGGATGCTCATTGGTGCCACTTCTGTTGTGCGGAGCCTATTTGTTGTCGGCTTGTTCAGCAGCTTGATGATTAGCCA
The DNA here is from genome assembly GCF_057221575.1 of Paenibacillus sp. Y660. Lineage (NCBI taxonomy): Bacteria > Bacillati > Bacillota > Bacilli > Caryophanales > Paenibacillaceae > Paenibacillus > Paenibacillus sp. Y660. The sequence goes on along the minus strand of NZ_JBXBBJ010000040.1, from coordinate 9,603 downwards.
GATGCGGGTCGTACATAACGAACAGAAAAAACGAATGGATCAAATGCTTCAATTCGGTTCCGGCCTGTATGGAGAAGTGTTTTATTTGAAAAAATCGATGGATGCAATTGAGCAAATTACGGCGAAGAGCCATGATTTGTACGGGAAGCTGAATGATGCCGGAGAAAAGAAGTTAAGCCGATCTATGCTGGACATCACGCAGCAGATTCATGAGGTGAAGAAGGATTCCCAGCGCATTTTATCCGGACTGTTGAAGCTGTTCGATCCTGAATCGGCCTCCGATATGACGCTTGCGGAAATCATTGCTTTCGTTATCCAATCCAATGACGACTATAGCAAAATGCTGAAGAAAGAAGTCCAATATGAGACATGGATAGGAACCGACTATGCAACAACGTATTATATTCCGTTATTGACCGTGCTTAACAATCTCGTTGCTAATGCAGTGGAGGCCATCGATACGAAGGGGACGATTCGGATTCGTGTTTTCGAGCAGGAGGATGATACAGTGCTGGCCGTAACGGATACGGGAGCAGGTATCGCGGAGCCGAATAAGGAGATTATTTTTGAACCGGGATTTACAACAAAATTCAACCATGAGGGATATGCGGCTACTGGAATTGGCTTGTCGCATGTTCGCGACATCGTACGAGCATCAGGCGGCAAGCTTCGCTTGAAAGTATCCAAACCGTTCGAGGAAACAACCTTTGTCGCAGCTTTTCCGACCCATACTTTAAAAATAGGGGTGTGAAGACCGATGCTTTCATTTGGTATTGTCGATGATGATGCGGCTAGCATATGGATGCTTCAGAACATTATTGAACAAAGCTGGCTTGGCGAAGTGATCGTTACTGCAGAGAATGGGAGCGAAGGGGAGAGAGCAGTTTTGGGTGCGAATCCAGACATCGTGCTCATGGATCTATTAATGCCTGAGCAGGATGGCATCGAGACGATTAACAATTTAAAGCTGAAGGGCTACAACGGCAAATATGTGATGATCTCGCAAATCGAAAACAAGGAAATGATCGGGAAGGCGTACCAGGCCGGAATTGAATATTATATTCAAAAACCAATCAACCTGGTTGAGGTTCGAGCCGTATTGTCCAAAGTGAACGAGAAATGGAAAACAGACAAATATTTAAATGAAATGAAAGACTCTATGGCAAAGCTGAGCAATTTGAATACGGATTTGGGGAACAGTCCGAGGAAAATGTCCGTTCGCGAGACGGTACAGCCTATTTTGAGGGATTTGGGAATTGTCGGTGAAATAGGAAGCAGAGACATGATTGAAATGATGGAGTATCTTATTCAGCAAAATAAAGCAGATACGCTTCCGCCGCTCAAAGAATTATACGAGGTTGCAGCCCGGGCTCAGCATGATCACGGCAAAGATGGCAAAGCGGTAGAGCAGCGGATTCGCCGTACGCTCATGAACGCTCTCGCAAATCTGGCGAGCATCGGCTTGACTGACTACAGCAATCCTAAATTTGAACATTACGCGCCGCTTTATTTTGATTTTCAAGACATTCGGTTAAAAATGAAAGAGATGGACGAGAAGCAGAAGCCGGAGAAGGGGAGAGTAAATATTAAAAAGTTTTTGCATGTGCTTTACTTAGAAGTGCTGGATAAACAAAGAAGTCAAATGCAGCATTCAAGGAATTAAAAGGAACCATTTTTGCCTATTCACCATTAAGCTAATGAGCAGGTTAATCGAATAACTCCAAATACAAGTAGCAACCTTATAATTACAGACCTGCAATTCAATGATCTCCAATCATTTCAAGTCTTCAAAAATGCTTTAGATCGTGCAGAGAAAATGCCAGGTATCATCAATTATGTGGCAGAATACAATTTGAAGATAAAATTTCAGGATCAAAGAACAAAAGCTTTCCATCTTTCATTAGGTACAAATAGGGATACGAAAGGGCTATTGGTAGACCTTGAAAATACCAATGAGGGTTATGAAATTCCTGTAATACATGCAAATAAATTAAGGGAATTAATAAATGGTTAGTGAATTTTGTATTAAACCGAGCATCACTCCCCTAGCGGGAATGGTGCTTTTTTTGTATGCAGAGGGAAGCATAGGTAAAGTGCTGTTGGATAGAATAACACCAACCAGTTCTACTCTGACTAACACGAGGTGTCTGATTGATACAGTTCAAAAACGTGACGAAAAGATATAACGATGGAATGACTGCGCTAAAAGGAATCGATCTCGAGATCAAGGAGGGGGAGCTGATCACACTAATCGGGCCGAGCGGGTGCGGGAAAACGACGACGATGAAGATGATTAATCGTCTAGTCGAGCCTTCTTCTGGTCAAATTCTGATCGGCGGTAAGGATATTTCCCTCATCAACCCCGTGGAGCTGCGAAGAAATATCGGATACGTTATTCAGCATATCGGTTTGTTTCCGCATATGACGATCAAAGAAAACGTAGCGGTCGTGCCTAAACTGAAGGGTATCGCCAAAGATTCATACGAGAAGCGGATTGATGAATTGATGGAAATGGTAGGTCTAGATCCAAGTGAATACCGAGATCGCTATCCGGCAGAATTGAGCGGCGGCCAGCAGCAGCGTATCGGTGTCATTCGTGCGCTTGCTGCGGAACCGTCGATCATTCTGATGGACGAGCCGTTTAGCGCGCTGGACCCGATCAGCCGGGAACAGCTGCAGGACGAATTGATTCATTTGCAGGAGGAAGTGAAGAAAACGATTGTTTTCGTATCGCATGATATGGATGAAGCGCTGAAGATCGCCGATCGCATCGTGTTGATGCAAGGCGGCGAGATCGTGCAGGCCGATACCCCGGATCGTATTCTTCGACGCCCTAAAAACGATTTTGTCCGAACGTTTATCGGAGGCAACCGATTAAATGAATCAGAGCAGCTGACGGTGGAGGATGTCATGGTATCGAATCCCGTTACCGTTTCGTTGACGCGCGGTCTTGCTCATGGGGCGAAGCTGATGAAGCAGCACCGCGTAACCAGCTTGCTCGTTACCGATAAGAATCGGCATTTGAAGGGTATTGTGACGAAAGAAATGCTGGAGGAGCAGTACCATCATGAGGATTTGACGCTGCAGGACATCATGAAATCCGATGTTCCAACCATCGTTGTTGGAACGGGCGTTGCCGATGCCGTGGATCTTATGCGGGAACATGGCTTATACAGCTTGCCTGTCGTGCATCCTAGCGGCTTATTGGCCGGTTTAGTCACCAATTCCAGTCTAATTGACGCTCTGCTTAAGCAGATTTAACAGGGAGGAAGCCATGAAATTCTGGGATGTGATTACAAGCCGGCAAGAAGATATCTATAGGGCGACCATGGAGCATATCGAGCTTTCGTTTATCGCTCTTCTGATCGCGATCGTGATTTCGATTCCACTCGGGCTGCTGCTCACCCGTTACTCTAGGCTGGCGACTTCGGTTATCGGTGTTGCTTCCCTATTTCAGACGATTCCGAGCTTAGCCTTGCTCGGGTTTATGATCCCGATTCTAGGGATCGGGATGTTTCCAGCTATCGTTGCCCTGACCGTCTACGCACTGCTGCCCATTCTGAGAAACACGTACACCGGTATTATGAACGTGGAGAAGCCGATCAAGGAAGCTGGAATCGGTATGGGGATGACGAGCATGCAGGTGATGCTGAAGGTGGAGCTGCCGCTTGCTTTGAGCGTCATTATGGCGGGTATTCGCACAGCGACGGTCATGTTGATCGGCGTTGCCACGCTAGCATCGCTTGTCGGAGCGGGAGGGCTGGGCGATTTGATTTTCCGGGGCATATCGACGGTCAATACGGAATTGATTTTGGCAGGAACGATACCTTCAGCGTTATTGGCATTGCTCTTCGACTACTTATTAGGATGGATGGAGAGAGCCGTAACTCCAAAAGGGATGCGCAAGCGAGGCAAAAAAACGTCCAAGCTCGCTAAAGGATTGCGTATTGGACTAGGTACGGTGCTGATTCTTGCAATAGCGGCGGGCATAGTGGCGAAAGGAAATCCATTTGGATCCGACCCCATCGTCGTTGGCGGGAAGAACTTTACCGAACAGGATATTTTGACGCATATGATGGCCTCGTTAATTGAAGCGAAGACAGACCTGACGGTCGAACGCAAACCTTTTCTCGGAGGCTCGCAGGTGACTCATAGTGCGCTCGTTAAAGGCAACATCGATATTTACCCGGAGTATACGGGAACGGGCTGGACTTCGGTTCTGAAGGAGGAGCCGCTTGGCGGCAAACCGGAGGAAACGTACGAGCGCGTGAAGGCTGCTTATGAGAAAAACTACAATGTGACTTGGCTGAAGCCAATCGGCTTCAACAATACGTATACGCTGGCGATGAGCAGAAAGCGCGCCGAGCAGGAGGGAATCGAAACCTTTACCGATTTGGCTCGGAAATCCGACAAGTTCGTGCTTGGCGCCACACATGAGTTTTTGGAGCGTCCGGATGGATATATTGGCTTACAGCAAGCCTATGGAATGAAATTCAAGGAAGTGAAGGGGCTGGACCCTGGCCTAACCTATAGTGCGGTTAAAGAAGGAACGACGGATGTGAATGACGCTTTTTCCACAGATGGCCGGATTGAAGCATTCGATCTCAAGGTCATTAAGGACGATAAGCAGTATTTTCCACCCTATTACGCTGTACCTATCATCCGCATGGACACGCTTAAGGAGCATCCTGAACTAGCAGAGGTGCTTAATCTGCTCGCTGGCAAAATCGATGACCGAGCGATGTCGGTGCTGAATGGCAAGGTGGATCTGCAAGGAATGCAGGCTCGCGAAGTTGCCGAGCAGTGGTTGAAGGATGAAGGGTTGATTGAATAGACGGTACGCTTATAGGGGAAGAGTAGCTTGAGTTTGTTGTCTTTAAGAACCTATATGTGCTTAAAGAGTGGAATCGGCGTGTGTTTTTGGCAGAGAGGTCGTGATAAGCACGCATATGCGCTTACAGGGGGAGAGTAGCCTGAGTTTGTTGTCTTTAAGAACCTATGTGTGCTTATTGAGTGGAATCGGCATGTGATTTTGGCAGATAGGTCATGATAAGCACATATATGCGCTTACAGGGGAAAAGTAGCCTGAGTTTGTTGTCAATAAGCACCTATGTGTGCTTATAGCGTGGAATCGACGTGTGATTTTGGCAGAAAGGTCGCTATAAGCACATATATGCGCTTACAGGGGAAAAGTAGCCTGAGTTTGTTGTCAATAAGCACCTATGTGTGCTTATCGAGTGGAATCGGCATGTGTTTTGGGCAAAAAGCTTGCTATAAGCACATATATGCGCTTAAAGGGGAAGAGAATCCTGAGTTTGTTGTCTTTAAGAACCTATGTGTGCTTATCGAGTGGGATCGGCGTGTGATTTTGGCAGAAAGGTCGTGATAAGCACATATATGCGCTTAAAGGAGAAGAGAATCCTGAGTTTGTCGTCTATAAGAACCTATGTGTGCTTATCGAGTGGGATCGGCGTGTGATTTTGCCGGGATGGTCCCAATAAGCACATATATGCGCTTATAGGGGAAGAACAGCCGGAGTTTGTTGTCTTTAAGAACCTATGTGTGCTTATCGAGTGGAATCTGCGTGTGTTTTTGGCAGAGAGGTTGCAATAAGCACGTATAGCGCTTATAGGGGAAGAGCAACCAGAGTTTGTTGTCTTTAAGAACCTATGTGTGCTTATCGAGTGGAATCGGCGTGTGATTGTATAATGATAGACAACCCTCTTCCGACAGGAAGAGGGTTGTTTGTACTGAGAGATATAGACGGAGCCAATTTTATTTGCGGATGCTCGTACTGGAGTAATTACGATCCTCTGAGTTGCTCGAGACAAGCTCGCATAAGCCTGCTGCTTCAAGCTTGTCCAAGTACGCGGCAACGGCAATGTAGATGCCCGGCTTGCCGGTAGACATCCTCTCATCCCGAACGAGCTTCTGCTCGATCAAGAAGTTCGATATCGCCAGCGTGCTGATGCGCCCATACTTCAAGGCGTCATCAACGACACGTTGTGCAGGAGGAGAAAGGTAAAAGGGACTTGAGCTCTGGGAGCTGCTGCTGCTCAGTTCCGCTTCTCTGAGTGCGGCTGCTCCCAGCTTCTTGCCAGCTTCCTCAAAGGCAAAAGCATCCTGATTAACCGAAGGTGCAGGCTCATCAAATACGAAAGCCCCTTGGCTCTCTTCCATTTCGTCGAAGACGAAGGCGCCCTGACTGCTCGACGTATCGTCGAAAACAAATGCTGCTTGGCCGTCATCTGTTTCCTCAAAGCTGAAAGCGACCTGAGCGGCCTCCTCTTCGCTAAAGTTGAACGCAGCTTGTCCTACATGATTCTCTTGCAGCTCTTCGGGGACGACAAACGATCTGCTGCTTTCTTGCGCATCCCCATCGTCTTCCGGCTCATTAAAATAGGTAAGCGCGGCTGCAATCCTCTTTTGTCTGCTCGCCTGATCAAGCTCGCGCAGTCTGCCGCGCAGCCTTGCCAGCTGCCTGTCGAGCAGCGGTAGCTTAGCGTCCAAATGAGCTTGAATATCAGGCGGCACTTCCAGCTCAGATGGCAGCGGCAGGAAGAGATGCTGGTCGAGCTGCCAGCCATCCCGGTATTTGATGAGCATTTCGTTAAGCTCGCCATCGAGCACGTCAAAGCCCTTCATAATATCCGAAATAGCCTTCGCATCGATTCCGGTGTGCAACTGCAGATGCTCAATGCCAAAATAACGTATCGTGTTCGTAGGCAGATGACGCACCTGGTGCTGATAGCGCAGCGATCTGCCGCATTCGCATTTCGTATGCGGCGACACCTCGCCGCTATCGGTAAACCCGATATAATCCCATTCCTCGATAAAAGATTCTATATCCTCAAACTGGGCATCCTCGGGGATGAATTGGCATTTTTTGCGCACCAGCTGCCGTGCGAACAACGTTCTCCGGCCTCTAACCAGCTCATGATGCAAAAAATGACGTTGCTCCTCAGTCAGTTTTCCCATGATATGATCGCGCTGCTCTAGCGTCATTTCGTATTTCATTTCGCACCTCGCACTCTGATCCTCTATTTATTCACATTATAGATGGGGATGAGGAAGAAGTCATTAGCGGAGAGGTGTATAATAGAGAGAAGTTGAAGCTAATACATCATAAAGGCAGGTCCTCATACATATGTCCAGTAAAAAAGAAAAAATTGAAGCGCCTAAAATACCGGAGGGGCTAACAGCAATCGACGTCCCCGATTACGAGTGGGCGGACGAGCATGAGATTAGCGACAGCCTCATTCAAGATTGCGGCATTCATAATCAATCGGCTTATAAGGCATGCTTCGATAGAGTCGTATTCAATAATGCGGTGTTCCGGGGGACGAGCTTGCGGAAAGCGGAGTTTACCGATGTGCGTTTTGAAAACTGCGATTTATCGAATATTGATCTGAGCGAAGCGATTATGCACCGGGTTTCTTTCCATAACTGCAAGCTGCTTGGCATGGATATTACCGGCTCGACGCTGCGCAACGTCTTGTTCGAGCAATGTGTTGCCGATTATGCCGTGCTGCGCTTCTCGAACGCCAAGGGCGTCAAGTTTGAGAAAAGCTCGCTTGCCAAAGCCGACATGTCCAACATGACTTTGGCGCAATTTTATTTAAGAGAAGTGAATATCGATCAAGCGCAGCTGTCCCAGACGAAGCTTGGCGGTATTGACATAAGCAGCTGCGAATTTAGCGGTTTAGGCGTAGCGCTTGAGGATTTGCGACGCTGCATCATCTCGCCGGCGCAGGCGATTACGTTTGCGACGATTTTTGGTCTTGTCGTGGATGAAGGCATTTGATTAAGCCTAACCTTTAGCGAATGTGAACAAAATGATATACTATTGTGAAAACAATCGATTATTACGGCAAACGATGATATGATTTAAATAACGATATTTGACGATAATTGTGCGTATGTAGGAGGCTATTTACAAATGGAGTACATCAGTACAAGAGGGAATGTTGGCAAAATAGGATTTATCGATGCGTTCATGATGGGTCTTGGCAATGATGGCGGTCTGCTTGTACCAAACGAAATTCCGGTTATTTCCGCGGAAACGTTGAAGGAATGGCAGGAGCTTAGCTATCAGGAGCTGGTGCTTGCGATTTTCTCGTATTTTACGAATGGTGAAATTCCTGAGCAAGATCTGAAAGATATGGTATATGCGAGCTATTCGACCTTCTGTGATCCGGAAGTGACGCCGGTTCGTAAGTTGAAGGATGATCTTTATTTGCTGGAGCTGTTCCACGGTCCAACGTTTGCGTTTAAAGATATCGCCCTGCAATTTATGGGTCAGCTGTATACGTATGTAGCGGCTAAGCAAAATAAAAAAATTCATATTCTCGGAGCAACCTCCGGCGATACAGGCGCTTCGGCCATTGAGGGCGTCAAAGGCAAGGAAGGCATCAAAATTTGTATTTTGCACCCGCATGGCAAAGTAAGTAAAGTGCAGGAGCTTCAAATGACGACGGTTCAAGAGGATAACGTGCTGAATCTGTCAGTGGACGGCAACTTCGATGATTGCCAGCGTATGATTAAGGACTTGTTCGCTGACCTCGACTTTAAGGCGAGCAATCATCTGGCGGCGATCAACTCGATCAACTTCGTCCGTATTTTGGCGCAAACGGTGTATTACTTCTACGCCTACTTCCAAGTCGTGAAGATGACGGATGCGAAGCAGGTGAACTTTAGCGTACCGACAGGCAACTTCGGCGATATTTTTGCAGGATACCTAGCGAAGCGTATGGGGCTTCCGGTTGGCAAGCTTATTTTAGCTACGAACGAGAACAATATTTTGGAGCGCTTTATCCTCGAGGGTGTGTACAAGCCGGGAGATTTCCGCAGCACGTACAGCCCATCGATGGATATTCAAGTAGCAAGCAACTTTGAGCGTTACTTGTATTACGTGCTCGGCGAGGATGCCGCACAAATCCGCAATCTAATGGATCAGTTCAAAGCAGAAGGACAAATTGTCATTTCTGGAGATGCGCTGAGCCGGGTGCAAGCGGAATTTGGAGCGCATGGCGTCCAAGGACAAGAGTGCTTGAGCACGATTAAGAAATATGAAGCGGAAAACGGCTACTTGCTCGATCCGCATTCGGCTTGCGGCGTAGCAGCAGCTGACAAATACAGCAACGAGGGGATTACGATCTCGCTTGCGACAGCTCATCCGGCTAAGTTCAATGAAGCAATTGAGCTTTGCGGCATCGAGCAGCAATTCCCTGAACAAATCGCGTCGTTGTTCAACAAGGAACAACGCCAGACTCGCGTAGACGGATCGCTTGCGGCGGTAGTCCGTGAACTGGAAGTTTTCTATAACGCCAAATAATAGTTAGCGCCAAATTAGGCTGTAGTAAAGAGGGTACTCCTTCTTGCTGCAGCTTTTTTATATTTTAAGCAGTTAAATTTCCTCTTATTTTTACATATTGTAACAAATTACGACAGATGGTATGATTTGAAAAAAAGTATCATTTTAGGAGCCATTCCTGTAATGAAGTAATTTGAGCTTTGAATGAAAAATGCGCCTCTAGTATACTGTGAATTGTTCCGGGAAGGACAAACCCACATACGAAAAGAGGCGCACAAATGAAGTATAAG
>NZ_JBXBBJ010000039.1:0-25966 GCF_057221575.1 Paenibacillus sp. Y660 | reverse complement strand
CCAGCGGTTTTTGCAGAAAAATATGATTTATACCAACATTTCTCCCTCACCTCTAAGGTGTCAAAGTTGTAAATCTAAGAATGAGTGAGAAAACAGGAGAAAACATTACTTTATAGTGGGAGGTTGTTATTATGCAACTTAAAGGCATTCACCATGTATCCGCGATTACAGGTACAGCATCCGGCAACTTTGACTTTTATACGAAGCTGCTAGGTCTTCGCTTAGTGAAGAAGACGGTTAATCAAGACGAGACCTCGGTCTATCACTTGTTTTATGGCGATGAGAAAGGAAATCCGGGAACGGAGCTTACCTTCTTCGAATTTCCGATGACAGGTAAAAACCGTGCGGGAACAAGCAGCATCTCATCCCTATCTCTACGGGTGGCGAATGATGAAGCGCTGCGCTGTTGGAAGGAACGCTTCGAGCAGTTCAGCGTTGACCATGACGAGATCATGGAACGCGCAGGCCGCAATACGATTGCTTTTAGAGATTTTGAGGGGCAGCGTCTCGTGCTCGTATCCGATGAACATAACGAAGGCGTCAAAGGCGGCACTCCATGGGATAAAAGCCCGGTGCCTGCTGAATTCGGCATTCTCGGACTTGGACCAGTACAGCTTACGGTCAAAAATCCTGAGCCGACCGTGCTCGTACTCACTCAGTTGATGGGCTTCCGCGAAAAAGGGAAGTACCCGTCCACGATTGCAGGCCAGCCGGATATCGTCGTATTCGAAACCGGCGAAGGCGGAAGCGGCGCCGAGATTCATATCGAGGAACGGCATGATTTGCCGCGCGAGCAGCAGGGCCATGGCGGTGTTCATCACGTAGCGTTCCGCGTTGACAACGACGACGAGCTACGCGAGTGGATTGAGCATATTCGCGGAGTACGCATTCCTAACTCCGGCTTCGTCGATCGCTTCTATTTCCGGTCGCTTTACTTCCGTGAGCCAAACGGCATCCTTTTCGAGCTCGCTACTGATGGTCCTGGCTTCGCTACTGATGAAGATATTAACCATTTGGGCGAAGCGCTGGCATTGCCACCGTTCCTGGAGCCGCAGCGTGCGCAGATTGAAGCGAGACTTAAACCGCTGGAAACCAAATCAAACGGCTAACCTTACGGAACTCGCCGCTACGGCATCAAATCTATATTTCTAGCCCCAGCATGAGAAATGCCGATTGCTTTTTGGGATATTCGTTTGAGTAATAAATTTGTTTTATAACTCGAGAAAGACACGCCTGTTTATAGCTGAGCGTGTCTTTTTTTATTGACGAACAATATCTCTCCAGTTTTAAAGCGCATTATATATTACTCCAATTACAAGACGCAACGAAAACAAAAATGGTATTTTCCGATATTGTTATTGCGTGGGTCCTATATGTAAAATATGGAACGTTAGGGGCTATTTGTTCGTAATAAAGAAAATACGGTTTAAGGCCGATCACTAATGAAGGAAGGTCCAATTATGAAGAAATTTGCAGCACTATTTCTAACTCTAGCACTACTATTTTCATTCGTAACTAACGTACAAGCGGAATCCAAGCCAGTAACGGTTTGGGTAGAGAACCAGCAGGTACAGCTTGGCGAGTTCCAGCCGATTATAGAGAAGGGAACGACGCTTGTTCCAGCGAAGCTGCTGCTTGAGAAGCTTGGTTTCGAAGTAAGCTGGGACCAGAAGAACCAAGTTATTTCCGGCAAGAAGGAAGGACTGGTCCTTTTATTCCAAATTGACAATCTTGGGGCAATGATTAACGAAACCGAGCAAGGGTTGCTTGTAGCTCCTAAGCTTGTTAAAGGCAACGTTTATATTCCATTGCGCACGGCAAGCGAGGCGGCAGGCTACAAAGTATCTTGGAACAAAGATAAGCGTGCCGTATCCCTTGAAGTTAAGGAGCCGAGCCGCGGCTTCCTATGGAAAACGGAGAATGCGGGCAACACGGTGTATTTGCTAGGCTCGATACATATTGCGAACCAAGCGATGTATCCGCTTCGTCCGGAAATTCAGAAAGCCTATGAGGCTTCCGACTATTTGGCCGTAGAGGCGGATATTTCGAAAATGAATGACGCTGAAGTTAAGAAGCTTGTGCTTGATCTAAGCGTCTATAAAGATAACACAACGCTTAAGGATCATATTTCCGCAGATGCGTATAAGAAGCTGGGAGAGATTTTGAAGGCGAACGGCTTGGCCGAAAATGTGCTGGATACGTACAAGCCTTGGAGCGTGACTTCCACGATCAATTACCTCACAACGGCAAAATCAGGCTTTAATCCGGGAATCGGAATCGATGCTCATTTCCTGCAGCAGGCTATAGCGAGCAAGAAGCCAATTCTTGAGCTTGAATCGATCGAATATCAGCTAAAAATGTTTGATGGTTTCTCTAATAAGCTGCAGGAGGAGATGTTGAACACTTCCCTTGCAAATTATTATAAAGAGGATTCCGGCATCGAGAAGCTTACAGAAATGTGGGTAACCGGGGACGAGAAGCAGCTGCTTGAGCTGACCAACTCAACGTCTTCGAACGAGGAGTTTAGAAAAGCATTGCTTACAGACCGCAACGCTCCAATGGTCGATAAAGTTACGGGCTATTTGAACGACACTGCTAAGAAAACCTACTTTGTCGTTGTTGGCGCAGCACATATGCTAGGCGAGGATGGCATCGTGCCATTGCTTGAGAAGAAGGGCTTTACTGTAACGCGTCAATAATGCGGCAAAATAAGAAGGGCAATCCCGTGAATAACGGTGGTTGCCTTCTTTTTATGATGTGGGGTTGCTTAATAAGAGCCTTGCTGCTGCTGTTTCTGCTTTAGCTCGACAAGCAGCGCATGAAGCGCTCTGTCGCCAGCCCGTGCAGCACAAGACGAAAGCCTGCTTCAGCGTCGTTAGCGGAACCATGCATAGTACACTCACTTCAGCATCAGATAGACATGGTCAACGGACTGCATCGCATATTCCTTCTGAATCAGTTCGCCATCCTCGACGATTGCCAAGCACGGAACGCTTGAAATTTGCCATTGCTCACGGAGTAGCGGCGCATAGTTGATATTCAACTTGTAAAGCGGGACCGAAATGCCGGTCAATTCAGCAATTTCCAGCATGCGTTCGCCGATTTTGCATGTGCCGCACAAAGGGGTGAAGAAATATACAGCAGCTTTGCCGCTATCGGCAAGCAACATATTGTGCAACGATGCTTCATTTAGTTCTTGGATAGCCATCCTCGTTCTCCTTTATCTGAGCTGAATAAGAAACTTTGCAATTGCAGCACAACAAGGGAACTATCCATGCGATAGCTCCCTTTCTTGTTTCTTTGGCATATATAATCATCTTAATGCAAAAAATATTTTATATTCAGATGAGTATACATTGTTATCTGCATTGCAGATTATTGGGAGCTGAGGAAAAACGTAAAAAGTTACGATAATAGGCGTATGGCCAGCAGGCTTGCGCTGTTAATTTTATTTTTTCGAAAGGAGGATCGATAACAAAAACAACCCATTAATGAGGAGCAAGGCACCGAAGATAAGACCTGTTTTATTCCGTTTTATAAATTCCATACAAACACCTCGTTAATACGTATTTACTATTTATAATTATCTCGCTTATTTTCTGTTTTTTCCAGCTTTTTTTTAGTGGACGAGCAGGGAATAATAAGATGTCGGTTAAATGGCTTGAATACGACTTGTTTTAGCGATAATGATCCCTTTATGTTTCTTTATTTGAAGAAATTTGTAATTGGAATGTCGGTTGTTATAAAATTAAAAGCAGAACGCTCCGAGATGGAGCTTTCTCTCAATACCGCTATTCTCATGTGGAGTTTCCGTAAAGAAGAGGTAATATTCAGGTTTTGTAGAATAATGTAGTGATCACACTTTTTTTTTGGAACTTACATGTCGAATAGGCGTATTGTTGGGTAGTACTAATGCAACTATACCAGCTATTTATTTACTCTAGTCGTTTACCTTATGGAAAGGGGGTGCAATACAATGGGTATCTCTCTCGTTAAAGGTCAAAAGGTTGATTTAACAAAAGGAAATGCCGGTCTTACCAAAGTAATCGTTGGATTGGGATGGGATCCTGCTGAAGTGAAGGGCGGTTTCTTCGGAATGAAGAAGGCGGCTAACGTGGATTGTGATGCATCAGCTTTGTTGCTTGATGCTAACAGCAAGCTAAGCGGCGAGAAAAATCTCGTTTGTTTCTATAATAAGCAGAGCGGTGACGGTTCCGTCGTCCACACGGGCGACAATATTACGGGCGAAGGCGATGGCGATGATGAACAAATTATCGTTCAGCTTGACCGCGTTCCGGACCATATTCACAAAATTCTTTGCGTGGTCAACATTTACGAATGTGAATCCAGACGTCAAGATTTTGGTATGATTAAATCGGCTTTTATCCGCATCGTAAATCCAGCCAACAATCAAGAGCTTATTCGTTTCAATTTGACGGATAATTATTCTGGTAAAACAGCATTGGTCGTCGGTGAGCTTTACAGACACAGCGGTGAATGGAAGTTTAATGCAATTGGCGAAGGCACTCATGCTGCCCACGTTGATATCTTTGCTCGTCAATACCAATAATTTACCCAGAAAAGAGGTCATTTCAAATGGCAATCAGCTTATCCAAAGGTCAAAAAATCGATCTTACGAAAACAAACCCTGGTCTGACAAAAATTACGGTAGGCTTAGGCTGGGATACTAATAAATATGACGGCGGAAAAGACTTTGACCTTGATGCATCAGTATTTTGCTTGAATGCACAAGGAAAAGCTGGCTCCGAGTCGGACTTCATTTTCTACAACAACCCCAAAAACAGCAATGGCTCCGTTGTTCACACGGGCGATAACCGTACAGGCGCAGGCGACGGCGACGATGAGCAAGTAAGCATTGACCTCTCTGCTGTACCTGCAGAAACGGACAAAATTGCATTCTGCATCACGATCTATGATGGACAAGAACGCAGCCAAAACTTTGGACAAGTATCCAACGCTTTCGTTCGTATCGTTGACGAGCAAAGCGGCACAGAGCTTATCCGTTACGATCTTGGAGAAGATTTCTCCGTTGAAACGGCTGTAATTGTGGGCGAGCTTTACCGTCATTCCGGCGAATGGAAATTCAGCGCAGTCGGAAGCGGCTTCCAAGACGGCCTTGGCGGTCTTGCACGCAACTACGGTCTAGCTACCAACTAATCGTTCTATCTACCCGTAAAGGGTCGCCAGTGGCGGCCCTTTTTTGAGATAAAAGAAGCTTGTTTTATCGCAAATTCCACGCAGGCGACGATGAAAGCATTAAGTATAACAGCGAGTGGAAATTTAGTGCAGCAGGCAGCGGTTTTTAGAAGGGCTCTGCAGCGACTTCGGCGTTCAAACCTAGCCTACGTTAAGGAGGAGAAGAACGATGTCCATCAATCTTTCCAAGGGACAGCGAATTGATCTTACCAAAACCAATCCAGCACTTACAAAGGTAGTTCTTGGTCTAGGCTGGGATACGAATAAGTATACCGGCGGCGGGGAAATTGACCTGGATGCGAGTGCGTTTCTTCTGCATCAGGATGGCAAGGCTAAGGATGAGAAGGATTTTGTGTTCTATAACGCCTTGATAGCCTATAACGGCGCAGTTGAGCATACGGGCGATAACCGTACGGGCGAAGGCGATGGAGACGACGAGAAAATCAAGATTGATTTTCTTAAGGTTCCTGCTCACATTCAGCGAATCGGGATTAGCGTTACAATCCATGATGCCGAGTCCAAACATCAAAATTTCGGACAAGTCTCGAATGCTTTCGTGCGATTGGTTGATGAGACAACGGGAAGAGAAGTGCTTCGTTATGATCTTGGCGAAGATTTTTCTGTTGAAACAGCAATCGTATTTTGTGAGCTGTACCGTCAAGGCGCGGATTGGAAGTTTCAAGCGGTTGGCTCCGGGTTCTCGGGCGGATTGGCTGCGCTTTGCCGCAACTACGGACTATCCGTGTAATTTATACGACGAATAGGGTGGCAGGGCTAGCGTGATTTGTCACCCTTTTCTATTTTACCGAAGGGCGGTTTACGCATGGAGCTAGCATTATTGAAAGGCCAGAAAGCAGATATTACTAAAAATAACCCTTCTTTTAGAAACCTGCTTGTAGGGATGGGTTGGAATAGCACAGCAGGCATTGATGTTGATTTCTCAGCCTTCCTACTTCGCGCGAACGGGAAAACAGCTGGTGATCAGGATTTGATTTTTTATAGCAATCCGAAGGACGCAAGCGCCTCTATTGAGCTGATAGGCGACAACAAACGAAGCTTTGCAGGGAAAGTCGATAGGGAACAAGTGATGATACGAATCAACGATGTTCCTCAAGCAATAGAACGAATTTCCTTTACCTTAACAATCTATGATGGGGAAGCGAAAAGACAAAATTTTTCTAACGTGAACGATGCCTATATTCGGGTTGTTGACGAAGGAACAGGACGCGAAATATTGCGCTATGACCTTGGAAAAAATTTCTCTATCGAGACTGCAATTGTCGTAGGAGATTTATATAGATATAATGGCGAGTGGAAGTTTAACGCCATTGGATCAGGCTATTCCGGCGGGCTTGCTGCGCTTTGCAATAGCTTTGGCATTGAAGTGAAGGCCGATGCGCCAGCTCCGAGTACACCGCCAGCACCTTTGAATCCGCCCATTATTTCGGCTAAACCGCTTGTACCGCCTGCACCCGTGATACCTGAACAAAAAACAGCTCCAGTAAACCTAAGCAAGATTTCGCTCACCAAACGCGGAGATGTCATCAATTTGCAAAAAGGTGCCGGCTCGCTCGGTGAAATCGTCGTTAATTTGAATTGGAACCAGAAGAAGGCATCAGCAGGATTTTTTGGCCGGTCAAGCGGCGTTGATTTGGATGTCGGCTGCTTGTTTGAATTGAAGAACGGGCAGAAGGGTACGGTTCAGGCATTAGGCAATCGGTTCGGTGATTTCTCGAGGGAGCCGTACATATCTTTGGACGGCGATGATCGTACGGGTTCAATTACAACAGGCGAGAATCTTAGAATCAATGGCAATAAGGTTGCTGAGATAAAGAGAATCGTCATTTATGCCTATATCTATGAAGGAGCGACTAACTGGGCTGAGGCGGCAGGGATCGTAACGATCTCGCAGACAGGCGGCCCGGATATAGAAGTGCGCATGGACGAGCATAACAATCGCAAGGGCATGTGCGCTATCGCGATGATTGAGAACGTGAACGATCAAACCTTCAGCATACAGCGGCTCGTGCAGTACTTCTCAGGGCATAAAGAGCTTGACGAGGCTTATGGGTGGGGTCTCAGATGGGTTCAAGGAAGCAAATAAAGCAATATTCGGAGGTATTTACTGATGGTTGATTTTTTTCAGAGCGTAATTGCGAATTTCGGGAGTTTTTTTCACTGGGACAACCTGTCGCAAGTGTTAACAAATCCTACGAACTGGGGGATTATCGCGACACTCGTATTATTGGAAGGTTTGCTTTCGGCAGATAACGCGCTTGTATTAGCGGTTATGGTTAAGCATTTGCCGAAGGATCAGCAGAAGAAGGCTTTGTTTTACGGGATTATTGGAGCCTACATATTCCGGTTTATTGCAATCGGAGTTGGCGTTTACCTTGTACAAATTACTTGGATTAAAGTCGCGGGCGGCTTGTATCTGTTATGGATTGCGCTGAGCAACTTGTTCCATCTGGAATTCAAGTTTGCTCGAGTTGGCAACATTCCGTTAATTCCATATATCGGCAAGAAAGGCGAAGCCGAAGAAGCTGAAGTTCAAAATAAAGGCTACGGCTTCTGGCGTACCGTTCTTGCTGTTGAAGTTATGGATATCGCGTTTAGTATCGACAGCGTTCTAGCTGCATTTGGCGTGAGCGAAGAGGTATGGGTTCTATTCCTCGGCGGTATTCTCGGCGTACTTATGATGCGCGGCGTTGCTCAGGTGTTCCTAAAACTGATCGAGAGGTTTCCCGAGCTTGAGAAAGCAGCCTTTATTCTGATCATCTTGATCGCTGCGAAAATGATCGGCGGAGCGTATGATCTGCATGTACCGCATGCCTTGTTCTTCGGCTTAATTATAGCCGTATTTGGAGGTACGCTTATCTTTAGCGCAATACGCAACAAAAAAGATTCAAAAGCCGTCTAGATCGTCACATACAAAGGTTGCTGTTAAAATATCCCTCATTGGATTGCGAGGGATATTTTTTACTCTCAGCTTTGCTCCACAAACTTTTAGGAGGGTTGACTTTGAGGTATTTTAACTATCTTACCAATGATGAAGAGCAAAATTTCTTTTACTCCCTTCCTGCTCAGTTCAATAATGATGCTGACAAAGAAATTATTGCTCACGCGATTGGTGCTGCGCTGTATATGCCGGCAACCAAGGATAATATAGCAGACGATTTGGTAGCCGTAAAACACGAAGGTCTCGTGTCTATGGTGATAGACCTTGAAGATGCAGTAGGCGATAATCAGCTGGAGTATGCAGAAGAGACGCTGAAAGCAACACTACTTAAGATTGGTCGATATATATCGATAGGTTTATTGCGAGCCGATCATATTCCTCTTATCTTCATTAGGGTGCGGTCCGTGGATCAGCTTAGACGTCTGCTCTCGTTTTTTGGGGAAGAGATCGAATACGTGACAGGAATCGTGTTTCCAAAATTCAATCTGAAGACCGGCGGCGAGTACTTAAAGCTTATTGCGGAATATAACAAGCGTAAAATGCCATCAAGCAACGTGCTGTACGGAATGCCTATATTGGAGAGTTCAGACGTAATTTACCGGGAAAAGCGAGTTGAGACGCTGCTTGGCATTGCGGAGCTGCTGAATGAGTACAAGGAATATGTGCTGAATGTGCGGATTGGCGCAACGGATTTTTCGAGTCTATTTGGGCTTCGCAGAAGTCCGGACCATACGATCTACGATATTGGCGTCATAAGAGATTGCATTGCAGATATCGTCAACGTATTTGGCAGGATGGACAACCACTACGTCATCTCCGGGCCTGTGTGGGAATATTTCAAGAGCGATCGCGTATTTAAGCCGCAGCTCAGGCAGACGCCATTTGAGGAGAGCATGGGTCGTCACGGACGGATTTTGCGCATGGATTATATTAATAGATATGTAGACGGGCTTATACGTGAAGTAGCCATGGATAAAGAGAATGGCATTATCGGAAAAACGATTATCCATCCTACCCATATCAAGCCGGTGCAAGCGATGTTTGTCGTTACGCATGAGGAATATATGGATGCCCTGCACATTATGGAAAACGGTCAAGGCGACTTAGGCGTAATGAAGAGCCGCTACTCGAACAAAATGAATGAATTTAAGCCGCATATGACTTGGGCCAAACGGATTATGATCAGATCGAACATATATGGGGTGCTAAATGAAAACCAGAATTTTACCTGCTTACTCTCAGAAGAACGGGAATCAGCAATCGTTTAATATTATCGGAGATTTAGAGGTTACGATTGAGGTTACGAGCAATGCCTTCCATATTCCGCTGGAGCAGTTATTTCAAATGGCAGCCCGCATTAACAAAAAACGGAGCTTTTTATTCGTAAGCAAAGTACTAGGCAAGCATATCCCCGTTCGTCCTCATGTATCCCTGTTATCGGGTGCCGCGCTTGGACTGCTGTATCAACAATTCAGAGGAAAGCCGCTGCCGATTCAGATCGAACAGCTGCTGCACGCTTTTGAAGCGCCTGAAGCGGCCGGTGAAATCTATGATTTGATGAAGAGCAAAAAGATGACCGTGGATGAGAAGACGCTGTTCATCGGCTTCGCGGAAACGGCCACTGGGCTTGGGCATAGCATGTTCGATATGTTTGATGGCGATGCCAGCTTCTTGCATACGACAAGGGAAAGTATTGCCTATAAGACCTCCTGCATCGATTTTGAAGAAGAGCATTCACATGCCACTACACACCGCTGCTATGCGAACGATCCCGCCATTTTCGTGCAAGCTGAAACGATCATTCTAGTCGACGATGAGATGACGACAGGCAAAACCGCAATTAATATTATTCATGATCTGCACGCTAGATACGGGAAGAAAAAATATATCGTTGCAAGTCTGCTGGACTGGCGTTCAGACGAGGATATTGCAGGGTTCAGCGAGCTTGAACGGGAGCTTGGCGTAAGTGTTGACTGCTTATCGCTCGTGTCCGGACAAATAGCTGTAAAGGGCGAGCCCATTGCGAGCACGGAGCATGTAGACGAGCAGCATGAGCATGAGCTAGAGCCGGTTATTGATTTCTTGTATGTGAACAGCCGCTTCGCAAGCCTTCCTTCCTCACAAGGGGAGGTTGCGTACCTGAAGCATACGGGCCGCTTTGGCTTGACGGCGGAGGATAGCCTTGCACTGGACATGGAAGCAGATCAGGCAGCAGCTTTCCTGCGAGAGCACCGAGCAGGCGGCAGGACGCTTTGCATGGGAACCGGTGAATTTATGTACATTCCGATGCGGGTAGCCGCTAAGCTTGGAGAAGATGTCTGGTACCAATCAAGTACCCGAAGTCCGATTCATCCGAATATGAACCCTCATTATGCCGTTCGATCCGCGTACCGATTCGTTTCCCCCGAGCAGGCCGATGTCATGAACTTTATGTATAACATCCCGCGTGGTCATTATAACGAGATGTTTCTATTTATGGAGCGTGAGGCAGCTGCTGCGCAACTGGAGGAGCTTAAGCAGGTTCTGATTTCCTTAGGTATTCCACATGTTCATATCGTTTACTTTAGCTCCAAAAAAATAGCCGATCCTGCTCCAATGGGCAGCTATAAACAGGAGGATGTTATCTTTCTGCTTAAGGATCTGAGCGATATTTCATTAGAGCAGCGAACCGAGGTGCGGGAAGCGGCCATGCAGACGGGCGGCCATTACTCGGAAAGCCTCGCTATTGAGTATCAGCCAACCTCTGAATATATTCAGTTGTTCCATGATACGCTCGAAGACTCTGCTGTCCGGATAGCTAGAGCGGTCGGGACTGTCTCCGAAATGATTATCAAGAAAAACGGATTTGACGTTGTGCTTGCTTCCTTGGCAAGAGGCGGTACGCCAATCGGTGTCTTGATCAAACGATACATTAAGCAAGTTTATGGAGTCGATCTTCCGCACTATAGCCTTTCGATTATAAGGGGCAAAGGCATTGACGAGAATGCTTTGCTCTACATGAATCAGAACCACCCGGATAAGCGGGTGCAATTTGTGGACGGCTGGACAGGGAAGGGCGCCATTCGCAAGGTGCTGATGGCTGCATGCGCGCTCATGAAGCAAAAGCATGGCCTTGAGCTGAATGACGATCTTGCCGTGCTTGCAGATCCGGGCTATTGCGCGGGTACGTTCGGTACAAGGGAGGATTTCCTTATTCCGAGCGCTTGTCTCAATTCAACCGTGTCTGGTCTTATAAGCCGGACTGTGCTGCGCAACGATCTGATCGGGCCGGATGACTTTCACGGCGCCAAATATTATAAGCAATGGAAAGACGCAGACCTGACGAGCGTATTCGTGGACACGATCTCTGCTCATTTCAACCAGACAGCTGATAGCTCAAAAGCAGAGGCGCTTCATATGCAGGAGAATCCCGCGCAAAATGAGATTACATGGCAGGGTCTTCAGGATATTGCGCATATCCAGAACGATTTTGGCATCACGGACATCAATCTTATAAAGCCCGGTGTTGGCGAGACCACCCGTGTTCTCCTGCGTAGAGTGCCGTGGAAAATTCTTGTCGACCGACTTGATAATGCCAACCTGAAGCATATTCTTCTGCTTGCGAAGGACCGCGGCGTTCCCGTCGAGGAATATCCGAATATGACCTATTCATGCTGTGGCATCATTAAGTCGATAAAGGGGGAATCGGAATGATTTTTGCAAGCGATTTGGACCAGACTTTGATTTATTCGGCGAGGTCGAAGGGCGAGGTAGAGATTGAAGCGATGTTTCCCGTTGAGCTGTATGAGGGCAGATATATATCTTATATGACTAAGCCCGCCATTGAAAAACTGCAGCAGCTAGCGGGCATTGCAAGGTTCGTTCCAGTGACGACGCGGATACCGGAGCAGTACAACCGCATATTCGGAATCAAGGAGTCATTCTGTCCTGAATATGTCATCGTAAGCAACGGAGGCACCATTCTCGTGAATGGACAGATCGATCAGGACTGGCAAACCTTCGTTCGGGATGCCGTTAAGCAGCATTGCGCGGGGCACACGGAAATTGCCAGCTTGTTCGCGAAGATCGCATCCACCCATTGGGTGAAATCGAATGACCTGTGCGATGATCTGTTTTATTCGATCGTTGTTGAGAGGGATCATTTGCCGCATGAGCCGCTTGAGGAGCTGAAGCAGCAGCTTGCTCCGCTCGGCTGGAGCTATTCGCTTCAAGGACGGAAAATTTATTTGGTTCCAGAGAAAGTAAGCAAGGGTGCAGCCATTCAATATGTGAAGGAGAAGCTTGCCTCTACGTTCGTATACGCGGCGGGAGACAGCCTGCTGGATGAAAGTCTGCTGCTTGCTGCTGATTTTGCAATTTCACCGTCACACGGTGAACTAGGCCGCTTTTATGAAGCGCATCCGCATATTCAATTTACGAAGGCTAAAGGGGCGCTTGCCTCTGAGGAGCTGCTCGACGCGATCTTAAAGCATGCCCGGATATCATAAATGCTTCAGCCTCACCACTTTTAAAGACAGGGAAGAAGGAATATAGATATGACACGCGTTTATATGAATCGTTGGTTTTCGGTAGCGTACCATTATATTAATATGATTCGAAATAATCCAGACGGCGAGCCGTTTGAGTTTTTTGGCACGCATCCTGACATTAACCATATGTCGCTGCTGGCATCCGATCATATCGATGTGGAGCCGGCGGTCTTTGGCCTGGAATACGTTCAATTTTGCGTGGATTTCTGCAAAAGAAATGAAATTGATATTTTCATTCCGCGCCTGCATATGGAGGAAATTTCGCGCTACGTGCATTTGTTTGACCAGATTGGCACCAAGGTAATGGTATGCCGCGATATCGAGCTGCTGGATTCGATGATCGAGAAGGATAAATTTTATGAAGCTCTTCAAGGCAAAGACCTTGTTGCGATTCCCGATTACCGCGTCGTCAATACGGCAGAGCAATTTAAACAAGCCTATGAGGAGCTTACGGCAGCCGGACATAAGGTATGCTTCAAGCCTACGATATCAGAGGGCGGAATGGGCTTTCGGATTATCGACAACGAACGTGATCCGCTCAGTGATCTTTACGGCTATGTAACCTTGTCTACTACGTTTGAGCAGGCTTATGAAACGCTGTCTTCGACGGATTGCTTCAACAATCTAATGGTGATGGAGCTGCTTGACGGTACGGAATACAGCATTGATTGCGTGGCGAGCGCCGAAGGTGAATTAATTACAGCTATTCCTCGCCGCAAGTCAACGGGTAGAACCTATCTGCTGGAGGACACGCCGGAGCTGATGGATATCGCTCATCGTATTGCAACGACGCTGCGTATTCCTTATGCTTTTAACATCCAAGTTCGCTATAATAATGGTATTCCAAAATTGCTTGAGATTAATCCTCGCATGTCCGGCGGTCTTTATATTACATGCCTCTCGGGCGTGAACATGCCTTACCTTGCTGTGCAAGCGCTTCAAGGCAAAAAAATTGAAGCGCCTGTCCCGCAGTTCGGCATACAAGCCGGCTACGTAGAGCAGCCGCTCATCATGAAGCAATAAACAAGAAGGGGACGAGAGTTCCCTTTTTTTAATAGAAGCCTAGCCGCAGTACGAGTTCTGCTGCTCAAGGCAATACGGACGTCAAGTGCTGCTATTTTTATAAAAATTGACTTACCTGTACCAAAAACGAGATAATTGAATCATGATGACGGATATATACTTCAGGACAAGCAAGCTTAAATTGGAGGTGCCGCAATGAAATCATTAAAAAAATCGTTAAGCATCGCGATAGGCAGCTACGCAGTCGGACTTGTGGTTTACTGGATTTCCTCTCCCTATATAGCGATTGCTATACCTGCGCTTGGCATGCTGATCGGGCTCTCGTTAAAGCAGAGTGGCAGGAAAGAAATCAATCAGCCAACACGCGAGCCTGAGCTGCAGCAGAACGCGCAGAACCAAGTAATACAACAACAAAGTGCAGCCGCCTCGGCTAGTGTCCCAGCGCCCGCGCAGTCTGCTGTAGCAGCAGCTGCTCCGCCGCAGGTTCTAGATCCTGAGCTTGCTTCTGCATTAGAATACATCGGAATCATCGAAGATATGATTTTACTCGAAGGCGAGCAAAATAATTTAGACGATGAAATTGTACAGAAGACGCTTGCCCTGCTGTCGAGGCTAAACCGATTAATTCCGGATTTAGTCGCTCTCGGTGACGCAAGCATTAATCACAACATTGTGCGCTTGGTTCGAAAGGATTTGAACTCGACGATCAATCCGTTTCTGCGGCTAAGCGGCGAAGCGAAGCGCCAAAACAGGCGGCTATTGCTGGACGGGATCAAGGATGTAGATTCCAAGCTTACTTTCTATACGAAAACGATTGAACAGAAGGATCTTATGGAGCTGCGTACGAAGGCTGAATTAATTCAACAGCGATACCGGCTTACTGATTAATTACAAATGAATGAAGGGAGAAATAAGACATGTCACAACAGCTCGTTCAATTAAAGAATGAAGATCTCCAGAAGCTGGAGCAGGAAGTACAAAGCACGATGCAGAAGGTAGCGACAACGGATGCGATGCATCTTGATACGCTAATGGATGAGATTACGAAAAAAGGCCAAAAGACGCTTGAGCGCTCCGGGCAAACGCTAACGATGCTGGAGCGTCCGCTATCCGATCTAATGTCAGGCAAGAGGTCTGAGGTAGCGAATAATATGCTCAAGCTGCGCAGCGAGGTTGAGGACTTGAGCAAGAGCAAACAGCTGAGCCTCGTTCAGAAGCTGCTTCGCAAAGCGCCGATGAAGGCATATATTTATAAATATCAATCGGCTAAATCGAATGTACAGGTCATCGTGAAGTCGCTTAGGGACGGTCGCGACAATCTGGAAGAGAACGTCGTGCATATGCGCAACCTGAAACGCAGCAGCTTGGACAATGTTTATGATTTGCAGCTGTTGGTCGAATACGGCAATCGCCTCAAAAAAATGTTCGAGGACGAAATTGCGAAGCCTGAGAATGAGCTGCGCAAAACGTATTTGGAGCGCGGCCTTCGCAAGGTCGTGACCAAGCTTCAAACGTACACGGAAATGATTATGCTGTATCAGCAAGCGATTGCCGCAACGGATATTATTAACGATACGAATGATAAGCTGATGGATGCGCTCGACAGCTCGATTGATAAAACGCAGCATTTGATGTCGGTCTCGGTGCTCATTGCCAGCGCGATTGATGATCAGATGAAAGCGATTGAAGCGGTCAATTCGACGAATGAGATGTTAGGCAATCAATTTGCCGAGAATGCACGCCTTCTGAATGAAACGAGCGAGAAGGCTAACCAAGCGTTGACGAAGCCGGCTATGAGCATGGAGCTTGTAGAGCGGGCAATGTCGGATCTCTTCTCTGCTATGGATAAATACGAGAATTCAAACCGCCAAATCATCCAAACCGTATCGCAGCAGACGGAGAAAATGACGCAAATCAATCAAAAGGTCGGACAACGACTAGGCATTCAAGCTGCCTCAGGAGCAGGTCAAGCCGAGCTTCCTTCGGCATCGGCGGCTAAAGGCTTTTTGGAATAAAAGGCATGTGAATATAGGATGGACGAGCTCTCATGGGGCTCGTCTTTTTTGTTCTTCAGCGGGTCATGATAGGGGATGTCTCCATAATAATGGCTCATAAAAAAGGGACCGCCGGCATAGTTTTAAAGAAAAAACGAGGTGATCATGCTATGTTTGGCGGTATTGCGCTAGCTGCGCTCCTTATTGTTTTAATTGTTGTGGCGAGCTCCGAGAGAGTGGAGGCTATTATGGAGGAATTCAACTAACTTGCTGTTTGCGTCCTACTCTGATTTGGTATAATAGATTGAAATTATACTGTTGATCGGAGGTATTCCATTTGGAGTTCACCTATGAAATTATTTCGGAATCCAATATTAACGTTCGGTTCATTTACGGCGGAGAATGGTTTACCTTTAACCTGTTCAACCGGGACCATCAGTGGGTGCTTCATCCGTTTGATTCCTCGCTGATACGCAACAAAGACATGAGCAGGCTTGTTATTGCTGATCTGCTTCAACATAAGCCCTTTCAAGTTATGCTGGCGAAAGAAGGCATCATTCTCTCAGAGCTGAATACGTCAATACCGCTTGGCCAGAACCAGGAAACAGAAGCGGAATATGAGGAGCTTCCCCGCATTGACAGAGGATCTAACCGGATTATTGATGAGCAGCGTCCTTCTAGCCCTATAGAGTTCGATATTGATCAACTGATCGATGAAAATGAGCTTGAGGACTTGGTCCAGCTGGAAGTACAGCTCATCGAAGCGCGCCAAAACATGTACAATCAAATTTTGCACCGGATGTTCATGGCTGATTTGGGGCCAACCGATCCGGAGTTTCAGAAGGTTCAGCAAATTGTCAAAGCATATGGAGAAGCAAAAACAAGGCTTCTTGCGATATAGCAGTGTCCTTAGGTGTTTGAGCGGCCTTCAAATTTTCCAATCGTTTCGTGTCGTTAAATCCTGTATAATAGGGACACTGAACTTTTTTTGGGGGAGATTTGATTGGCACAGCTTTATTACAAATACGGAACGATGAACAGCGGCAAATCATTTGAAATTATTAAGGTCGCTCATAATTACGAGGAGCAAGGCAAGCAGGTGCTTATTTATTCTCCATCCGTTGGCGCCAGAGACGGCGTGGATCGCGTAGGCTCAAGGGTTGGCTTCGAGCGGGAAGCGATTCCTGTTCATGACGATACGAATCTCTATGAAAGCGTGAAGTCGCATGTTGCAGCGGCGCTGCCGTCAAAAATTTATTGCGTCCTTCTCGATGAAGCGCAGTTTTTGAAGAAGCATCATATTTTGGAGCTTACGCAGGTTGTGGACGAGCTTAACATACCGGTCATGGCATTTGGCTTGAAAAATGATTTCCAAAATCAGCTGTTCGAAGGCAGCTATAATCTGCTCGTGCAAGCGGACAAAATTGAAGAGATTAAGACGATCTGCTGGTATTGCGACCGCAAGGCGACTATGGTCATCCGCTTTAATGACGGTGAGCCTATGAATGCAGGCGAGCAAATTCAGATCGGCGGCAATGAGGATTATAAGCCGGTCTGCAGACGCTGCTACAATGAGGCATTTCGCAAGGTGTAGAGCAGTATGTAGAACAGGAATGTAGAACGGGAACGTAGAACAGGAATGTAGAACGGCAATGTTTTTGAACGAGATGATAAATCCGGAATGAAGAAAGAACCTTCAAACTCACGTCAAGCGTGATGTTGGAGGTTCTTTCGTTT
Organism: Paenibacillus sp. Y660; assembly: GCF_057221575.1. Taxonomy (NCBI): domain Bacteria; kingdom Bacillati; phylum Bacillota; class Bacilli; order Caryophanales; family Paenibacillaceae; genus Paenibacillus; species Paenibacillus sp. Y660. The sequence continues at coordinate 8,507 of NZ_JBXBBJ010000039.1, read as the reverse complement.
GCCATTATTACAGGCTGAATTCGCCAGGGTTCAGGCCAAGTGTATTGCAGATGTCACGAACAGCAGCTTGCTCTTTCGCATCAAAGTCGCCGTCTGCTGCGCCGATAGCACTGCATACGCCAACAATGACACGCCCAACCTCCGGCTTGCTGCGGAACTTGGCAATCGCTTTAAGCGCCTCTTGCTTGCCAATCATGCCATCAAACTCGATATTTCCTACAAAGTGATTGAAACGATTGATAACATCGCTCATGTCAAACACTTTAAGCTCCTCGCTGCGGCCAATATAACCAGCCATTTTTTGCTTTTCTGCAGCGTCGATAGTTCCGTCTGCGCCTGCAACAATCGCACAGCCCGCAACGACCGCATCCATGAAATCTTTATTTTTGAATTTTTTAACCTGTTCGTTTAGTCCTTGTTTTGTATTCTGCAGCCATGATGTGAATGAGCTCATATTGCTCAGCCTCCAATAGTTAAATTTTTGAATCTCTACCTCTATTGTAGATTCTAATGGGGTCAATTAGCAAATGCTGAGGGAAAATGTCTGTTTTTGCAATGAAATTCATAGGTCTGGCGAAGTGGAACATTAGGCATGGCTAGTGGCTCGCAGTGAGGCGTGCATTTTTGGAACCGGTTGCAAAATACCGAAAAACAACGCATATAAGCGATTTTCCATTCCTTAATAATGAGAAGCTGTCTAAGGTTGATAACCTTGCAGCTTCTCTTTTTTTTGAATTTTTCCAAAATCAAGTTGACAGTAAAAAATAGTTTATGTTATATAAAAGGAAGGATTAGCACTCTATGGATTTGAGTGCTAATATGGAAGAGGTACAAGCTTGCCGCCAAAGGCAGGCAGTAGCCGTTTATGCTTGAATGATGAATGGAAAGGGGACTTACTCATGTCCAAAACACAGTTTAAAGCCGAATCGAAACGATTGCTGGAAATGATGATTAACTCCATTTATACGCAAAGAGAGATCTTCCTTAGAGAGCTGATTTCTAATGCGAGCGATGCCATCGACAAACTATATTACAAAGCGCTAACCGATGATCAGCTGGTATTCAACAAAGAAGATTATTATGTCAAAGTCGTTGCCGACAAGGAAAACCGGACGCTTACCATTACGGATACAGGTATTGGAATGACGAAGGAGGATCTTGAGAACAATCTTGGCGTCATTGCGAAGAGCGGCTCCTTTGCGTTCAAAAATGAAAATGAGCTTAAGGACGGCCACAATATTATTGGCCAATTCGGCGTTGGTTTCTACTCAGCCTTTATGGTCGCGGACGTAGTAACGGTTGTGACCAAGGCTCTCGGCAGCGACGAAGCTTTCAAATGGGAATCAACAGGTGCGGACGGCTATACGATCGAGCCTTGCGAGAAGGATTCGGTAGGTACGGAAATCGTCTTGAACATTAAAGAAAATACCGAGGACGACCAATACGACGAGTATTTGGAAGAATACCGCTTAAAATCAATTATCAAAAAATATTCCGACTTCATCCGCTATCCGATCAAGATGGATGTGAAGGGCCAACGCCCTAAAGCTGACGCGGAAAACGAGTTTGAGGAATATCAAGAAGAGCAAACCGTCAACAGCATGGTGCCGATCTGGCGGAAAAATAAAAACGAGCTTACGCAGGAAGATTACGATCAATTTTATTTCGAGAAGCGTTACGGCTTCGATAAGCCGATAAAGCATCTTCATATTAGCGCGGACGGCGCTGTCGTCTATAATGCGATTTTGTATATACCGGAAAGCACACCTTTCGATTACTATACGAAGGAATTTGAGAAAGGGCTGGAGCTTTATTCGAATGGCGTATTGATTATGGATAAATGCTCAGACCTGCTTCCGGACTATTTCAGCTTCGTCAAAGGGATGGTTGATTCGGAGGATCTATCGCTTAACATTTCGAGAGAAATGCTGCAGCATGACCGCCAGCTGAAGCTGATCGCCAAAAACATCAACAGCAAGATCAAGAGCGCGCTGCAGGGCATTTTGAAGGATGATCGGGACAAGTACGAATCCTTCTACAAAGCGTTCGGAAGACAGCTTAAGTTCGGCGTTTACAACGATTACGGCGTTAATAAAGACGTGCTTCAGGATTTGCTGCTGTTCCACTCCTCCAAGGAGAAAAAACTCGTTACGCTGGATGAATACGTATCGCGAATGAGCGAGGATCAGAAATATATTTATTATGCTTCGGGCGAGTCGATCGAAAGAATCGATAGACTGCCGCAAACCGAGATGGTAACGGACAAAGGGTATGAGATTTTGTACTTTACCGATGACATCGATGAGTTTGCGATCAAGATGGTCGGCAAATATAAGGATAAAGAGTTTAAGTCGGTATCAAGCGGCGATCTAGGCATTGAAGCAGATGCTAATGATACGGAAACGGCTGAGGAGCAGGATCTGAACAAGGAGCTTTTTGAACAGATGAAAACGATCCTACAGGATAAAGTGAAGAGCGTAAAAGCATCAAAACGTCTCAAAACCCATCCGGTTTGCTTGTCCACTGAGGGAGAAGTTACGATCGAAATGGAAAAAATATTGAAGGCGATGCCGAACAGCCAAGGTGTCCAAGCGGACAAGGTTCTGGAAATTAATATCAATCATGAAATTTTCCAATCGCTCAAAAACGCCTACAGCAACGATAAAGAGAAGCTGAGCTTGTACACGAGCTTGCTCTATAATCAAGCGCTGTTGATTGAAGGGCTGCCTATTCAAGATCCAGTAGCCTTTACGAATGATATTTGTAAAGTAATGGCATAGGTGTCAGGAGAAAATAACGTATTAGACTGAACCTAGAAATTGAAACAGCGACAGCCAAGGACGAGAAAATAAAGTCCTAGACTGTCGCTGTTTCATTAAACTAACGTTTCCCATCAGTTTAATAAATCGGGCGATTTAAGTGTGCCACTTTTAGACCTTCCAATAAGAACAGGTCAAGTAAAGGAAGTTAGTGCCATCATAATTTGTTGTTATCTTTAATGAACATGGGTTATGGTTACTCATCAATTTATCTTCCGATATTAATATAACCCTCGCTGGCCAGTAGCTCCAGTGCTTTCTTGCTCGTGATTCGGCTTACATTATATTCGTCGCCAAGCTCCTTCTCGGAAGGAACACGGTAGCCTGGTTCATATTTCTTCTCAAGATTGTCTTCGCGGAGTGCTTCGCCTCTATTCGAACCGGTAATTAGTATATTCACTATGAAAATCCCCTCCTAAATCTTCCATCGTTCTTCATATAACATTTAGAATAGCGATATATCTCTGTCTCTTTTCTTCCGTTATAATTGGAAGAGTTATCCACTATTTCTATAAAGGAGAGCATTTCATTGGAGCTGTTAACTTTCTTATTTTCGCTTCTTTTTTACGGATATGCTGTTTGGCATTACGGCTCCAGTCCATCTGAATTTATATTTCAAATGTTCATTGGCACAATCTTGTTTTTGGTCTCCTTATATATTCGTCATGACCGGAAGGAACAGGAGCAATTTCAGCTATGGCTGGAGGCCAATCAAAAAGAAATACTAACGGGAGGCGCCTACTATCAGCATATCGAAATAACTCCCCTGACCCGCTTCGTGCAATATGAAGCACTTGTGTCATTTGGTCTCTTTCATTCCCATCGCCAAAGCCGATATTTTGTTGAGGAGGTTCATTTGACCCTATTTCACAGGATGATGTTTGTCTTGATCACCTTGTTATTAGGATGGTGGAGCCTCCCGCTTGGCCCGATTCTTACAATCCCTGTTCTCTGGCGTAATCTGAGAGGCGGGCACCGTAAAACTTATCAGGAATTGCAACAAGGTTAACTGGTCAAAATCATTTTACCTATAAAGGGGAGCTTTAGAGGAATGGGCAACACTATCGGCAGTATTATCGGCTTTATTATTGTTGGAGGCTTAATCATTCTTGCGTTTCTAACGCCTTTCCTATTAGGAAGATGGAAGAAACGTCTTAAGAAAAGATGGATTCCCGTTAAACATCGGATAACTCCGGAATCACAGCGGGTCATTCAGGGTATGGATTCCGGTGCTTATGAGGCTTTGCTTCAGCATATGAAACATTTCAACCGAAAAATGAGCATGTCCAAGGAATGGATGACTCCGTCTTTTTTAAAAGAAGCGTATTTTCCTGAAACGCATACTTTTGATCCCGACGTCTCGGTGGAGAAGATGTTGCATCACTTCGACAAAAGCCATCCCAGACGAGCAGGCATTCGTTACTTTGCGCTTGATAGCGCAGAGCAGCTAAAGAACGGAAGCATTGCGGTTGGAATCACCCGTGTATATGAAGACAAAAGTACGTCGAGGGTACGTTATATCTTAACTAATAAGGATAATCGCTGGTACCTCGATCATATCTCCAGGCAATTCCAAGGTGAGATTGAAGAGATTACAACAACCTCACGGAATACAACCATGTATGAGCTGTTGCTTGAAGAAGGAGGCTCACTTATGTACGAATCACTGATACCCATACCCGGAATTACAGCTGGAGACCGCGTACTTGCCGACGGATACCTGATTACGGAGGAAACACTGGAGGACATGGTTTATTACAATCTGCTTCGAATGGATAAGCTGATGGCCGCATAATGAGAGTCAAAAACCAATAGACTTGCACGACACAAACAACCCGCACCGGTTTATTCCCGTGCGGGTTGTTTGTTGTCATAAAAGCAAAAGGTGTTTTTACCGCTGCGCTTGGCTTGATAAAGCGCCTGATCCGCGCAAGCGTACAATTCCTCGGAGTCCTGCGCATGCAGTGGAGCAAAGGCAATGCCGATGGAGACCGTCGTTCCAAAATCATGTACCACATTAACCCCCTTGATTTCAATGGGGCGCTTAAGCTCATAAATAATGTGGTCTGCTGCTTCAAGTGCAGCCTGCCTGGCATCGACATGGTTCAAAATAACGGCGAATTCATCGCCGCCAAGGCGCGCGGTTACAGTATCAGGATTCGCAATAATGGAACGTATTCGTTTGCCGACTTCTTTAAGAAAGCAATCTCCCGCATCATGCCCTAGCGTGTCGTTGACCATTTTGAAATTATCGAGATCGATCAGAATCAGTGCTGTATTTCTCTGCTTTCGCTTATTTTTCTCGATGCTTGATATAAGAGAGTTTTCAAAGGTCGCGCGATTGGAAAGGCCCGTCAATAAATCATGGGAGGCGAGGTACATCGGTTTTGCCACCAGCCTCGTTATAATGTAAGAGATGATAAGCGCAATGGCGATTGTTGCCAACAGCTGAAGCAAGAATACCTGCTTGTTTTGCTTCAGCTTGGCATGCAATTCCTTTTCGTTGTAAATGATCTCAATAATGCGCTGATCCGTAAAGCGGGTAATCGCATTGTCCACCTGGATGGTGTAGGGCACATACCGATAAGTGACTGGCAAGCCATTTCGCTCGCTAGCGATTTCTTGTACGGTGGAATTTTTGAATGCTTTATTGAAGACCGGCATATTTTTCTCGCTAACGAGGAGCGACTTTCCGTCCGTGCCCATTTTTCCAATCGATTTGCCCGTCGTTGTAAAAACGGTAATGTCGTTGATATAGCTATATTTTTGGATAAGGCTGTTGCTAATTTCGAGAAAGTTGAAGCTGTGAAAGATCGGATTATTTTCGAGATACAAGCCAAGCTCAATTAAATATTTATGATCTGGGGTAGGGATATAGCTGTATTTTCTTATTTTCCCCGTATTTGTTTCCTGATCGAGCCCGTCCGCTACAAAGGAGTATCCCTTCAGTCTTTCTTTCAGGAGATGTGAGAAGGAGCCAGGTTCGCCTCCGTCGTTTGCAAAGCTTAGGCCTACATCCGCAGGAAAGCTGCTGTGCCGAATGGTTTGTGTATCATCAATGATGTAAATATCCATGCCGCCCATTTTTTCTTTAAGCGCTTGATAGTCCCATGAGGCTACATCTGGCGTTTCATAGTATTTTTGCAGCAAACGATGGGAATAAGTTTTCATTTTATTTTCAATGTCTTTATCTGCGATGAGAAAAGCTTTGTCTGCTGCAGACACTGCGGTGACGACCGTATCTTCGACTAAAGCAGATTCGCGTTTATAGCCGGCTATCAAATTATCCTTTAAACGATGCTGATTGACTAGTGATACACTAAGCGTTATCAAAATACTGAAAATGCCCATGATGGTCATTAATTTGGCATTGAAACTAGACTGCACTGCAATACCTCCTGTGGAATGGTCGTGGCATTGCTAACAAAAACAAGCCGAGCGCTATTAGGCCTATTTACCTACCCTATATATCGGTCGGAAAAACCGTTAAGTTAATCGTTTTTTGCAGAAATACAGAAAAAAAACGAGACATAAATATGCGCCTCGCTTCCTATGCTTCCTTTTCATTATACTGCATTGTAATTTTTCTGATATTGCCGCGGGCGCAGCAGGTGCATTCCATGCGATGAAGCCATATCCGAACGGCGACAAGTTCGATACGATCTACAACAATGAAGCATGGAAAGAAACGATGCTTTATAACTAAAGCTGCTTCATCGCTGTAAGCGCAAATACATGCTTAAAATCGATTTTCGAGCTTCTGCACACGTCGATTGTCTGCTGTAAGTAAGTCTCCTGCCAAGGCGACTATTTGAACTGGTTTGGTTTTATAACGATTCCGATGCTGACGCTCGCTGCGTTTATTGTGATTTTAACAGCGCTGCTTCGATTGCGAAGCTTGATCGTCAGTAATGATGCTTGTTAAACGTTTTACACTTTGCCAAGAAGTAGACAACAGCCACTCTCCGTGATATATAAATGGAAGCGATCAAAACGGGGAGGAAGAAAAAGATGCAATTACCGCTTACAGGCGTTGGCGCAACAGAGGCGCATGCGAGGCTGCTGGTGGACAGCTACCGGAAATGGACGGGCAAGGAGCTGCTGGAATTAGTGCCAGGCAAGAGCTTGTGCGAGCAGCTGTATCAGGCGGACACCGTCATTTTATCACATGGAACGGAGACAGATCCCATTCTTAATTACGGTAATAAGAAAGGGCTTGAGCTGTGGGAATTGGAGTGGGAGGCGTTCACGAGCAAGCCCTCAAGGCTGACGGCAGAGCCGATAGGACGTGCCGAGCGAGATCGCTTCTTTGAAGCGGTGACGGCAAAAGGATACGTTGATCAATACACGAGTATCCGTATATCAAGTACAGGGCGGCGATTTTATATCGTCGATGCAACGGTTTGGAATTTGGTGGATGAGAGCGGCAGCTATTTGGGACAAGCAGCTGCATTTTCGGAATACCGCTATCTATAGAAGGAATGGTTTTTGGGAGGGCAGCCTTTAGTAGAATGATCTACTAGGAGCAGCCCTTTTTTGCTGCGCGGAGCTGTTGGCTTACCCAGATGCAAGTTAGGTATAATGAACATATAAGCAAAAAAGGCGAGCGGAGGGGAAAACATGCCGATACATATCGGACTGGCTGGGTGGGGCGATCATGATCGGCTGTACACCTCAGTCTCAAAAGCAGGCAGCAAGCTGCGGCAATATGCGAAGCATTTTCCGCTGGTGGAGGTAGACAGCACCTTTTACGCTATTCAATCCAAGGAGCGCTTCGGCAAATGGTTGGAGGACACGCCGGAATCGCTTCATTTTCTCGTTAAGGCCTATCAAGGGATGACGGGGCATCAGCGTGGACCGACGGTGCCGGCGTCAGAGACGAACGAAATGTTTGCGGCATTTCGAGATATGCTTGAGCCCGTTAGGGCAGCAGGCCGCTTGACGACGGCGTTATTTCAATATCCCCCATGGTTTGATTGCACGCAGGCAAATGTGCGAATGCTGAGGGAGACGAAGGAGCGAATGAAGGGAATACCCTGCGCGCTGGAGTTTCGGCATCAGAGCTGGTTCGCCGAGGAGTTTCGCGAGAAAACGTTAGCGTTCATGGAGCGTGAGCAGTGGATGCATAGCGTCTGCGACGAGCCGCAGGCGGGAGTGGGCTCTGTGCCAACTGTGCTGCAGGCAACAGATAAGCTTGCGACTGTTGTGAGGTTCCACGGGCGCAACGTGTCTGGGTGGAATCAAGCGAGTGCGCCGAACTGGCGCGAGGTGCGGTATTTGTACCGATATAGCGATGAGGAGCTGCAGGATTGGGTGGGGAAGCTGCGGCTGCTGGAGCAGCAGAGCGAGCATGTATATGTCATTTTCAACAACAATTCCGGCGGGGATGCGGCAGATAATGCCAAGCGGCTTATGGAGCTGTTTGGGCTTGCTCGCCCGGATGGCGGGGAGCCGAACGAGCCGCCGCCTCCAGTGGTGGAGCAGCTGGATTTATTTTAGGAGAATGCATGACGGTTGAAAGTTGAATAAATAGTGTAAATATTAATCTAAACTTCAATTGTCATTCATGACTTATGCAGTTCATTCCAAGCGATGGAAACCGATTAATAGTCATAGAAATGTAAGCTAAAAGCCGGAAAACCCCTTGACTTTTGGAAATCACACCAATAATCGCGAAGAATACCTTTT
>NZ_JBXBBJ010000038.1:0-26775 GCF_057221575.1 Paenibacillus sp. Y660 | reverse complement strand
AAGATCCGCTCGACTTGCATGTATTAGGCACGCCGCCAGCGTTCGTCCTGAGCCAGGATCAAACTCTCCAAATGGAAGTTTTCGCTTCGACGCGATGTCGAAGAGAAAGCTTCATGTGTTTGAAATGCTCATTACTTTTTATCGCTTTTTCTCACGATTCGTTAGAATCGCAAGGGCAGTTATTACTCGTTGTTCAGTTTTCAAAGAGCAATCTTTTTTCTTTCGTTCCGGTGTATTTCTTGGCCGGAATAAGAATATACCATGTACTGGCCCAGTATTGCAAGTTTTTTTTGAAAAAAATTAAATAACTATTTTTAAGTGTTGTAATGCTCTGCATCTATTAGATGAAGCAACAGTTTTCACTGCTGCTTCACAATTAAATATCAAACAGCCTGCCGCCCGCAGCTTCATATAAACGGGAATACATTTTTAACGCATAAGTGTCCGTCATTCCTGCTACATAGTCGCAAACGAGCCTCGCTTTCACTTTGTCGCATGATCCATGCCATCTTCGTTTTCTATCCTCTGGAAGCAGATTCTTATCATTGATCATCGCGTCGAATAGCATCTCGATTATTTTGCCGCCGCGCCATTCAAAGGTCTGAACCTTTTGTGAGAAAATTACATGATCTATAACTAAACTTTTCAAATCCTCTAATAACTGCATCGCATCCTCAGCAATAACCGCTTTGTAACGCAACCGATTAGAGGAGAAAGAAGGCTGCGGCTCTATGATATCAATTTCATTGATGAAACCGGACACCAAATCCGCGAAAAACGGCTTCGTTTTACTTTTATAACCGCTATTTTCCGTAAAGATACGCAGGGCTGCTCCGATTCTAGCTGATGAAATGGACTTATGCCGTTCAACGATCTCGCTCAAATGATCTACATGAATCAGGTTCAGCTTAAAAGCATCCTCCAAATCGTAGGTCGCATAAGCAATATCGTCAGCTAATTCAATAATGGAGCATTCGAATGTTTTATTTATCGTTTTCCGATGCTTGCCCGCTTGAAAATCAGTGACCTCCATGAAGCAGGCCCTCTCTTTCGGCGCAAAGCATTGGGTCACCCACTCGAACACTGGCTCGTCCTCTTCAAACACACTGCATTTGGGCGGTTTTCCCGTTATTTCTGGATTATTAACTTTTTTCATGCTGGCAGGGTATTTTAAAATGGACAATAATGCCGCTCTTGTTAGATCCAGTCCCGTTTCCAATTCCCCTTCTCTATTCGTCAATAACCGAAACGTATGCGCATTGCCTTCAAAGTTAAGCCCAAATGCACTCATGCATTTGTTCAAAGCGCGCTCCCCTTGATGTCCGAAGGGCGGATGCCCCAAATCATGGGCTAGAGCGGCAGCTTCTATAAGAGAGATGTCGATTTTGCTTTCCGACTCTTTGAATATATTATTTTTTTCATTTAAGGTTGTGGCAATTCCTCTAGCAATTTGAGATACTTCAAGAGAATGCGTGAGGCGCGTTCTATGAAAATCACCTTCGCTGATCCCTATGACCTGCGTCTTGGATTGCAAGCGGCGAAACGCAGCCGAATGAATAACTCTGCCAAAATCGCGTTCAAAATCATCTCGGATTGATACCCTTTGCTTCGCATTTTCCGTATCGACATACCTTTGAATATCCGCATCATTATAAAATGAATTCGACGAATGCTTATAGAGAATCATAGGCTCGCTCCCAGCTGGTTTCTTTTAGAAACATTTTAGCAATATATGCACTTTATTAGAAGCAATAGATGAAGAATTCGAAGGAGCGCTATCGTTTGGGAAAAATTGATGTAATCGTCTGGAATCATGACGGCGTTGATTTTACCGATACGATGAAAAGAGTTAAGACGATTATTGAAGCCGATAAATCCTGATCATTTAAAAGCAAGTGTGAATAAGGCCGAGCCTCGCGTAAAAACGAGGCTCGGCCTTATCGTTATTCGACAACAAGTACTCTAGGCGATGTTTGACGGATCACTTTTGACGATAACCATGAACCAAGGCCAGCTGCAATTACGCTAAACAAAGCAACTGCTATGATTCCTCCCCATTCCATAATTAGAGGCAGTTGCACAATGCCATAACTCGAAAAAAGGTCAGACAATATAATCGGAAGCACATAAACACCTACAACTATCCCGATCACAACTCCGATTGCAGAAAACGCTGCGATCCCTGCAGAGATGGCTTTTCTAATTTGATTCGAAGTCATGCCTATAGATTTATATATCCCGTAGGTTTTGCTTTCCTTCATAATGCTCATCCGGCATATGCTATAAATAATCATGAAGGTAACACCCACAAACAACAGCCCCATGATACTCATTGGCAAAATTAAAATTGTCGCTGCGTCCTTATAGACGGAATCCAATAAAGTCTGCTGGGTAACCGCTGTAATAGAATCCTTATATTTAGTATTTAGCTCCTGAACGATTTGATCTGCTAGCTTACTATCGGCCAAATTAATGAAACAGAGCTCCGCTGCGTTATAATTTTGATTATATTTTTTAACCACATCCGCCGTAATTCTTGCTGAATAAGACATGTTCGCTATGGCTTGGTAAACACCTGTAATGGTAAGAGTATGCTTATGTCCTTCAATATACACGTCTACAACATCGCCAACATCCTTATCAAGACTTTTGGCAACGTTGACGCCAAGCGCAATTTCGTTGCTGTTCCGCGGGTTATACCCTTTCAAAACAGCCATCCCCATATTTTCAAAGCTTCCGTCAAGGACATCTATATTCCCGTTTATGGATTCACGCTTAGCTCGTTCAGCGCCCGTCATCTGATCCGGAGCAAATACCCCATTCAGCGAACTCATCCATCCGATGTTTTTGATCCTTGGATCAGCCAGCACTTCCTTCTCCAAATCCGCCCGTGAAAAAGCCGACTTGTTAAAGATCGTCACTGCAACATGAGAGGAATCGTATCCCCACAATGGGGCCGTTTGCTGTATAGCAAAGATACTATTTAGCAAAACAAACCCCAAAACCAGCACCGCTGACGTAATCGTTGTGAGCACGACGATGAGGACGGAATCCTTCACATTTTTCAAAAGCGGTCTTAGTCCAATAACGACGGGGACAGGCAATCGCTCAAAGACGCTTTTTGCACCGCTTATGACTTGAAGCCGTTTGATCATCTTATTGTTTTCCATTTCGGACATGCCATACCGAATAGCTTGCATCGGCTGTACATTACGCATTATCATTTCCTTGTATCGTTACCCATAAATCTCCTGCTTTTAAATATGAAAGCGAGCTTTCCACTATCATTCTCGATAAAAAATGACTGACCGCTAAACCCGGAATAATAGAAACAATAGAAAGAAACGCATACTGCATCACATAAATAGCGATCATTTTTTTGGAGGACAGCCCCAATGACTTTAATATTCCAATCGATTTATAATTCGACAGAATGGCATCGGAAATCGTAAATCCAATCGTATATAACGCAACGAGCATCATGATGATGCCCACAAAAATCATCACAAAGCCTATCAATTTATTAATAATGAAATAGAAAGATGAGATCGCTTCAAAATCGTTTTTGGATTCCAGGTAAGGAGTGCCAAGAGCATCCTCAAAGCTTCGCCAATAACGGCTATGCTGACTATAGTCATCATAACGGAGCCCAAGCATAAACATGTCTTCGCCCTGCATCGAATCGAGCTGCTTATGATAATCCGCGCTGTTCATCCAAATCCGTGCACTGGTTGAAAAGGGACCGCCGTATGGAATATCGACCACTATGGCTGATACCTTAAGCTCAAACAACTGCTCGCCCGTTTTAAATCCAATGCTGTCTCCGACCGTAATTGCATTGGTATTTGCCATCGAAGCAGGGATCCATATGCTCCCTTGCTCGGGACTTAGCCCTTCGTTGCCCTGCGCAAAAACAAACTTCTCTACCTGCGCGGGAATCGCTGGTGTATTCATCATAAACAAAAACAAATTCGCAATTTCTTTCCCCTGAAAGGTTGCTCCCGATAAATTTCTGTACGGCAGCAGCTCGGATGCTCGCACTCCGTCCTGCTTATCCCACCAGCTCTTGACCATTTGGGGGTCATGCAGCTGATTCGTCAACGTCAATACTTGATGGGCGCCATTTGTTTTGCGATGAATATCCATAAACACATTTTTAGTATTTGAAATGGCTGTAACGGATGTAGCAAGAAGCAGGGTAGATAATAAGATTAACAAAGCGATTATCCCGTTCTGCAGCTTCTTTTTCCTTAAATGAGCGTAACAAAGCGACCATACGGCATACATATCGTTTACTCCTTCCCCGCCACATAGGAGAAAATGATATGCTCGCGTTCCGAAATATTCGCTTGGTCATATTTATCAAACAATAGGATGCCGCCTATTTTGCCGTCTCTAATTAATATAAGCCGGTCTGCCCTGCAAGCTGCTTTAATATCGTGGGTCACCATGACGACCGACTGGCCTTGACGGTTCATATTCGTTAAAATATCGAGCACTGCCACGCCTTGATCATAATTCAAGCTCCCCGTAGGCTCATCTGCAAAAATAACGTCAGGTGAATTAATTAGCGCTCTGGATATAGCTGCTCTTTGCTGCTGTCCGCCAGAGGCTTGCGCTGGCATGCGATTGCTTAATGCCTCGATATCCAGCTGCTTTAATAGGAGATGCGCTTTGCTCTTCAATTCACTTTTGCGATAGCCCGCAACATAACCGGGCATTACGATATTTTCGAACAATGTAAGGTCGGGCACCAAGTTAATGCTTTGATAAATATAACCGATTTTCTTCGCTCTAAATTGCGCCAGCTCTTTCTCGTTATATTGGTCAATGCGTTGCTCTCGAAAATAAACCTCGCCAGCCGTTACACGATCAAGTCCGCTTAATAGATAGAGCAGCGTCGACTTCCCGGAGCCCGAATTGCCCATGATGACGGTAAAGTCTCCTTCATAAATGTCTAAATCAATGTTGCGGAGCGCATGAAACTGCTCGCTTCCGGTCGAATAGGTTTTGCATAGATTCGCTGCGCGAATAATTGCTTTTTTGGACACCGCTAAGCCCTCCCTTATTGCTGTTATCTAGTCATTGTAAGGGGCCGTTGTAGATAAATACTTATCAAGTTATTAATAAAGTATTACAGCATCTGCTTAACAAATGGGAATGGAAAAACGAAATACCGTACCTTGATCCTTTATGCTTTTAAAAGAAATCGTTCCTCTATGCGCCTCAATGATGTGCTTGCAGATCGAAAGCCCCAGCCCGTTCCCCTCCTGCTGCGGCTTGGTACTTTGTTGTCCTTTGAAGTAACGCTCGAAAATAAACGGCATGTCCTGCGGAAGAATTCCCTTGCCTGTATCTGCTATCGTTACATTCAGGCTCCCCTCTTCAAGCTCGACGCTCATCCGAATCGAATCGCCCGCAGTCGTATGCTTTAACGCATTCGCAACGAGATTGGAAATAACCTGCTCTATACGATTAGCGTCAACTTGAACGAGCACATTCGCAATTTCCGGCGGCTCTATGAAAGCTACACCCGTAGAGCGAACATAATGACTAATCGGTTTGATAATGGTCGACAGCATGCTTTGACTGTATTGCTCGGTCAGGTGAATAGATATTTGGCCTAGCTCCTTTAAGGCATGCAGGAGGAGGTCCTCTACAAGCCGCGCCATTTTATCCGTATTCGTCTGCATCACTTCAACATATCCCATCACCGATTCCATATTGGGACTTACGCCTTCGAGAATTGCATCGATGTATGCTTTGATCGTTGTAAGCGGCGTTTTAATATCATGCGAAATATTAGCAATAAGCTCTTTTTGTGCTTTTTCTTGCTCTGCCCGCTGCTCGCTCAAGAACTTAATTTCCAAACGCATTTGGTCAAAAACCGCATAAACCTCGCCGATCTCATCCAATCTTCCATACTCGGCCCTCTGCTCGTATTCGCCTTTCAAAATCGCTTCAGAATGATCCTTTAATTTATGAACGGGACGGATAATCAGGCGATTGATTTTAAAATGAAGTAAGCCTAGCAGGGTGATTAAAAGGATTATAATCGAAAGGATGATAATCATACGGATAAGCGGTACATCGTGGGCTTGTTCATTCTCGATAATGCTTGCGGGTATTGTAAAAATAGCATTTCCGATTTGTTGGTTTGTTTGTTCATCTACTACTGGAAAAGCAATTTTAAACTTATTTTTTTGTACTTTAGAGGTGTATAAATCATAGTGAAGCGCTGTTCTAACATCAACTTTCGATTTGGCATTGTTGCCCGAAAAGGTGCTGAAGCGAATGCCGCCGTCCAGCTCCGCAAACAAGAGGGATAGATCGTTAGCTTTACTCATCTCTTGCAGAGCAGTGCCAATTGTTTCATCCTGCAGTTCAGCATGATGCCGTTCCAGATATAACATGATTTCGCTAACCTTTAAACGTACTTGATTAATGACGAAAACAGAATCCGCCTTATCCTCGCTCCTATAGCTGTCGATAACCAAGGAAGCACCACAGCCGATTATGATAGCAAGACAAATAAATACGGCCGTAAACCACGTTTTAAACCAACTATTTAAATACATCAGCTTCTCCTATCTCACTCACGCGTCATCCAGGCTGAACTTATATCCTATACCCCAGACCGTTTTTATAAAGGAAGGGTTTGATGGGTCTGCTTCGATCTTTTCTCGAATTCTGCGAATATAAACGGTTATGGTGCTTTCATCTCCATACTCCGCGTAGCCCCAAATCGCATCGAGCAGTTGACTCTTGGAGAACACTTGATTGTTATGCTTAGTCAAATAAAATAACAGCTCGAACTCCTTGGCAGACAAAGCGATCTCCTTGCCATCCACCGTTACCCTATACGCCTTCTTGTCGATCACGATATTGCCAAAGCTCAGACGGTCTTCTTGAGGGCTCGGCGTTCCGAAGCTGTCCATTCTACGTAAATGGGCATTTATTCTAGCGATCAGCTCGCTCAAAGAGAACGGCTTGGTCATATAATCATCCGCTCCAAAGCCAAGGCCAAGAACCTTATCCGTATCGCTGCTTCTCGCGCTTAGAATAAGGATGGGGTTGTGGCTTTTTTGGCGAATTTGGCGGCAAAGCTCAATGCCATCCACATCCGGAAGCATAATATCCAAAACAATAAAATGCGGCTGCCAGCTATCTAAGGCACGCAAAGCGTCTTTCCCATTTTCAGCAATAAGTGCCTCATAGCCGTTTATCGTTACATAATCCTTAATGATACGGGAAATATCCTGCTCATCTTCAACAATGAGTATTTTGCGCGGTTGATTCATCGTTTGCTCTCCAATACGAATTCAATCAGGAATGATTAACTGATAATTGTTTAATAGATCATGCAACTTATTCGACAGCTTCCAGCATTATCCTTTATAAAACGTATTATGCATGATGGGAATCACAATGAAGACAGAGTATCCCCATTTGGCTGATGCCTGATTGGAATGAATTGTGTCCTTGCTGGTGATAAAGGAATTTGTCAACTATCGGCTAAAAACTCTAGTGTTTATCCCTCATTTTTCATAATCTTAAACAAAGCTAATATTTGAAATTATCCGTTGAAATACTACCATCTCTATAATATAGTGATAGAATACTAGTAAATTTTACCTAGTTTTCTTAATAAATGATTTTCTACAAAAAAAGGAGCTGTTAACCGTTGTCGCGTTTTATTCCAAAAATCGCCCTGCTAATGGTACTTTCTCTCGTTCTAACGTTAGTTGGTACAAGTAATCCCACTATTTCTGCTAATAATTCCTTTCCCATCAGCAGCGATTCTCCTAGTGCTCCTAACGACTCACTTGAACCGCCGGGCTTACTGCAAGGAAATCTCTCTGGTAAAATTAGCTCTAACTCTGAAATGATCTCTTATTTTTCCTCTAAGACAAATCTATTCGGCTTTGAGCAGCCTAAGAGTGACCTGCAAGTAGTCAATAAAGAAAAGGATTCCGAAGGCAATGAGCATTACCTCCTTCAGCAGCATTACAAAGGAATACCCGTTTATGGCATGTATATCCGCACACATTTGGATACAAGTCAAAAAATATACGCCATCACCAATCAGTCCTCTCCTGAACTAAGCCAGTTAACGCTAGACATCGCACCCTCGCTTGATTCCAATCAAGCTATCGACGCCTTAAAGGCAGAGATCGAAAGCACGATAGGCGAAACCATTTCTCTAGGTGGAAATTTCGGACCAAGAAAACTGGATGAACCAAAAACCGAGCTAATCATTTATCCATTTAATGATTCATACGTTCTTGCTTATCGCATCGAAATCGAATATATCAACCCGTCATTTGACCGCTGGGTAGGATTCGTTGATGCCAATACAGGCACTGTCTTAAAAAAATTCAGCAAAATGGTCCATGCTACAAACGAGATTGGGACGGGGCAAGGCTATTATAATGAAACTAGAACCTTGAACGTAACCAAAGATAACGGTCGTTACTATCTTCTGGATAAAACGAAGTCGATGTACAAAGCAGATCGAGAAAGCGGCGTCATTGCTACTTATGATTTTCAGCGTTATTTCAACGGTCCTATATCAAACTTTTCCACTACCTTTAATGATCCTGAAGCGGTAGATGCTCATTACAACAGCGGTTTAGTTTACGACTTCTACTTTAATCAACTGCAGCGAAACAGCTTCGATAACAATGGATCCTCTATCGTTAACTTTGTTAATTTTGGTGCTTACGATAACGCATTCTGGGACGGATACCAAATGATTTATGGCAGCGGAAGCAGTACCTTCGAATGCTTATCCTGTGCACTTGATGTGGTCGCCCACGAAATGACACATGGCGTTATCGAGTACACTGCGAATCTTGAATATGTAGGCCAATCCGGCGCCTTAAATGAATCGCTGGCTGATATTATGGCTGTTGTTGTTGATTCGGAAGATTGGATAATCGGGGAAGACACCGGTATTATTAAAGGAAGCCGGCTGCTGCGGGATCTTCAGAACCCAGCCCGTGGTCTAACACCGCAGCCAGCGCATATGAAGGGTTATGTAAATCTGCCAGAGGATGCAGAGCATGATAACGGCGGTGTTCATACGAATAGCGGTATTCCAAACCATGCAGCCTACTTAATTGGTACTGGTATTGAGAACGTCTCTGGTTTGCAAGGTCATGGCAAAACGTTGCTTGGACAAATCGCATATCGCGCCATGACATCCTATTTAACGCCGACCTCCGATTTTGCCGACGCACGAGATGCTTTTGTTTTATCGGCTGAGGATTTGGAGCTAAACGATATTCAAAAAGCTGAGGTTGTACAGATCGTAAAAAGCGCATGGAAGGCTGTAGGGTTAGACAATGAAAATGGAGAAAATAACATTGTTACCTTCCAAGTGCCTGGTATGCTCGGTTCTCCCATTATTAATAAGGAATCACATACAATTGCCTTCGAAATTGGATTCGGCAGCAGCTTGCAAAGCTTAATTCCAGCTATAAGCGTATCACCCGGAGCAACACTGACTCCGGCCATGGATGTGCCTCAAGATTTCTCCACGCCTGTGACTTATACCGTCAGATCAGCGAGCGGAATCGATCAGCCTTGGAGTATTTCCGGCTCGATCAAGGATCCTGGTGCTATGAATGATATTACGGAATTCCATGCGGAAAAACAGTCTGGACCTGCCATCATAGACCCGGTTCTCCATACGGTTACCTTCTATCTTGAGGCGGATGATGATATTAATTCGCTCAATCTTTATATTGGCGTCTCTGAAGGCGCAACTCTAAGCGGAGCTCCAACAGATAACGTTAACTTCATTAGCCCACAGGTCTATACGGTTACCGCGCAGGATGGTACACCGCAGCAATGGACGGTAACATGTATTCGTGATTCAGCAAGCCCCAAACTTTATTACGGCTTTGCGCAATCCGAAACCGCTATTGAACTAACCTTTGATGATGCGATGAATGTGGGATCACTGAGCAACATAGCAAACTATGAGCTGCAATCTATCAATTCCACAATACCGAATCCTATCGTTACAGGCGTACTGATCGATTGCCTCCAACCGAATAAAGTAGTATTAACTACTTCAAAGCTCGTATCCCACAATGCTTACCGAATTAAAGTATCAAACGTCAAATCCACAAGCGGATACAACGTTCGACAAGACTGGAACTTCGGATATTTTATAGCTAATGATAATGAGCCTCCTAAATTGACTACAGCTAGAATTACCGGCACTCAGCTCGTTCTGAACTTTGATGAATATATCAGGACCCAGTTCACCCCACAAGCCGCATTTGAGGTAATGGTTAATAACAGGAAAGTTGATGTTAAAAACATCCAGACTTTCTCCAAAAAAATTACGCTTACTATTGCTGAACGAGTAATTGCTTCCGATAAGGTAACTATTTCTTTCAAGCCATTTGATCCCGATATGAAAATCAGGGACTTGAATGACAATGCGATTACAGGCTTCCATAATGAGCCCGTTATTAATCGAACTGTAGCTGCAATTCCGCTTACAGGGGATGGCTGGTTCCATTTCGGAATGTCATTGCAGCAGGTGATTAAGCACCCCGATCAACCTGTCATTTATGCGATTTTCAAAAACAGCAAGCAGGTCATCTCCTCTAATATGGAAACGGGTGAAATAAAAACGATTACGTTAGACTATCAACCAGAGCGATTGTTTTATCGGAATAACGAGCTGTTTGTTGGCTTGATACACAAGAATCACAGTCCCTATTGGTGGGAAGAAGAGCAAACCGGAACAATAGCTATTCTCGACGCCAGCCTGCTTAAGCTGAAAGAAAAATTCAATGTGAATACCGATCCTTATGATCTTGCTGTAGATAACAACGGGATTATATATATCACTTCTGGATCGGGGCAATGGACATTTTTTGATTCTTATTCGCGGGATACAGGAAAGGTTATTCAAAGGGCAATGATCCGACATGCCTCTTTTGTCCAATTGAGCCCGTCACAAAGTAAACTATATACCATTACTACCGATGTATCCCCACGGGATATTTCTGCTTACACTATTGATAACACCGGCCAGTTTACGCCTGCCTACTATGACTCGCCTTATCATGGCGACTACTCGATGTCAACGTTTATGCGCGTCTCGCCGGATGGCAAATTTATATTTAATGGTGCTGGTACAATTTTCAATAGCAGTAAAAGTAGGCTAGAGGATATGACCTATGTCCGATCGATTGCAGCATTTCAGGATGTTGTGTTCGATCTAAATCAAAATAAGTTTTATACCATTAATGATAATATTCTACGTATTTATCAATATTCAAGCTTTGAGCTGCTTGATGAGCAGGTCCTGTCTCACAAGATTTCCAACATTCTACCTGGTCAAGCGGATAACCAGCTACTGGTTGTTCTTAGAGAAAATGGCGGCGATAGTACGACTATATCGGAATTCTATATACCATCGACCAATGATTTCACTCTACAATCCAGCTCAAGTGGAGCCGGTATAGTTCAATTGCTCGTACCTGCAACACAAAATGCTTGTCTCCCAGTGCCAGATTCAGGCGGAGGCGCTGGTCCAGTTAATCCAGGTCCAAGCCCAAGCACTGGTCCAGTTAATCCAGAGCCAGGTACAGGTCCAGTTAACCCAGGACCAGGACCAGCGTCAGGTACGGGGCCAGGAACAGGTCCGGGGCCAGCTCCAGGTGGTGGTGCTATTCCACCCGAAAAAGCACCGGATAATAGTACACCAGTTGTTACATTTGATGCCGGTAGTATTCAGTCTGATCTGAAAACAAGCCCACAAGGAGAAGCTTCACTGCAATTAAAACCTGACGTAAGCAAGCTCAAGACTGCTATTCAGTCTGCCCAAGCGGGAGCAGAGCAATTTGAAAAGGATCAAAAGCAACCAACTGTTCCAAAAGTATTGCTTAAGGTCAGTCAGTTGGCCGATAACCTGCAGCTTGAATTGCCTGCGTCACTATTTATTGAAGCTAACACCGCTGCACCTGAGACCGTACTCGTCGTAGGAAATAATTCAGTTGCCTATGAGCTTCCGATCAAGCTCCTTCATACGGATTCATTAAAGAAGGCACTCGGAAATACTGTCAATACGAGCAATCTAACAGTGCGGCTAACGATTGAAAAACCTGACAATACGCTTTTGAGCCAAGTTAAGAAGTCCCTATCAGATGATGGTTATAAACCGGTAACCGATTCCTTTGCTTTTAGCTTATTGGTTGGCAACGCGGAATCGTATACAGAAATCACTGATTTTAATGGACAATATGTGACTCGTTCAATAACGTTATCCAAACCCGAGTCT
This sequence comes from Paenibacillus sp. Y660, assembly GCF_057221575.1. Lineage (NCBI taxonomy): Bacteria > Bacillati > Bacillota > Bacilli > Caryophanales > Paenibacillaceae > Paenibacillus > Paenibacillus sp. Y660. The sequence continues at coordinate 14,468 of NZ_JBXBBJ010000038.1, read as the reverse complement.
ACTAATCGTCTTTCCGCGCTCGTATTCGATCCAGAGTCGGGAGAGACAAGCTTCATACCGTCAACCGTTCGAACAGAAGACGGGAAAACCATTGTTGATATAAAGTCTCCTCACAACAGCATATATACAGTGGTACAAGCTTCTAAGACGTTCGCCGATGTATCCAGGCATTGGGCTAACACCGATATCGAAACGATGGCTTCCAAAAAAATCGTTCTCGGAATTACGGAGCAGCAATTCCAGCCTGAGAAACGAATCACTCGTGCTGAGTTTTCAGCGATTCTTGTTCGAGCATTAGGCCTCTCGCTGCCGATAGCAGGTAATCGCTTCAGCGACATCCGCTCTACGGATTGGCATGCAAGGTCAGTAACAGCTGCGGCTAATACCGGGTTAATTAACGGATACGCCAATGGCAGTTTTGCACCTAATGGCACGATCACTCGTCAGGAGATGGCGGTTATGCTCGGCAGAGCGATCAGCTTTGCTCAAAGTCATGAGAACAAAGCAAGCTCCAGTACCGGTTCAGCAATTAAGCTGTCTACGTTCTCCGATCAAGCGAGCATTTCTGGTTGGGCAACAAAGGATATTGAGCTTATGCTTGCAGCCGGCATTATGCAAGGCGTCACTGCAAGTACATTCGAGCCGGCTGCACCCGTTACTAGAGCCCAAGCGACAGTTGCGCTTCGCAGAACGCTTCAGCATTTAGCATTTATTAACTAATTCTCTAATGATTTGATAGGCCATCAGGGATCTTCATGAAAACCCTGATGGTCTTTTTGTTCTTTATTTTCCAATATGAAATCTGTCATCACTAGCGTTGCGATAACGTTCTCTGAATCTTCAAAATTTTCTGTTTTCTATCTAATTGAGCATAAAAAATTTCTCGATCGGTATTTCCCAGCAGCCATACACAGGAAGAGAATTTGTCAACTTTCGGATAAACAAAGAGCTCTGCAGATTACTCTACAGAGCTCGATCAGCAACGCTAAACGAGAAAGACTTATTGAATTTCTCAACATCCGCAGAAACACAATTAAAGCCTTCAGAAACGGCCAGCTTTGGACGAGCGCCCGCTAGAACAGCTCCACTTGGGTCACATCACCCAAGCGCTCCATAGACAAGGGTGCATGATCACGGAAGTAAGCTTGATTGATCGTCTTTTCCTTCGTGATGATTTGCTTGCCTGCTCCGCTTGCTTGACGCAACCTGCAACTGAAAACGATTGGGAAATAATCCTGAAGAAACTTTCCTGCAGCATGCGCTGTGAGCGCGATAATCTGGAAACCAAGCTGCTCCGCGATAAAAAATACCGGACTCAGCACATGGTCGCTGGAAGCCTTGCCGAATGGGTTGTCAAGTATAACGGCTCGATGCCTCTTCATGCCAGACTTAATATGCTGACGCTTCTCTGCTGTATAATTTAACAGCCCGAGGAACAGCGTCATATTCTTGCTCCATTTCTCTCCGCCAGACCAATTATTCGATTGTTCCCATGAATAGGCAGCCCTCGTGAGCGTGTTCTCGTTCGTTACCTTGCGGCAGGTAACTTTCATTGCTTTATCTTTCAAAATAACCTGAAGCAGCTGCTTTGTATCCAGCCATTTGCTCAAATCCTTTTTGACCGCAGCATCCTGCGCTTGTCCTTGGTCATTCCAATACTTCTCGTTCTCCAGTTGCGAGGTAATCCAATCCAAATGCTGACGAATGGCGCCCTTTCCGTCCTGCTCCTCCCACTCGGGAATGGTGAATGTATAAATCGGCTTCCATTCGTTGTCTATTTTCACCCTCGTCTTATTAGGAATATCCTTAAGCTCCACTGCGACCTGCTTCACATGAGAATGGACATGCACAATAAATTGCTCAAGCTGCTGGTTATCCGTCCTCATCGTTTCCTCGGCAATATGATTGGCATGGTGAATCCGGTTCTGCATCGATTCGTGGAATGAAACAATTTCTCCATAGGTAGCAGCCTGCTCAACGCCCTGCTCCGCCATTTCCCGCAGCTTCACATTAAAAATATGCTTGCGGCCAAAAGCTTTAAATCGGTCACGCGCCTTTCTCAGCCGTTCACTTTCCTCTTCCACTCCCTGGTAGCAGAAAGCCAGCCGTTCCGTTACCGCTTTAACGATACTGACATGATTGTAGCTGAACTCCGTATTTGCCTCAGCAGTCAAGTCATCTGCCGCAATAATAGGATTCTCGAACCCATGCAGCAGCTTGAATGGCATAAGCTCTTTTATCGCGTTCTGAATATTCTCAAGCTGTGAATGAAGCAGCTTGCCAAGCCGATCAAGATCGCGCTTCTCTGTCGACAAGCTATCCTCCTCCGCTTCAAGCCCCTCCGCCACAGACGACAACCGCTCGTGAAACAGCAGCGGTTGCTCACCTCGATGCTGAGCTGTATACCTTTCCAGAAGAAGCCTCACTCTCTCCTCCTGCCGCGTAAACTTCTGATAAGCTTGCTCATATTCACTCGCTAGCCGTTTTTGCTTATCCTTGATTTGCTGCATGTCACCGAGCAGCTCATCCATCCGCGCTTTGCCGTTCAAAGGAAACGAAAGCTCAAGCAATAAATCCGACCGCTCGGATTGCAATCGCGCCATTTCGTTCTCCAGCATGCCCTTTCTGGACTTAGCGGCTTCCAGCTTAGCTTCCAGCTCTCTTCGGCTCTCAGACATTTGCAGTCTCCTCAGAACCAGGCGACGTCTCTCCTCCTTCAAGCGCTCAAGGCGCTGCTCCGTTGCAAGCGGCAGAAACTCGCTTACCTCCGCATACAGCTCCTGTGCCCGCAAGCCAGTCAGCTCATGCTCGACTTGCTGAAGCTCACGATTAAGCTCCGAAAGCTGCTCCTGCAGTGCTGCGTATTCCCGCTCCCTCATTGCCGCCCTTACGCCAAGAGCTGCAGCTTGCTCCTTCATGTCCGCAAGCAGCTTACTCAGCTCAGCCATTTCTTTACCCAGCTTCATATATTTCTGAGCTTGTGCCAGCCACTGGCTAAGCTGATTGTATTCATCCTTTTGCTCTTCGATTTTTCTCATATTTTGTGCGAGGACAGCCTCGTCCTGCTCCAGCAAGGACTGAAGCTGCTCATACTCACGCTCCAGCTGGCGAACGCGTTCCTTCGCCGTGATGACGAGCTTCTCCAACTGCTGCACCTGCTCAAACGGATATTGCTGAATAAAGCGCGCAAACAACTTCTTCGCATCATGCCAACTCGTCAGCTTCTCCTCTTGCGCAATGCGCTCCTGTCTAGCGCTCTCCGCCATCTGCATCGCTTCGTGCTGCCACTGCTCGAACGAAGCCCTCTCCGCATTCTTCGCCCAATGCTCAGGCTCCACCCATAGCTGCATAGACTCTAGATCATCGCCCTTAACGAGTCTCGCTGCTTCTTCCGTCGAGAGGATTCGTATCGGATATTGGAGCTGCGCCGCAAAGGAGGAAATCTTCTTGCGCAGAGCTGCTTTATCCGCTTCAAGCGTAACGAGCGTCAACGCCCACAACGAGGAGGGCAGCTCCTGCTCCGTCAATGGGATATTCTCTATATATTCGATACCCGTTGTAAGCACCGCGAACTGATTGGACCATTTCTGGATCAGATTCGCAATAAAGGAGTCTGCAAAGAAACGTTCCTGCCCCGCATAATCATCCACGAAACGATAAGTTAAACGCTCTTGCTGCAATAGCCGCTCCTTGTCGCTCAGCAGCTTCTCAGCTTCCTCCTCCAGCTGTCGTTCAATAGAGTTTTGTCGTTCATAAACGGCTTGCAGCTTCTCCCAGGCTGGGCGGAGCTTGCGTAATTCTGAGAGCACTGCTTGATGAGCCTGCTGCTGTGAGGCTAGCTCTGTCTCCAAGCCTCCTAGGCATTCAACCTCCGTCCGAAGAGCTGCCTGTATTTGCGCTGCAAGCTCCTGCTGCTCTCTTTTACGTTTAACAATCTCCCTGTTTCTTTGAGCAAGAGAAACGCTGCATTCATCCAGCTCCTGTTGCCTTGCAATCCAGAAGGCCAGCTTGTCTTCCACCTTCTCCATCGCCGGATTAGCGAGAATCTCCTTGCAGATATCCGTACGCTGAATTTCCTTTTCCTTCTCGCTTGCCCTCAGCTCAAGGCTTCGATCCTCACAAGCACGCAGTTCAATCTTCAGCTCCGTCAAACGCTGCTCCTCATGAGCAAGCTTCTCGCCATGAGCCTTAATGGCCTGCTCCAATCGTTGCTTCTCTGAATTCAATTGCTCCTCCAAGACGCCAAGCACATAACGCAGCTGTCCGTTATTACTGTCCCAGGCAGCTCCCAGCTCCCGTTCATCCTCCGATTGCCCGAGCTGCAGCAATTGCTCCTCCGCCGAGCGTAGACCCTCATTAGCTGCCAAGCTTTGCGAACGATAATCGGCATAACGAAGCGAATAGTATTGCTGATCTATCTTCTTACTTTGATCATCCACGCTTTGCTTGTCGTCTTCGACCAGCGAGGCCATTTGCATGCTTGCCTCAAGCTCTTGACGCTCCTTCGCGATCAGCAGGGAATCCTTCTGGCGTTGCAGTTGATCCTTGCGATTGCTCCATTGCTGCATCTGCTGATCAAGCTGCGAAAGCGAATTACGCTGCGCATCCTCTAGTTCATGGGCGGAGCGCCAGTAAGCTTTGGCTTCCGACTGCTGCAACGCATAGGTTTGTTGCTTGTCATTTAGCTTCTCGTAGGCTGCCACATACATATCCAGCTCTGCCAAAATCCGCTCATTCTCCTCTACCTCCTCCTTCAGCTCTTTATACCGCTTGAAGATCTTGCGATGCGATTCAAAGGCTTCGGCAAACTTACCTTCGGAATAGCCGGACATCGAGTCCTCGACAACTGGAATGAGCAGTCGGTCGAATAAGAGAGTCGTCGTCTTGCATTCATCAAAGAAATGCTCGATTCCGCCCTCCGTCTGATTAATTTTTGCAATCCATTCCCATTCTGCTGCAATAATTTGCAGTTGCTCCTCCAAATATTGATGAAAGCTCTTAATCGTTGAAAATGTATGAGCATTCATTCGTTTAGCTGTCATTGACTGATAATAATCTTGCATTTCGCCCTTTTCGGCTGGCCTCTTCTTGCCCTGTACGCTCCGGACAAAAGGAATCTCATCAATTGCATCTACATCATGGGCCGCATAATCGTAAGCATAGCGAAGCGAATCTAAACCTGACGCAGACAAGAACAACGTGACGCAGGTTACCGCATACCGCCTTGGCCGCTCATGAAGAATCCACTCAATCGCCACATGCGCCGGACCGTTTTCCAGCGAAAACGTCTCCTTAAGCTTGCGCCCCGCAAGATCGCTGTGCGGCAGCACCGCTTGGAGAGCCGTCTGAATGAATACGGTTTTGCCTCCGCCATTCTCCAGCAATATCGCTCCATTATGACCGTCGAACTGAAACACCTCGTCGTTGTAACGCTTATTGCCGTCCTCATAGACAACATTCGTAAAGCGAATTTTAGAGATTGCCGGCATGGCTGGAGGCCTCCTTTCTGCTATGCTCGAATTGATAGAGAAACTCCAAAACGCCGCGATTATACTCCAGTTCCATAAAATATCGCTGCACAACGATTTTAGATTTCTCCGTCAAGGCAAGCTCCTGATTTCCAATATCCTGAACGAGCTCCTGCGCCAGCATAAATCTCTTGACCGTATCGATAAAGCTGACTCGGCTAATCGTATTTCCGCTCTGGCGCTGCGCCGTTTCCTTCACATCATCCATCGCTTCCCATTTCTCAATAATGGAGGTCCAGTGGTAAGAAAACTCCTTCTCCATCGCCTTTAATTCTTCCTCCGGATGCTGCGCCAGCATGGCGATCCGCTCATTCACCAGCTCCGTCCATTCATCCAGCCGCAGGAAGCTTCGGGTTGGCTCCAGCGTCTGGTAGCTGTCATAGAAAGCGCCGATAAGAACAATGATGCACACATACATCAAATAAAGATCCGCATTGACCGCATTCGTTCGCATATAATGTTTTTTAATATAATCATTGCTCAAATGAAAAGGGGATAATCGCGCCTCCGGTATCATATAAAGCTGTTCTCCTGCCACCACCGTTACGCAATCCACCTCGCGCGCGAATTGATCCACAATCCCTCGCAATACATCATCTGCCACATATTCCTGCAGCAGCTCTTTCCCTGCATAGGTATCGCGAGCCAGCTGCACATACATGCGGAAAGCTTTCATCACCACAGCATTATCGATCGCCATTCTCATCCTCCTCCCATGACATCAGCATATTCTGAATCGTAAATCGGTCATTCACTTTCAATAACGACTTCGCCTCGCGCACATACAGAGTCCGCTGACCAAGCATGCCCATAACAGACTCCAACCACTGGCTTTTGTCCATATCCGTTGAATCTTGTATGCCTGGTTGAATAGGACTGCGCTGATGCAATACGAGCCAGAAATCATAAAAGGACCGCTTCTCAAAAATATTTTCCTTCCGAAGCTCCTTCAACCGTTCCACGACTCGCGACAGATCTACCTGTCTTTCTTCTGTCATCAGATCAAGCAATAATTCCATATAATACGAAAAGGCTTGCTTCCGCTCTGTTACATAAGCTTCGCTCTGCTCCTCCGTCTGAGGATCCATAAAGCTGTTGTCCCTGGCAGAGCCGACCTGCTCATCTTGAATATTTTGTTCCGCCCAAACGGTCAGAAGCGACCATTGCTTTGACTGCTCTACCTGCAATAAAGGCGCAACGATCCCCTTCATGCTCTCAAGCGGCAGCGGCACGCTAAAAATCAGCGAAGCTATATCCTGCTCGAAGTTAAAGGAATTAAGCCCCGTATAATAAAGAGATTCCTTCGCTGCGGATAAAGCATGTGCTTTTAATTCCATGCTTTGACGGAACAGCACCGTATGCTCGCCATGTACCGACTCCAGCTCATTTCCTATTTTCAAAATCAGCTCATAAGGCCTCTGATCCTTGCTTCGAGCAGCCTCCGCTTGAATACGATCCTTCGTTTCCTTAATAAACTGCCGAAGCTCATCGAACTCCTCATTTTCCCGGTTCAGGCGTGAATAAATGTCGTCGAGAAGCAATTTATAACGGTTGAAAGTTTCCTCGGATACGATGTTGCGTTTGATTTCATGCTCAAGCTTCTGCATTCGCTCCTGTAGAGACTCTACATCCACCCTCATTTCATTAATTTGACGCAAGGCGCCAAGAAACTCACCCTTCTCCAGTTGCTTGCGCAGAACCAATTGATGAATGGATAATTGAAATTCCATATAAAACTCTTTAGTCGCAAAAACAAGCTCTAGCCCGTCCTCATCCAGCGTATAGTATTGCGTATTCGTCTTCAGATCGAAGGCATTCGCGCGAAGAATCGAGATATACGCTTTCTCAGTCTGCTTCGTCTCCCAGTTGAAATACGAGAAATCCCGCTTCTTGCCGGATGCGGGCCGAAACACCTGTACAATATGCCGCGCAAGCTCCTCCGCCTCCGCCTCTCCAAAATCATAGACGCTATTAGTTGCTCGATACAAATACTGTGCCAGTTCCTTAATGCCGGCCTTGCTATTGCGAATCAGCTTCTGCTCGAAGAAGAACAGCAGCGACAATAAGCCCAGCTCCATCATATCGACAGGCTGCTGCCGTCGATCAGTCCTTCGCTTGCCCCGCAGCTCAAACAAGGGATCGAATAGAGCAAGCTTGGTCATGCGGTCACTGAAGCCATTCGTAAGCTGATGAATATCTATGTTTTCCATGAGGCCGTCCTCCAAAGCTCCTTCAGCTCCACTGATTTCAATATTTCCTGAGGATAATATCCCCCGTATGCCAGACAGTTCTGAATGATATGCTGCTCAGACTCGGCAAAGCGGGAGAGAAACGCTTCGGCTGCCTGCTCATCCCGTCGGTGAGTTTCCTTGCCGAATACATACGCTTTTGCTAGACATGCCTGGTAAAAGGGAAGCGCCAGCCTAACCTCTGATTGGTAAAGCGACCTCACTCTTTCGTTCAGCGAAGCCCAAATATTAATGCCCTCATGATCAATATCGCCAAAGTAATAAAAACAATGCTCAGCGCTCGGCAAGGGCAGCTGCAGCTCGAACAGCTCGATGCTCTTAATAATCTTCTTCCCGCAGCCGTAGATTAAGGTAGTAAAGTCCGAAGAAGGCAAGACAGGAAGCAGTCCCTGATAGGTCGTTTTGTTCTCGACAATAAGATGCAACTGCACGGCTCGCCCGGATTGCTCCGGGTTAAAGGCGAGCATCAACGGGTCTGCAACCGAAATGATGCTCATCGAATCCCATAGCCCGATACGCTCAAGCAGCTCCATGCCGCCGTTTTCCGTAATCCACTTCTCATCCCCTACCAGTTCAAAGCTGCGTTCAGGCGCAGGAACCGGCTCCTGCGGCAACGATTCCCTTCGCAAATATGCGTCCACCTGCCAGATTGCTGGCTCATCCCGCAGCCATGCTTCCATAGGCAGACTATAATAAGCATCGATTCGAATAAGCGGATGCAATTGCAGCCTCGCTAGCTGCAGCAGCCTATGCATATCTCGTTTGAGCTTGTTCTTGTTTATCCGATAGTGATAAGCGAGTGACGGCTGCTTTCGGTTTCGTCCCTGCGCCTTCACCATCTGCAGCGATTCACCTGCCTCCAGCTCCAAAAGGACAGCTCCCAACTCCTGATAGCTAATGGAAAAATCCGAGCATAGCTCCTCCAGCTCAGATAACGTAACCGTCTGTTTTTTATGCTGATTCAGATAATCTTCTAGTCGCTGCTTGATAGGCATATTTCCACACCTTTAATGACAAATTTAGATCTATTATAACAAAAATTAATACACAAACGACACGGATAAACACTGGAAGACTTGTATCGTTTGAAAAATCTTTCATTACAGCCATCCCAGCTAGTGATTGAAAGCTTCGAGATGCGTAACCAACTCTCCCAACCCTTTTATCTTCATTCATAAAACCTTATTATATGGAAAGATTTACATATGCTAGAATGTTCATGTGTACAAGGTACGCAAAAATTACTAGATAGGAGATGAGTTTAATGATTGCTAGACATCCATGGTCTCGTTTGTTGCTAGCTACAGCTCTAAGCTTCAGTGTTCTATTCTCCAGTATCAGTTTTGTACCACAAGCCCATGCAGAGGGTCCGAATGATCCGGCTCCCGAAATATTGCATGTTGGCACCGCTAACGGAAAAAAAGTGCTTTTCGATAATACACATGCTCAAACAGCTGGTGCAGCGGATTGGGTAATCGATGGAGCGTTCTCTGATTTTGGCAATGCTTTGGCAAATGAGGGTTATGATGTCAAGGAACTGCGTAAATCAACGCCGATTGTCCTAAGCGACCTTTCCAATTATGATGTATTCGTCGTCGGTGAAGCCAACATTCCATATAAGGCGACGGAACAAGCAGCGATGCTTCAATATGTGCAAAATGGCGGAAGTATCTTTTTTATAGCGGATCATTATAATGCTGACCGCAACAAGAACCGTTGGGATTCCTCGGAGGCGTTTAACGGCTACCGCCGCGGCGCATGGAGCAATCCAGCACAAGGAATGAATGCCGAAGAAAGCAGCTCCGCAGCGATGAGCGGCGTAGTCAGCTCGGATTGGCTAGGCTCTAATTTTGGAGTCCGCTTCCGGTACAACGCGCTTGGCAATGTAACGGCTAATCAGATTGTAGCCCCAGCTCAAGCCTTCAATATTACAGCCGGCGTTTCTACAGTAGCCATGCATGCCGGTTCAACGCTCGCTATTATTGATCCTAATAAAGCTAAAGGAATTGTATACCTGCCTGCTACCTCCGAAAAATGGGGTCCGGCAGTCGATCAGGGCGTGTATGCGGGAGGAGGAATTGCAGAGGGACCTTATGCTGCAGTGTCCAAAGTAGGCGCAGGCAAAGCTGCCTTCATTGGCGATTCCTCTCCGGTAGAAGACGCCACACCAAAGTACAAAAGGGAAGAAACGGGCGGTACCAAAACAACCTACGCCGGCTTTCAAGAGCAAGATGATGCGACTCTTCTCGTTAATGTGGTGAACTGGCTTGCGTTGCAGGAGAGCTACACGAGCTTGAATCAAGTGAGCGGACTTACGCTTGACCAACCTACGCCGCTTCTAGCGATAGAAAATCCACAGACATCCACAGAGCCGCAAAGCGAGCCTTGGTCTGCGCCAGCTGCGGGCTACAAGTGGTATGACCCTTCAACGTTCAAGGCTGGCTCATACGGCTATGGCACTGGAGGTGGGGAGCCTGGGGGCGGAGGTACGGGAGTCTTCTTCTCTGAATATATCGAAGGCAGCAGCAACAACAAAGCGGTTGAGATTTACAACGGTACCGGCTCTAGCTTGAACTTATCTGGATATTCCGTTATCTCATCTAATGTCGGAACAGCTATTAATTTAAGCGGAACGCTCGCCAGCGGCGACGTGTATGTAGTAGCGAATCCAAGCGCGGCCGCTGGCATTTTGTCGCAAGCCGATCTGCTATCCAATAATTTGAGCTTTAATGGCGATGATTCCGTCACATTGAGCAAGAATGGAACAAACCTCGATGTGATCGGTACTGCAGGCATCTCGTTTGGTACGGACAAAACGCTCGTTCGCAAAAGCACGATTACAGCCGGTACAACCACTTACGCTGCAGCACAGTGGGATGCTTTGGCGAATAATACTTTCACTAATCTCGGCAGCCACACGATCACTTCGTCCAATCAACCGCCGGTAGTCGCCAATGCGATTGCGAATCGGAGCATTGCAGTCGGCAGCGGCGCGTTGACTATTGATGCAACGAATACATTCAGCGATCCTGATGGCAACGCCTTAACCCTATCGGCTGTATCGAGCAATACCTCGGTTGCAACGGTTAGTGTTGCTAGCAAACAGCTCACAATTAATCCGCTGGCTGCTGGCACTGCTGCCATCACGGTTACGGCCGCTGACGGGAACGGAGGCTCGGTAAGTACAACCTTTACGGTCACGGTTACGGCTGCTTCTACTGTGATATTAAATGAAACATTTGAGAGCGGTAGCAAGGGTTCTTATACCGCAGGTAATGTCGCATTATCTAGCGGATCATGGAATATGGATAATGCATTAATCGGCAACCTTAGCACGGATAAGAAAAATGGGCTGCAAGCAGCTCGTATTAGATCAGCAGGATCAATCTCGATGAACTTCAATGCTGCAGGTGCCAAAACGGTAAAAGTAAGCCATGCAGCCTTCGGCACAGACACAGGCGCAGTCTGGAAGCTGCAAAAATCCGTAAACAGCGGCACGAGCTGGACGGATGTAACTGGAACCTTTTCAAGCTCTTCTACACTAGCTGTCCAGACTATTACTGTAAACGAGAATGCCAGCGTTCGCTTCCGCATACTCGTATCCGGTACGTCTGGCAGCCGAATCAATATCGATGATGTTCAGATCTACAACTGAATTGAAACAGGCTGCCGAGAGATAATCTCGACAGCCTGTTTTTCTCTGTTGGCATCTAGTAAATATGGGGAACCGTATAATTCAGTCTGATATGTTCGTATTAGATTTCGATTTTAGATTTCGATAATTCTCATCCAACAAAACATAGTATTCAAAGTTTGTTGATAGTTTTTTTAATACCGTTAGCGCCAATGCTTCACTGTTATCAACGCTGCTTATGTCTGCATGTAGAGCTGTTCTTGGTACAAAATGATATTGCGACTTGAACATCTCGTACTCCTCTTGATCAAGATCGAGCTGATCACGATAATAGAGCCAGATAACTGCTTCTTCAGCGCTAAATAGAAATTGTCTCTGACCGGCTATTTCTTGTTTTCTTCCATTTATTCGAATGATCATATCCGTTATTTTCTCTTCGCTTACCGATTCTGCGATATACAGCGTCATACTGCTGGACAATTGAATTCACCTCTTTACTATTCTATTTAAAATTTCCTAATCTCTTATGTCCATATATCCTAGAGATGACATCCATACTGGGCATATAATGAAACAGGCTGCCAAGAGATAATCTCGACAGCCAGTTTTTTCATCTGGAATGATCCACTTCTTCATCCCATCTTCTTCACGGCATGCTGTTGCTCCTGATGCTTCTGCTGAACCTCGTCCAAATAAAGCGTAAACTTCGAATCCCCGCTGTAGGAAATATAAAGCCAGTCTAGTGCACGTGTCATAGCGATATAAAACAGCGACACCTCGCGTTCCTCGACCTCTTCAAGCGAAAAAGGCATATTCTCGGCATTTACGATAAAGACCGCACGGAAATCGAGCCCCTTCACGCTGTCAATATCCGATACGTTAATCGCATCTACGGAACTATTAAATTCCTGATCGGCATCCGCATTGTCCGTGATCCAATTCACCTTTAGCCCTTGTCCCTTAAGCGCTCTGCGGATCGTATCCGTATAGGAGGAGTAATAGTTATTTTTCACGCGATACAAAATGACCATCTCAGATAAAGGAACCCTATGGTCGTTATGCAAATACCGAATTTGCGCCATCACGCCCCGCAGCTCCTCCTGAAAGCTGGTGCACCGGCTCATCGACGGCTCCTGACCCATTCTCCGGGTGCTTTGAGGAGGGATAATCTCGACCCCTTTCGTAGAGCCTAGCTTCACCTTGTTCTGGAAAAGTGAATGCCGCTGATAAAAATCCCATGCAAACTGGGCAATTTGGGCCGTGTTGCGGTAATTAATAGAAAGAATACGCGACCGACCGCGAAAATCAAGCCCCGTGTCCTGCAGCAAGCTCGACTTGCGCTTCATAAACGTTTGCGCCCGATCTTCTACCAGCAGCAGATTTTGCGTAACCGGATTAAGCAAGCAGCTAAGCAGCTTTAACCATTCCGGTTGAAAATCCTGACCCTCGTCAATCAGAATCGCTTCATACGTAGGAAAAATCGCTTCCTTCTTCAAAAGTTTGCTAATGATAGAGGGGATATCTGTATCCCGGGCATTCAGCGCTTTTTTCAGCCATTCATGAAAGTTATAGACTTCGACGTTTTGCTGGCGAGGTTTGCCTTCCTTTTGCTCCTCCAGCCTAATCCAGTCCAGCAGATCCTCCGGTTCTTCCATCCTCCGGTCGATCGTTTGCCGAAGGCTTTGCGATAAAGCGATGCTGCTGCAAAGGACAAGAATTTTCCAATCCGGATGAAGGTTTGCCAGATGCTTGGCACGACTGGCGAGAACAAGCGTTTTCCCGCTTCCTGCCACGCCGCGAATGAGTCGGTGGCGATCACCGAGCTGTTCTGCCATATTTTCCTGATGCAGATCCAGCACCTTCATATTTTGAAGCGAAAGCACAAACTGCTCCTGATGCTTCTGATTACTTGGCTGGCGAAATTCTGCGCTTAACCTCGCCTCAGGTATGAGGTGATTGCGAATCGATTTAATTTCCTCTTGCGATAAAATGTGCCGCTTGCTGTTCCATGCCGTAAACATGCCATGAATCTTTTCAATCAGGGAATCGGTGGAGAAGCTCTCAGCTTCCGAATCGATCTCGTCACGACAAAGCACAAATTGCTGTGCAATGACTTCGTATAAGCTATATTCGATAAAATCCTTCTGCTTCATCCGCATAAAAGCCGTTCCGAAGCCATGCGGGAACTTTAACTCTCCTTGAAACTTGCCATCCCATTGTATGAGACTGTCGTCCTTCTTAAGCTCGCCCACCACATGGCGCATGCTCTCCCTAGCTTCTTGATAAGGGTTCATAACGCTCTCTATTTGTCCGCCGGAACCGTGAAGCAGCCACTCATCTCGGCCAACCTCGAATAAGTCTGACCTCGTATAATCCTTCACCTGCAGAACGACTAATCCTAGATCGGGGCCTATAATGACAAAGTCAGGACGGCTCCCTTGAATCTCTGGTTCAAAATAAACCACATAATCGCTCGGCAAATGCTCCTTCAGCGTCCGAAACAATAGCCGTTCCCCGGCAGTCGCGCTCGTCCGTATAACCTCCGGAACCATATACGCCATCCTTTGTCACCTCCACTTCGATTTTTTTCAGCTCGTTTAAGTATAAACGATCTTTGTGGGATTGGTAGGAGAAAATAGGGGAATGGAAAGATGAGCGAATTTAAAAAAGGCGCAGCCTATTTTGGCTCGCCCTTCTATCTGGTCTGTAATACCTATTTAGCCCCTATTAAGACTTGGATAGTACATCCCTCTCTTAGATGAAATGAATCAAACGGAGGGGAACAAGATATGAAAAAGAAACAATCGGTTAAACACCCTTATTGTGGACACTGCACCTCTTATTCGATGTCGATCGTAAAATTGCTTTAATTTTCTGCCATTTACTCTAAAATGAACGTTTCGAACTTGATCAGACTTTAACTTTTTTCGGCACCACCATTCCTTGCTTGACTGCCTCCCTATATTCATAAGGGGATAAGTCATAGATGCTGCCATGAATACGGATAAGGTTATAATCCTGAATAAACTGACTCACAATCTCATAAGCCTGTTGATA
>NZ_JBXBBJ010000037.1:0-30657 GCF_057221575.1 Paenibacillus sp. Y660 | reverse complement strand
CCCCTTTGGGGCGAGTTCCCCTGTAGCTCCAACTTCATCACCAACTCTAAGTGATTTGAAATCCTGCGAATGAGTGAGCATACGTGAGAAAAACCCATAATACCAGAGGGACGGATCTCCTGTACGCATAATGCGCCTAAATGGTCATAACGCTAAAATAGCGGAACTGCAGTCCACTCTTTATCTTACAATAAAAGTAAAAAAGAATAAGACAAATATCAACCAAAAAAGCCTCCAACCACAACTTGAAAGTAGAGTTGGAGCATTAGCTTTCTTATGATCCGTACTTCAACGGTGGACGAAAGAAACCATGATAAGGCTTTGGTACAGCATCTTCTATTCAAATTAAGGAGCGAGACCTTTCAAAATAAAGGTGGTGGTCGCTCCCGTTCCTTCTCGTCATCCCAGCCGCTATCTTTGCGGGCACTGGCGAAGGTGCGAAAAAGCACATAGCTCATAAGGGAAGAGGCTGTGAGTGATCCAAGCTGTCGTAGCTGCTATCGAGCACATTGTAGAATTCGCGGAGCACGAAAGGGGCGACAAGCTTAGCCATTACGTGTGCAACGATTGAGAACAACAAATCCTTTTTGGTCTTGTAATGGCGGAAAATCGTCCCCTCGGCTACACCTGCCCGCTGCGCGATTTCACTTGTTGAAGATGCGGCAAACCCCTTTTGCGCGAAAATCATTTTTCTGAAATTAAGCTGGCAATCGGTCTGCAGTCGTAGACGGTTTACGACTTAGGGCGAGAAACAATTCCCTTCTCTGGACGTTTTTGCTGACCAGACTTTCCCACTATGATTAGTAATGTCAAAACAAAAGATAACCGTAAAGGGAAAAGGAGTCGGGAACAAATGAATAGATTGACAGAATGGTCGTTCCGGAATAAGGCGGCCATGATACTGATCGTCATTATGGCATTAGCGATGGGGGTTATCAGCTATTTCAGGCTGCCGATGGAGTTTTTGCCGGCATCAGACAATCCTCAGGTCATGATTACCGTTATTGGACCGGGCAGTGACGCGAAGTCGATGGAGCAGATGGTTACGAACCCTCTGGAGGAGGCCGTAGCGTTCGTGAAAGGGAAGACTGATATGCTCTCGACTTCAGGTGACGGATACGCTCAAGTTAATTTGAATTTTGATTCAAAAACGAATATGAAGGAAGCGAAGGCGGAAATTGAACGGATAGTGGATCAGGTACCGCTGCCTGCAAATGTGATGAAGCCTTTCGTCGTTCAATTCAATACTTCCATGATTCCTCTCGCTTGGGTAACGTTAACCTTTGAAGAGGGAATGAGCGAACAAGAAAAGGAAGCAAAGCTTAAAGAGGTGTCGATGGCGCTTCAGAAGTCTGAAGGTGCGGGACAGGTCAGCATAAGCGGCAAATCGTCGCCGTCAGTGCATGTTGTACCGCTAACGGATAAGCTTGCTGATGCGGGTATTCCAGTACAAGCGCTAATGGGCGTTCTGCAGGGCAGAGGGACTTCGGTATCTATCGGTGAGCGTACATTGGACGGAGCAGCCAGCAATCTAAATGTATATGATCATGTGACGGATGTGGAAACGCTGCGCAAGCTCCCCGTCGCTGCCGGCGTAAAGCTTGGAGACGTGGCGACTGTTGAGCTTGCCAAGGAACAACAAAGCATCAGCCGGATGAACGGCAAGGATGCGGTAATGTTCACCATCTCTAAATCTGCCGATGCGAATGCAGTTACTGTCGGTCAAGGAATCGAGAAAACTGTAGAGCAGCTAAACGCTGATATCAATGGAATTAATGCTTCTATTATTTTAAGCACATCCGACTCGGTCGTCACTTCCGTTAACAGTATGATGCGTGAAGTGCTGCTTGGCGCTTTGTTTGCAACGATCGTTATATTGATATTCATGCGCAATTTTAAAGCGACGATCGTGACAATCGTCTCGATCCCGCTTTCGCTTGGCATTACGCTTTATTTGCTGCAGCTCTCTGGCGTATCGCTTAACATCATTACGCTTGGCGGCGTAGCGGTAGCGGTTGGCCGACTAGTGGACGATAGTATCGTAGTCATTGAGAACATTTTTAGAAGGCTGCAAAAGGAATCCTTCTCCGTTAAGCTCATAACGGATGCAACGAAGGAAGTAGCTTCCGCCATTACTTCATCAACACTCGTAACGGTTGCGGTATTTTTACCGATGGGCCTTCTGCGCGGCTCGCTGCAAGCATTCCTGCTGCCATTCGCGCTTACGGTTGCTTACTCGCTGATAGCCTCACTCTTAGTAGCGTTGACCGTCGTACCGATTCTAAGCGCGCTCTTGCTGCGCGGAACGAAGGAGAAGGAGCATGCGGGTTCTCCCAAATTCGCAGCTTTCATTCGCTGGAATCTTGCCCATAAATTAGTACCGTTAATTATCGCTGTACTGCTGTTAGCCGGCTCGATTGGTGCTTACATATCAATGCCTAAAGGAGCTCTTGACACCTCCAGCGCCGAGAACGTTAGAGTAACGCTGCAA
Source organism: Paenibacillus sp. Y660 (assembly GCF_057221575.1). Classification (NCBI taxonomy): domain Bacteria; kingdom Bacillati; phylum Bacillota; class Bacilli; order Caryophanales; family Paenibacillaceae; genus Paenibacillus; species Paenibacillus sp. Y660. Next base: position 28,166 of record NZ_JBXBBJ010000037.1, on the reverse strand, counting down.
TATCCGAGCGAAACGTCAGCAGATAAAATGCTCGCTGCCGGCAAGAAGTTTGAATCCTATTTGACAGGCAATAAAGATATCGAATGGGTTTTGATGGTGCTTGGCAATAGCGCCGACGCGGCCAAAAACGGGTCTGTTTCATCGCCTACGCTCATTACTTATTTGATTGACCTGAAGGATAACGTCGACGCTGAGCTGTTTATAGATAACGTAAATTCACAAAAGGATCAATATAAAGAGGCAACGTTAACGGTTAATGCTACCGATTTAATAATGGGAGGCAAACAGCCGCAAATCAATATTGACGTGACTGGCGACGATTCTGAGCAGCTTGCTCAAGCCGCACAACAGCTTATCGCAGCTATTAAGCCGATTGATGGCGTACAAAAGGTAGTCAGCAATCAAGAGGAGAAGAAATCGGTTTTCTCCTTCCATGTCGATCCTTCGCTTGCGAAAGGTCAAGAGTTGGCGATGCAGCTGCAAGGCATGCTTAACCCGGTGCCGATTGGCATGATTCGAATAGAGGATAACGATACGCCTGTAATTTTGCAGCCGGCATTGAATCCAGATTCAAAGGCTGAGCTTGAGCAGTTGACTGTGATGACGGAAACAGGCGCCACTCCTATATCGAAGGTTGCGGAATTGGTACGCACCGAGGAGCCCGCGCTTTACTACCATAAAGAAGGAAAGACTTATATCCGAGTAACAGCTAACGCTGACCCTAAGGAGCTTTCGGTTGTTGGTGATAAAATCAACAAAGCGACGAAGGAGATTAAGCTGCCGAAGGGCGTAACGCTTATGATAGGCGGAGCATCAGCCGAACAATCGAGAGATTTTGCAGACCTCGGATTAACAGCGCTTATTTCCATCGGTATCGTGTATCTGATTATGGTGATGACCTTCAAAACGCTTCGCGCGCCACTTGCGATTATGATTTCACTGCCGCTTGCAGCCATCGGTGCCGTAACGGGCTTGCTCGTCTCGGGCGTAACGCCGGATTTCACGGCGATGTTCGGAGCGCTGATGCTGATCGGAATCGTCGTCACGAATGCGATCGTATTGATTGATCGCGTGAAGCAAAACGAGCAGACGATGTCGATTCGCGAAGCGCTGATCGAAGCGGCCACGACGAGGATGCGTCCGATCGTCATGACGGCGGTAGCGACGGTATCTGCAATGCTGCCACTCTTATTCGGTTCGCATGAATCGGGAAGCATCGTATCCCAAAGCTTAGCTATCGTCGTAATCGGGGGCTTGACCGCAGCAACGCTGCTTACGCTGATCATCGTTCCATGCGTGTATGAGCTGCTATTCTTCCGCACCTCGCGGAAACAACGGCGCGCTGGCGCAGCTTCCGCGCAAGCGGAAGCCGTAGCAGCACTGCTGGATTAAACAGAAAAGGCTGTACCGCTGAGGTCGAAATCGACCTTAGGGTACAGCCTTTTTTTTATAAGTTCGCCATGCGGTAGAGCGGCATGAGCGTATCATAGGTGGAGGAAGCTAGCGCCAGCAGCGCATCGCCGTCTTGAAGGATCGGATCATCCGCCTGCACATGAAGACCGATTAGCAGCTCAGCCTTCTGCACGTCACGGAAGCGGACAAGCGCGTCTTTCCAGTCCTGCTTCGACATACCGCTGATCGCGATAGAATCCTTCTTCATATGATCCAATGAGAGCACATAATGCTTAGGAACGGTTGCGATTACGTCGTCGATCTGCTTCAAGAAGGCCTTCGCAATGTTGGCTTTGTTCGGTACCTCATAAATAAGCGCAAGCCATATAAATAAATGATCATCGAACAAGCCAAGCTGAAAATGCGGATGAGCCTTGTAGCCGCGTTTATTGCTGCAAATCGCGAGCCAAGTATCCTTCGGCGGGTTTACTTTGCGGCGAGCATGCCTTGCGACATGCAGATACATTTCATTGCCGGCATGAACGGCCGTATCTACGCTGAGCTGCTCCCCGAGCGCACGGAATTTGGGTTGAATTTGATTTTGAATAGCGGCCATTCTTTCTTCGAGACCCTCGAGTCCAAAAACATCAAAGTCAGCCTGCGTGAAGCCAGCAAGAGTAGTAGAAGCAGAAGCTGCAGCAGCAGTCTGTGTAGTCATCGTTATAATCTCCTTCGGTTAACAAGAATCATTGATGCAATAATTTTAAATAAAAGATGGCGATTTGCGTACGGTCGCGGAGCTCAAGCTTATTTAAGATTTCGGTTATATAATTTTTGACGGTGCCTTCGCTCAAAAACAAGGAGGCGGCAATTTCTTTGTTTGATTGGCCATCCGCAATGAGGCTGACGATTTGGCTTTCTGCCGGCGTGAGCCCGCTGATCGTCAAGAGTTTATTTGTATCATTGCGAGGCGACTCGAGCATGCCAGCAAGCTTGCGCGCAATTTCGGGGTGAATGAGCACAGAGCCCTCATGCACCGTCTTAATGCCGCTGATGATGCGGCTTGGCGGGACATTTTTGAGCAGATAGCCGTTCGCACCGTTGCGAATGGCTTGCGCGATATATTCATCATCGTCGAAGGTCGTCAGGATGAGGACAGCAGGGGGATGCTCAAGTGCTCGCAGCAGCTTTGTGCCCTCCACGCCGTCGCAGACAGGCATCCGAATGTCCATGAGGACCACGTCAACTGGATGCTGGCGGACAAACGCTGCTGCTTCCTGTCCGTTTGCGCATACGCCGGCAACCTGCAAGTCACTATCCAAATCCAATATAACTTTCATGCTCTCTCGAATAAAAGGATCATCATCCACTACCAGCACTTGAATCATAAGCTCGAACATCTCCATTTCTAAGCGAGCAGTATCTTCATTATCGTTAACCGCCAAGGAGCGGAAGCGTTGTCGTAACCGAGAATCGATCTGAATTCTCCCACTCCAGCCTGCCCCCGATCAGCGCTATCCGCTCCTTCATGCCCTTCATGCCAAGACCTGCCTCTATCGGCTGGCTTGGCAGGCAGCCATTATTCGCTATCGTAAGTGCGACGCTAGTCTCCAAGAAGCTGAGAACAACATCAACGGCTGTTGCTTTTCCATGTCGAACCGCATTTGTAATCGCTTCTTGTGCATTTTTGAACAAAATAAGCTCCATGCTCGGATAAAGCGGCCTTGGGTTCCCTGTTATTTGGAAGCTGACGGCTATTCCCAAAGCCTCTGCCGATTCTTCCACGAGACGATCCAGCGAATAGCGCCTGGCATCTTTTTCTCCATCAGCTGCTAGCCTTCGCACCGTGCGGCGCATGAGCTCCATGCTGTCCTGAAGCTGGTCGCGAATTTGCGTTAGAGTGGCTTTTGCTCGGTTTGGATCCGCATCAAACAAATGCAGAGCGGCTTCAGACATCATTTTAACTCGAATAAGCCGGTGACCAAGGTCGTCATGAATATCTTTGGCGATGCGATTCCGCTCTTCAATCTGCGCATTATGCTCCACCTGCGAGGCATAATCCTGCATTCTCCGTCTAGCAGCGTCAAGCTCCACGTGACTGGCGGCCAACGCCTCATATAAATCTTCTATTTGGTGACGCTTTTCCTCAAACTCATTTGACGCATAGAGAATAGCAGCCGTCGTGACCCAGAGTACAGCTACGGCAAAAATAATCTCATTATCTCTGCCATGCAGGCCTGACAGCAATGTCAATAATCCAATTGCTGCCCAGAAAATGCACGTCATGGGTGCAGGCCTGCTGCGGAATGTCGCAATAAGGGTGGAGAAGAGCAATAGAAACAATACTCCGCCGTACGTGTAGGAAAAACAAGCAAAGCCGAAAAACTCCGTCAGCAGCAGCAAATGGACGGCTTTCGGAAACAAGGAGCCGGCTTTAATCAGGAGCAGGGCAAGCAGCACAAAGGTCGTGTATATGGCATATGAGCCTGCGTCTACATTAACGATGCTAATAATAGGAGGGATCGCTACGAGCAAAATCCGAATCCGGTATAGCCATATATTCATGTCGAAAAGCTCCCGCAGCTGAATTTGCTTCATTATAGCATAATGTTGCAGGAACGAACGATAACGAAAGCAGCTTTTCATCCAACTTTCATGCTGGCGGCAGCGCAATATGCACGAGATGACTTTTGTCACCTTCAGAAGGTGACTTAATAGACCTGTATCTGCGATTGTCTTCGAGTATGATTGGTTTATCAGAAACAAACCGAGAGGATGAGCAAATCATGAGTCTAGTCACATTTCGCGAGGTTGTCAAAAAATACGATACGACATTAACGGTAAACCATCTTACTTTTAATATCGGCGAAGGAGAAATCTTTGGCCTGCTTGGACCAAACGGCGCCGGCAAGAGCACATCTATCCACATGCTGTCGGGCTTGCTTGAGCCAAGCGGCGGCGACATTTTGGTGGATGGCTTCTCGATCCGAAAGCAGCCGCTTGAGGTGAAGAAACGGATTGGTCTAGTTCCGCAGGAGCTTGCCATTTACGAAACGTTGACGGCGAGAGAGAATGTTACTTTTTTTGCAAAATTGTATGGCTTAAGAGGGTCGCTCCTGCGCGACCGTGTTGACGAAGCGCTGCAATTCGTTGGGCTGCTTGAGCGTGCCAAGGATAAGCCTTCAACGTTCTCGGGCGGCATGAAGAGACGGCTCAACATCGCCTGCGCCATTATGCACCGGCCAAAGCTCATTATTATGGATGAGCCGACTGTCGGCATTGACCCGCAGTCGAGGAATCATATTTTGGAATCGGTAAGAGTGTTGAACAAGCTAGGCTCAACCGTCATTTACACAAGCCATTATATGGAAGAAGTTGAGACGATTTGCACGAGAATCGGCATTCTAGATCAAGGCAAGCTTATCGCATGCGGTACGAAGGATGAATTAAAGCGTCAAGCAGGACAAGGGGAGAAGCTCATTTTTGAAATAGATCAGAAATCGAGCAACGCGCTGACTGAGATTGTGGAACACCCTGGCGTAGAGCAGTTGAATGAGCATGACGATGGCTTGACGCTCGAAGTGTCGGTGAAGGAGTCGTCTTCCATCTTGCAGGATCTATTGTTTATTATCCAGAAGCATGGAATCAATCTTCGCAAGCTGACAAGGGAAGAGCCCAATCTCGAATCGCTCTTTCTGCAAATGACCGGGCGCACATTGCGTGACGAGTAGGGGGTGCTGACAATGCGAGTGTGGTGGACGACTGCTTATTATGAGCTGATCAAATATAGCCGGATGCGTTCCGTTCTTATTCTATTAATTGGATTGCCATTATTGCTGATATTGCTGCTTGGAAGCGCCTTTGATACGGAGATTAAGCCAGCGAAGGTGGCGGTGTTTACAGCGGATCAGGGTGAAATGAGAGCAAGCATTGATTCGTTCTGGAAAGATAAAGCGATTGCGCCTTACATTAAAGTGCTTAAGGCGGGGTCGGAGAAAGAGGTTAAGGACTTTGTGCGAGAGGGGATTGCCGATTACGGTGTATTTATTCCATCAAATTATTCTGAGCAATTGATTGCTGGTGAAACTACGAAATGGCTGACATACTCAGGACGCTACGAAGAGAAAAATATAGCTGCGGATGCGGTCGTAAATCGTTACTTGTCGAATGTGAATTTACGCTTAGCGGCGATAGAGACGCTCGGACCTGAGCTTGCCGCAGCAAACGTGTGGGCGGACAGCCAAGCTGAAGCTAACAAGAGCCCTATTGCTGCTTATAATCTGGGTTCTGGAGACAGTCAAATATTTGGCGAGACGTCTGCGATCCAATACTATGCAGCTGCTTACTTAATCATGTTCCTGCTATATAGCGGCATGTCAGCAGCACTTGCTTTGCTGAACCAGAGAGAGAGCGGTACGCTGCAGCGCATGTATGCGATACCGGGCTCGTTTAGAGCGATCGTATTTGGCATCATCGTTGGAGCTGTCATGCTTGCTGCACTGCAAGCAGCCGTTATCGTAGCATTCACCAGCTATGTATATGGCGTGGAGTGGGGCAGCCGCTTTGGCTCCATTACATTGATTTGTTTGCTTACCACTGTCGCGGGAGTAGGTCTTGCCCTTACGATTGCTTCGTTTGCCCGTACTAGAAAAACAACGCAAACCTTGTTTACCATTATTGTTTTCACCATGACCTTTCTCAGCGGCGGCATGATGACCGGTATCGAGAAGGTGGTAGGCGGGGCCAGTAAACTGACGATCAATCATTGGGCTAACGTGAGTCTGCGGGCTCTTATGAGCGGCACGGATACGGCTGTGGTTTGGAACGGAATCGGAATGCTTGGCATTATTGCACTTGTGTGTACAATTATTGCAGTCATCAGACTGCCAAAGGTGGTGAAGCAGCATGCCTAGCTTTCATATCGCTGCACAGCTAATACGCAGAACAATGGGTTCCCGCCACGGGCTAATTATGAGTGTGTTGATACCTGCGATCTTTCTTTCCATTATGGCAGGGCTGTTTGCTAACCTAGAGGGTGGAAAAGCGGTTATTGCCATTAGCAATAAGGACGCTGGCGAACTTGGCAGCTATCTAGCTTCCTCGGTTCATCAGGAGAGCCTCTATGAGATTCATTTGGAGCCAAAGCTGACGGAACAGGATCTTAAGGATATGGTCGTTGACGGAAAAGCAGATGCTGCTATCTATATCCCATCGGATTATTCAGCCAAGCTGCTCGAAGGCAGCCAATCTGAGGCGATTTTGTACCGGATGAATGTGCAATTATGGAATGCTTCGCTTGCAACCTTACTGGAGACGGAAGCGAGCAAGCTTTCATCCTCTGTAGGTCTTGTAAAAGGGGCTGGAGAAGCAGATTTGACGAAGCTAACCGCGCTGCTTGATGCACAGGCGTCGCCAAAGGTTATTTCCGATAATGTCAGCATGAAGCTGGGCAAAATCGTTTCCAATCCGATGATGATCGGTCTAATGCTCATGTTCGTTATGATGCTTGTCAGTCAATCGATCGGCTTAGTCCTGGAAGATAGAGAGCAGCGAACGATGGCGAGAATGTTTACCGCTCCGCTCCGTGCTATTGATATTGCCTTCGGCAATTTTTTGGGAAGCATGCTCGTAGGCACCATGCAGCTAGTCATTGTGCTCAGCTTATTGTATTTTGTATTCGAATACTCGCCGGGCATTACGTTTGGGTCGATGCTGCTTGTACTGGAGTTTTTCTTGCTGGCAGCCGTTGGCCTTGCATCAGCGGTAGCGGGGCTTATACGCAACAGCGCGCAGCTGTCCCAAATCAACAACCTTATCATTACACCGACCTGCATGATCAGCGGCTGCTTTTTCCCTATATCCATCCTGCCTGATTTTATGCAAAAGCTCGCTAATTTCACGCCGCAAAAATGGGCCATTCAAGCGGTTGACCGTTTAGGGGGCGGAGGCAGCATCAGCGATATCAGCTTGCAGCTTCTTATCCTGCTCCTATTTGCCGCCGTTATGATCGCGTTTGGGTCTGCTGTGCTAAGACCGAATCGTGCAAGCAAATCATAAGCCGAGTTCGATGTGCAAAATTACGCTTGACTTCGCTACCTTTATATTGTAAATTTTATCAAAAGTTAACGACATCCTAACAGCGTCGACCAAGGCTATGTTGATCAGCCGCCGTTTATGGCAGAGAGGAAGCCCGCAGGCTGTAAGGCTTCTATAAACGACTGATTATTCCCTACCTTGCGAGCTGCAGCGGCAAAGCTACAAAGCCGCTGCCGGAATTCATATTCCGTTATCTAAGCAAGAGCTGTCTGGATTTGCCGGCAGCTATATGAGGGTGGTACCACGAACGCATTCGTCCCTTTCGAATGCGTTCTTTTTGTTTTCTTATAACCGAATATCAATCAAGAGGAGGCTATTCCAAGCATGAGACAGAGCCAATTGTTAATGCCGACTTTACGCGAGGCGCCATCGGAAGCGGAAGCAGCCAGCCACATTCTAATGCTGCGTGCTGGTCTAATCAGACAGCTTGCGGCTGGCATTTATACTTATTTGCCGCTCGGCCGCTGCGTGCTCAGAAAGCTGGAGCAGATCGTGCGGGAGGAAATGGATCGGGCAGGCGCGCAAGAGGTGCTGATGCCGGCGATGCAGCCAGCCGAGCTTTGGCAGCAGTCCGGTCGTTACGAGGTGTACGGGCCTGAATTAATACGATTGCATGACCGGCATGATCGGGAATTTACGCTTGGTCCGACACACGAGGAAGTAATAACCGCACTCGTTCGCAGCGAGGTTAGTTCTTATCGGCAGTTGCCGATGACGCTGTACCAGATACAAACAAAGTTTCGCGATGAGCAGCGTCCTCGCTACGGCTTGCTGCGCGGCAGAGAATTTCTAATGAAGGATGCCTACTCCTTTGACGAAGATTGGGAGGGCCTTCACCGCAGCTATATGAGCATGTACGAGGCATATAACCGCATTTTTACGCGCTGCGGTCTTAATTACCGTGCCGTTGAGGCGGATGCAGGCTCGATTGGTGGAGAAGGCGGCACGCATGAGTTTATGGCGCTCGCTGAAATCGGTGAAGACACCATTGCGGCATGCGATGCCTGCAGCTATGCGGCTAATCTCGAGAAAGCGGAGTTTCGCGTTGAGCTGCGAGCAGATAGCAAGCAAGCAGAAGAGCAGAAAGAGCTTGAACGCCTTCATACGCCGAATATTAAGAAGATTGAGCAGCTTGTTGAGGCATTTGGCATCGGTGCCGATGCATTCATGAAAACTTTGATCTATACAGCCGACGAAAGCCCTGTAGCGGTAATCGTTCGAGGCGATCATGAGGTTAACGAAATAAAGGTCAAAAATGCGCTGGGCGCAGCTCATTTGGAGCTTGCGGATCAAGTGACGACAGAGCGTGTGACAGGCGCGCCAATCGGCTTCGCAGGTCCGATCGGCTTAACGATTCCTATCCTTGCTGACTATGCTGTTCTGGCGATGGAAGCGGGAATCGCGGGAGCAAATGAGCAGGACTACCACTTGGGGAACGTGCAGCCAGGCGTTCATCTCGGGAATGCACAGGCAGGCGATTATCGCGATGCGATAGCGGGCGACTGTTGCCCGCGCTGCGAGCAAGGACGCTTGACGTTCCATCGCGGCATTGAGGTTGGCCATGTATTCAAGCTTGGGACCAAATACAGCGATGCGCTCCACGCTAAATTTCTGAACGCTTCGGGTACAGAGCAGCCCTTCATTATGGGATGCTACGGAATCGGGGTATCGAGGCTGCTGTCCGCCGTCCTTGAACAGCATGCGGACAGCAATGGAATCGTCTGGCCGAAGTCTATCGCGCCCTATCAGGTTCATGTCGTTCCCGTTTCTGCAAAGGATCAGGGTCAAATGGATTTGGCGCTTCATATAGCAGCGCGTCTTCAAGAGGCCGGAGTTGATACGCTGCTTGATGATCGCGACGAGCGTCCGGGTGTCAAGTTCAAGGATTCGGACCTTATCGGCATACCGATTCGCATCGTAGTAGGGAAGCATGCCGCCGAAGGTATCGTTGAGCTCAAGCTCCGAAACGAAGCGGAAACGCAAAAGCTAGGCTTAGAGGAAGCCATCGCTTTTGCGCTTGAAAAGTAAGCGGTAGAACAAAAATAATACGCTTACATATAAAAATTCCACTGCCGCCTATGGCATAGTGGAATAAAAAGGGAACGAGCCGTCTGCATTTGGGGACGGCCGCGCCCTTTTTTTAGTTTAGTCGGCTGTATTCGTAAAATTAGTCAATAATCCAAGTTGCCATAACATAAGATGGAGTATAAGATGAAGATAAGAACAAATTATCAGATTATTTCGTCAACTCATCATCATCTAAACTGAGGTAAGGGAGGGATTGCCGTGAACAAAAGCCACGAAGTCGAATATTGCAATTTGGAGCTGCGATTTGACCGCCGGCAAATCCAAAATCTCATCCGCGATCTTATTCAGGAAGGTTACTCCTTGTACTGGAGCGAGACCGAGGGGCAGTTTCTAGTATCCATTCGAACAGGCCGCAAGCTCGTTAAGCTTCAATTCCAGCGAATGAAAAATCGTTACAAAATTGTCGGCGACTACATCATCAAGGACGAGAAACTGTCGGAGTTGATTGAAAAGCTGATTAATGACACACGTGGACATGCGGTTGTGAAGCGCATTAAAGATCGTCAAATCGTCATTGAGAGTATTATGTTCGGTGAGATTATACGACTCGTGGAGGTGTCCGGTATGGAACATCGGATTATTTATCAGAAGAAGCCTTTTGTTACAATAGAAGAAATGATTAGAGCTTTTCAATCCAAGCGAGCAGAGGAAAGAGCCATCGTACTGCGCTATGAGCTGGATTATGAGTTGTCGATGCTCTTCGATGCGCTGCAAGGCGATGACGAGGAAGCGGTTACGGAATCTAAAGAACGGCTGATGGGGCTTCGTTCGGAAATGTTGCAACTGGAGCTCTGATGATGGATGCTGGTTCCTATATGAAAGACTAAAAGCGATCGAAAGCTGTGCAACGCATACAGCATTTGATCGTTTTTAGGTTGTGCTATGCCATTGAAACGATGCAGCGCCGCATCGAATAACAAGTAGTTTACCTTCATATATAAGATAAACTTTTTGAATCGGTCAATATTTTTGATGCAGCAATTCCGACTTTTTTATAGGCAAATAGTTTTCTTCTTGGCTTAAAAAGAGTAAAATGAAACTATTGTGACCCAAAATAGATGATGAAGGATGGAAGAACCAGATGTCTAAACAGCAAATTGGCGTTATTGGATTGGCCGTAATGGGTAAGAACCTTGCCCTTAACATTGAGAGCAGAGGCTTTACAGTTTCGGTATTTAACCGCTCCCGCGAGAAGACAGATGATCTCGTTCAAGAAGCAGCCGGCAAAAATCTTGTTCCGACATACACCATTGAAGAATTCGTTCAATCGCTTGAAGTACCTCGCAAAATTTTGATCATGGTTCAAGCTGGAGCAGGAACGGACGCAACAATCGATTCCCTCGTTCCTCATTTGGCTGAAGGCGACATTATCATCGATGGCGGAAACGCATATTTCCCTGATACGGTACGTCGCAGCAAGGACCTTGAAGCAAAAGGCTTCCGCTTTATCGGTACAGGCGTATCCGGCGGCGAAGAGGGCGCTTTGAAAGGACCTTCGATTATGCCAGGCGGCCAAAAATCCGCTTACGAGCTTGTTGAACCGATCCTTACTGCAATTTCTGCTAAAGTAGGCGATGACGCTTGCTGCACATATATCGGACCGGATGGCGCTGGCCACTATGTGAAAATGGTACATAACGGAATCGAGTACGGCGACATGCAGCTGATTTGCGAAGCATACGACCTGCTCAAAAATGTGCTTGACGTTAGCGCAGAAGAGCTTCACGAAATTTTCTCCGAGTGGAACAAAGGCGAGCTAGACAGCTACCTTATTGAGATCACGAGAGATATCTTCTCGAAATACGATCCTGAGACAGGCAAGCCAATGGTAGACGTTATCCTAGATTCCGCAGGCCAAAAGGGAACTGGAAAATGGACAAGCCAAAGCTCGCTGGATCTTGGCGTTCCGCTTTCGATCATTACGGAATCCGTATTTACTCGCTTCTTGTCGGCTATGAAGGAAGAGCGCGTTGCGGCTAGCAAAGTGCTTAACGGACCTGTAAAAACACCTTTCCAAGGCGACAGAGCGGCATTTATCGAGTCCGTGCGCAAAGCGCTGTTTGCAAGTAAAATTTGCTCGTACGCACAGGGCTTTGCTCAAATGCGTGCGGCTTCGGAAGAATATAACTGGGATCTTAAATACGGCGAAATCGCAATGATTTTCCGCGGCGGCTGCATTATCCGTGCTCGCTTCCTGCAAAACATCAAAGACGCTTACGACCGTGATCCGAACCTTCGCAACCTGTTGTTGGATTCCTATTTCCAAAACATCGTTGAGTCTTACCAAGGCGCTTGGCGCGAAGTGATTTCTGCTGCTGTTGCAAACGGCGTACCGGTTCCTGCTTTCTCAAGCGCAATCGCTTATTTCGACAGCTACCGTACAGAGCGCTTGCCTGCGAACCTGCTTCAAGCGCAGCGCGACTACTTCGGCGCTCATACGTTCAAACGTTTGGACAAAGAAGGAAGCTTCCACTTCAACTGGATGCAATCTTAATACGAGCAGCTATTTAATGATTCCGCTCGCGGGGTTTGTCCACATACAATCCGTGTGCTGCTTGACGCAGCCATTCACGCAGCCGATCAGCCTCTTGATTGCTGTAATGTCTGCGATGAACGAGGGACATAGCCGCTTCGGCAAAGAAATGAAAGTTTTGCAATAAGCGTGGCTGCGAAAGATCCATTAAGGCTGGATCTTCGTCAGCCACCTTTTTTTTAATCAATTCAAGCATCCAGACGACATCCGCGCGACAGAGCGGATGATCAGGATCGAGAATACGATCGACACGTTTTTGAGTGGGGTGAAATGGTTGCAGATTGAGATTACTGGTCATCGCGAGCGTCACTCCTAATCCTAATTATTCATCATTATCATCCATACGGCATATGCAACTTTTTTATACCCTAGAATTGCAAAAAAATGTTATGATGTTGAAGAAAAAATGGTTTAGCAAGAGCGAAAAGGGTGAAACGGTTACGATGGACAGGCAACCATTGAAAAAGTTAGTGTTAATCGGGTTTATGGGGACCGGCAAGTCAACCGTCAGCAAGCTGCTCGCAGGGGAACTTGGCTGGAAGCGAGTCGACGCCGATGAGGAAATCGAAAGGCTTGAAAACAGGCTTATTTCTGATATTTTTGCAGCGGATGGCGAAGCGGGCTTTCGGGTAATCGAAACCAAGGTTCTTGAAGCGATTTTGGCGAGCGAGGAGTCATCTGTCATTGCTACAGGCGGCGGTGCCGTGCTTAGCGAGGTTAACAGGGAACTCATGCTTAGCAAAGGGTTTGTCGTCGCACTGAAGGCGAATCCGGAGCAAATTATTGCAAGGGTAAAAACCGACACGGCGCGCCCCTTGCTGCAAGGCGATGCGGAGGAGAGAGTTAATCTGCTGCTGGAGCAGCGCAAGCATGCCTATGATTTTGCGCATCTGACGATTGATACGACGAATATGTCAGCAGAAGAGGTCGTTGCGGCGATACTTGCGCAGCATATGATTTCGCAATAACTTGATTTTTCATCACTACAAGCGGCCCTCGGCTGGTTGGGTGTATATATTATTGTAAAGGGAGATCATACGAACTATGGACGTATTAGTGACGCCAACGCCAAGGCTTGAAGGCGAGCTTCAAGCGCTATCTTCAAAAAATTACACCACACGCTACCTGCTGGTAGCAGCACTTGCGGAAGGGACGAGCACCATTTATTATCCGGCTCACAGCGAGGATAGCGATGCCATGCGCCGCTGTATCCGCGATCTGGGAGCGAGTGTAGAAGAGGATGATGAGAAAATCGTCATCACCGGCTTTGGCCGCAATCCGAAGCCGGTCGAGCAGCTTGATGTAGGCAATGCGGGTGCTGTATTGCGTTTTTTAATGGCAATTGCTGCACTTTGCCCAGATGTTACCTTCATTAACCGTTATCCGGATTCGCTAGGAAAGCGTCCGCACAGCGATTTGATTGAATCGTTGACTGCGATGGGCGTAACTATCGAGCATCAAGACGGCAAGCTTCCTATTCGCATTCAAGGCGGTGCTCCTAAGGGCGGTAAAATTCAAGTATCAGGCAACATTAGCTCGCAATTTTTGAGTGCGCTTCTGTTCTTGACGCCTTTACTCGAGGAAGACAGCGAGATCGAGGTGCTGCATGACTTGAAATCGAAGGTTGTCGTTGGTCAAACGCTTGAAGTGTTGGAGCAGGCCGGCATCGTCATTCATGCCGACGAGGACTATATGCGTTTCCGCGTTCCAGGCGGTCAGAGCTACGCTGCCAAAACGTATTCCGTACAAGGCGATTATCCGGGGTCTGCGGCGATTTTGGCTGCTGCTGCCGTAACCGAATCAGATGTTATCGTTCACCGTCTGGAAGAGAAGAGCAAGCAAGGCGAGCGCGCAGTTGTTGATGTTCTCAAGATGATGGAGGTTCCGCTTACGCATGAAGGCGGCATCGTCCATGTGAAAGGCAATGGAAAGCTAAAGGCAGTAGAATTCGATGGCGATCATGCAACGGATGCAGTACTTGCGATGGTTGCTGCCGCTGTTTTTGCCGATGGGACTTCCAGATTCTATAATGTAGAAAACCTGCGCTACAAAGAATGCGACCGCATTACCGACTATTTAAATGAGCTGCGCAAAGCGGGCGCGAATGTGGAAGAGCGTCAGGCTGAGATTATTGTCCATGGCCGTCCTGAAGGCGTCGAAGGCGGCGTTGAGATTAATGCCCATTACGATCACCGCGTTATCATGGCATTGACGGTCGTTGGCTTGCGTGCGAAACAGCCGATTCGAATTCGTGATGCTCATCACGTAGCCAAGTCGTATCCCATTTACTTTGATCATTTGAAAGCTTTGGGAGCGAACGTTGAGTGGATCGAAGGGTAAATGATGGAAGGCGTTTCGGCATTTTTTCCTAAAATAATGAATTGAGGTGTTTTGATGGCATTTGAGAATCCTACGCGTGAGCAGATAAAGGGTATTTTGGAGAAAAGTACGACTGTTGCTGTTGTTGGCTTGTCTGACAATCCAGAGCGCGTGTCCTATATGGTATCCGAAGCGATGCAAGCAAAGGGCTATACGATTATTCCCGTCAATCCTAACGCCGATACCATATTGGGACAAAAAAGCTATGCGACGCTCAAGGATATACCCGTACCCGTTGATATCGTTAATGTTTTCCGCAGAAGCGAGCATACGCCTCCTGTCGCGGAAGAGGCGGTTTCTATTGGCGCCAAAACCTTTTGGCTGCAGCTTGGCATAGCGAACGAGGAAGCAGCTGCAATTGCAACTGCTGGCGGCTTAGAGGTCATTATGGATCGGTGCATTAAGGTTGAGGATTCTATCCTGCTTTCTGGTGGAAAATCCAAAACATAACTGTAATAAAAAAACGGTCACTCCTACACAATAAGAAAGGCTTCAAGAGCGAGTGCCGAACTTGTTATCGCATAAACACTGTGGGCGAAGCGGTCGGTGTTCACCTGAAGACTCTATGATGGTATCCAAGGAGGACACGACGTGAATCAATTTTCGCAACAACCGGGTAATTTCCAAGGACAACAGAGCTACCAAAACCAAAACGCACAATTCCAGCCAACAGGCAATGTGCAATCGCATTATCAAGGGCAGCTCAGCCAACCGACTTTTGGCAGACAAACGAATTCAATCGTTTCGAATGTGCCAGGCGGTTATCAAGCGTCTAATTCTTATAACCAAGGTGCACAACAACAGTTTTCGCCATCTGGCTATTCGAATATGACAAATCCGGTGGGAACGAACAATTCATTCAACTCGCATCAATTGGTTCAAAGCTATGCACAATCACCTGCAACAGCGTTTGGCAGCTTTGGTCCAGTTATTTCGCATGTTGGTTTTCAAGCTGGTCCCGATAATCAACAAGGCCGTCAACAGTCTTTTAACCAGTCTTATGGATTGCAAAATGCACAATATACAGCATCCAACTACGGTGGCTTCAACCAATCGAACGCACAAAACGGATATGGTATGACACCGACTCAATCGTACACGTCTTCGCAAACCCCAGTGTTGGATGCTACGAATTCCTACCAACAAGCAGGTCCGGTTATTTCGCATCTAGGTGGCTACCAAGCTTCAAACGCGCAAAACTCGCCTTACTTTGGTGGCAATCGCTAACATCGTTATAAAATAACTGAAAAGAATCCATCAACATCGGCGGGCCCTAAAGGGCTCGCCTTTTACTTTGACAAAAACGAAGCAAACGCTTAACATCGTTATAGATATATCGGACTAAATGCTTATTGATGTATAGTTTTGCCGCGCATAATATTGCCACGCAAAGCTTTAAGGAGGTGCATGATGGTTTTCATAGGAAGTCTGCAGCAGCTCGGTAGAGCTTTTATGCTGCCGATGATTGTATTGCCGGGCGCGGCTATATTTTTGAGCTTGAGCAAGCTGCCTTGGGCGTACATTGGTTTGCCAGAAATGGAAGGTTATTTAGTTACAGCTAGCGAAACGATATTTACGTTTTTACCATATATTTTCGCGCTGGGCATATCGCTTGGATTAACTGGAAATGCGCTTGCAGCCGGTATGGCGGCGCTTGTCGGCATGTTTATCTATAGCGGCATTACAGGTACTGCCGAGGTGCCAATTGAACCTACCGTACTGATTGGAACAATAATCGGGATCATAGCGGGCGTAAGCCACGAGCGATTCAAAAGTCTCCGCTTGCCGGAGTACATACAATTTTTTGGAGGGCCAAGGTTCGTTCCATTGTTCGTTAGCGTCGTCTCCTTGTTATTCTCGATAGGGATGATCAACATCGCCCCTTATTTGCAGCAAATGCTTGTGGAGCTTGGAGAAATCGTTGCATCGGGCGGCGGGTTCGGCGTTTTTTTATACGGCTTTGTGCACCGCATTTTGGTCGTGTTTGGCCTGCACCATTTAGTCAGTCACGTGTTCTGGTTCCAAATTGGCGGCTACGAGACGGATACGGGCAGCATGGTTTATGGTGACCTGCCTCGCTTCTTCGCAGGAGACCCGTCAGCTGGCGTGTTCATGGCAGGGCTTTATCCGACGATGATGTTCGCTTTGCCGGCCATTGCTCTTGCGATCATTCATGAAGCGCGTGAGGATTTGAAGCCGAAAATACGAAAAACATTTCTTTATGCTGCGCTTGCGTCATTTTTAACGGGTGTCACTGAGCCGGTAGAATTTGCATTTTTGTTTGTAGCTCCCTATTTATACGTTGTTCATGCCATATTGTCTGGTATCATAATGTGGGTTACCTACGAGCTCGGCATTAAGCATGGATTTTCGTTTTCAGCCGGGGCGATTGATTATGCCATTAATTTGCATTTGGCGACTCGGGGCTGGCTTATTATCCCTATTGGCATTGTCGTCGGTTTTGTTTATTATTTCTTGTTCCGATGGGCGATTCGCAGGTTTAGAATTCCAACGCCGGGACGCGAGGAAGGCTCGCAGCTTGACGAGTGGGCAGGCGACATTCCATATCGCGCACCGCTTATATTGCAAGCCATTGGCGGCAAACAAAATATAGAAAAAATGGAGTCCTGCATTACTAGATTGCGGCTTAAAGTATCCAATGACAAGCTGCTCGATGTAAATTCACTGCGCAATCTAGGTGCAGCAGGCGTTATAAAGCTTGGCGGCGGACAAGTTCAGGTTGTATTCGGGACCTACTCCGAGCTCATTCGTGAAGAGATGATCAAGACGATCCATCGCGATCAAGCTCAAGTGTTGTTCTACTCGCCTATTCAAGGGAGAATGATTCCGCTTGATGAAGTACCAGACCCGATATTCGCGGGTAAGCTCGTTGGACAGGGCGTTGCATTTATTCCTGACAAAGGGGAGCTTGTCTCTCCAGTCAAAGGCAAAGTCATTCATATTTACCCGACTATGCATGCGATAGGCATTCTTACACCTGAGGGGCTGGAGGTATTGCTTCATATCGGAATCGATACTTCGGGTCTGGCAGGCAAAGGTTATTTTAAAGCTGTTGTTAAGGAAGGCGACGAAGTCACCCCAGGCATGCTGCTCATCAAATTTGATCTGCAGCGAGTCCGGAAGGAAAGCAAGTCGCTTGCTACACCGATGGTTATTACGAATTCCGATCTTGTACACTCATGGCGGTTTGCACCGTTCAAAGCGGTGAAAAAAGGACAGTCCTCTGTAATGTCTGTTGTACTTAAAGAGAGAAACGGTGGAGGGGAAACACAATGATTCAAGGAATAGGAGCGTCAGCAGGCATAGCGATTGGGAGATCGTTTGTGCTTCCGAATTGGGAATGGGAGTTACCGGAGCAAAAGATTGATGTAGCTGATTTTGCCCGCGAGTTCGAACGTGTTTACGAAGGAATTCGTACCTCAAAATCGGAAATTGAGCAGATTAAGGATGAGCTGCGTGATGTTGTCGGTTCGGAGGAAACACATATATTCGATGCTCATATAGCCATTTTGGACGATCCTGTCTTTATGAATGAAATTCAAGGCATTATCCAGCGTCAATATAAAGCGGCTGAAGTAGCGGTTAAGGAAGCGATCGACCATTTTGTTACGATGTTCGATCTGCTTGATGATGAATATATGAAGGAAAGAGCGCTTGATATTAAGGATGTGGGCAATCGATTGCTGAAGCATTTGCTGGGAGCGCCGGAAATTACGCTTCCTTCGGATACGCAGCCGTTCATTCTAATTGCGAAGGAGCTTTCGCCTTCACAGCTTGCCCACATCAATCCGCAGCATGTGCTTGGCATTGTGACGCTGGCGGGAAGCACGACTTCTCATTCGGCAATTATGGCGCGTGCGCTTGGTGTTCCGCTCGTTGTAGGCGTCGAGACGAAGCTTGAGGAGCCTATTCAAACCGGGCAAACGATCATTATCGATGGCAGCGACGGGACCGTATTTATTGATCCCGTGCAGCAAGTGATTGATACCTACTCCGAGCTGCACAGCCATCAAGCGGAAGCGAAGAAAAGGCTGCACGGCATTGCAGGTCACCGTCCCGTCACGCCAGATGGCAAGAGACTGGAGCTGGCGGCCAATATCAGCTCCTTCAAGGAGCTGGAAATAGCATTAGCGAGCGGGGCGCATGGTGTAGGCTTGTTCCGTACTGAGTTTTTGTATATGGACCGCAATCGGTTTCCGAAGGAAGAAGAGCAGTTCGAGGTGTACCGCAGCGTTGCCGAGCGGCTTGGCGGCGAGCCATTAGTCATTCGTACGCTTGATGTTGGCGGCGACAAGCAGCTTGATTATTTTGAGCTTCCGGAAGAGGATAATCCGTTTCTTGGCTACCGTGCGATTCGAATTTCACTGGATCGTCAGGACTTATTTAAAACGCAGCTGCGCGCGATACTTCGTGCAAGCTACTATGGTCAAGTGAAGCTGATGTATCCGCTCATTTCATCGGTCGATGAGGTGCGGGCAGCAAACGCAGTGCTGAATGAAGCGAAGCGCGAGCTGGAGGAAGCTGGCCATCCTTATGACAAAGGGATGAAGATTGGCATTATGATCGAGGTGCCAGCTGCCGTCATGATCGCCGATCTGCTTGCGGAAGAGGTGGATTTCTTCAGCATTGGAACCAATGATTTGGTTCAGTTCACGCTGGCGGTCGACCGCATGAATGAGGAAATCTCTCATTTGTATGAGCCGTACCATCCTGCACTGCTCCGAATGCTGCGCATGACGGTTGAAGCGGCAAAGCGAAGCGGCATTACCGTTGGCGTATGCGGGGAGCTGGCGGGAGATTTAAGAGCGCTGCCGATTTGGCTTAGCTTGGACGTAGATGAGCTGAGCATGTCATCACATTCCATTTTGCATGTGAAGGAAAGGCTGCTGTGCACCTCGCAGGAAGAGAGCAGAGAGGTGTTCCAGAAGCTGCATGCCTGCCGCACAAGCACTGAAATATTAGAGCAGCTAAATGGCTTTATGGAACGAATAAACAAAAAAACAGCGAATGGTTAACCCATTCGCTGTACTAATGCGTCTACAAATGCTTTGGCATAGGGTGGTAGATCTGGCGGACGTCGCGCGGAGATCAGATTTCCATCCACGACAACGGCTTCATCGAACCATGCAGCGCCTGCATTTTCCATATCGTCGCGAATGCCTGGGGTTGAGGTTACTTTGCGGCCTTCTAATATTTTCGCCGAAATAAGTACCCAGCCCGCATGGCAGATTTGGCCAATTGGCTTGTCTGCCGCATTCAGTTCCTGTACCAGCTGAAGCACTTTCGGATAACGACGAAGCTTGTCAGGTGCCCAGCCGCCTGGCACGAGCAATCCGATAATGTCCTCGCTGTTTACTTCATCGAACGACAAATCGGCAACAGCAGGTACGCCGTATTTGCCGATATGCTTCTTGCCTTTCTCAGGCCCAGCATACAGGACGGTTGCACCGGCTTCGCGTGCACGATACACGGGATACCATAGCTCCAAATCCTCAAATTCGTCGTCAAGCAAACAGATGACGGTTTTGTTTTGCAATGACATTATATTCCCCTCCATCTATTAAAGATCACTATTATTGTAACGAAGGAGTAACAATGAAGCAAACGGATTCGAATTCAAAATCATTCTCTTATCTAAGGCTGCTTCGCTTTTTGCCAGCAGTCGCCTGGATGACCGTTATTTTTATATTATCCTCAAGAACTAGCGACGAGATCGGAACATTGCTGCCATTCTTTCAAAAGTTTTTCCCTTTTATGGAAGATTTTAATTGGGGCCATTATGTCTCTTATTTTGTTTTAGCTTTAACAGTTGATTATGGAATGGGCAGGAACGGTGACCGCTTCTGGATGAAGGTTGCTATCGTACTGATCTGCGGGCTGTATGGGATTACGGATGAGTTCCATCAATCCTTTGTGGGCGGCAGAATGCCTGACCCGATGGATGTACGCAATGATATGATAGGAGCTGCGTTATGGACAGCGCTTGCGGCGATACCGCCAATTCGAAAGATATGGAGAAAAATCGCAAAGTAATCGGAAGCTTTTGGAAGGCTTCTAAGTTGATTTTAGTAGTAAAAATTACAAAGCTGTGTAAGCAGGAATTTATGCGAAAATGGTCGAATCACTTATACAATGCAACTCTAAAAAGCAATGCTTAGCGGCAATAGCTGCTACTAAGAAGGAGTGGACCACTTTGCATAAGCGGTGTCATTGTGGTGACATCATGAAGATGAAACTGCGCACAGTTATTTATTCGGGTAAGGTCGAGATCGACAACGTACCTATATTCTCCTGTACGGTCTGCAATAGGAGTGAGGTTTTTCCGGAGGTTAAGCCGGATTTAACGGGATTAATAGCTCAATTGGGAGCACAACCAGATAAGCAAACCTTTCTTTTTAACGAATGCAATGAATGGGCGAATTTGTTAGTTGAAGCAAAAGCGGACAAGCAGCAGACGGATCAAACCGCATTCGAGAGATTAATAGAGCAGCGAATTAACAAGCTTCTCGATTTGTATTTGCTTGCTCAGTCCCTAAACGATGAGGCATGGATTGAAGATTTGAATAAGAGACTTGAGCAAATTAGCCGTCGTACTCTCCATACATAGCCGAATGAACTCGCGGTCATTCAAACGGTATGCTGCTCACTACGCAGCATATCAGACCCAGCTTCACAGAGCTGTCATATTTCGCTATTTTTGTAGCGAGGGCTTTGGATGGGGAGCAGGTTGATTGACCGGCAAGCTCGGAATCTTTTGTTAAGATTTGGTTTCTGATGGCAACCATCGGGAATGAAAGAAATGAAGTGCTCACGAAATTTGGAACAGGCTGTTTGATTTTTTTATGTAGTGCAAGAAAAAAATTGACGAGCTGGAGGGAGGGAACTTCCGCGGCTCGTCTTTTTCCATATTCATAAGCTGTTGAAATATTTTGGAAAAAGAGAATCGGCATTAACCTTCATGTAAGCGCTTCTCCAATCCCACTGAAAGCCTTATATTTCTTCATTTTTCCTGCTGCATTTCTGCTGGTTTTCATCATCTACAGGGTATGAACGATTGTTGAAAAAATCAATGAAAGCTCGGAATATAAGGGTTTTTGACGTCTTTTGTTTTGCGTTGCCATTCCCTTTATGCTATGATTACGTTAATATACGGCGTACGAAATTTTAAAAATCTGAGCTAATGGAGAGAAACACTGTGACGGTAACCATTTATGATGTAGCAAGAGAAGCAGGAGTGTCGATGGCTACGGTTTCCCGGGTTGTGAATAATAATCCCAATGTGAAGCCGGCAACACGCAAGAAAGTATTTGAAGCAATAGACCGGCTTGGATATCGTCCGAATGCTGTAGCAAGAGGACTAGCAAGCAAGAAAACGACTACCGTAGGGGTTGTCATTCCCGATATATCAAATGCCATATTTGCTGAAGTAGCACGCGGAATTGAAGATATTGCGAATATGTATCATTATAATATTATTTTGTGTAATGCGGACAAGAAAAAGGACAAGGAAATCCGAGTGATTAACACGCTTTTGGAGAAGCAGGTCGACGGGTTGTTATTTATGGGCGGTGCTGTAACAGAGGAGCATTTGCAAGCATTTAAGACGGCCAACGTGCCGATTGTACTTTGTGCGACTTCAGATGAAAGCGGACAAATTCCGTCTGTCGACATCAATCATGAGGATGCTGCCTTTGATGCGGTTCAACAGCTGCTTGAGCAAGGCCATAAACGGATTGCGATGATCAGCGGCACCCTTCAAGATCCATCCATTGGTTATGCAAGGTTTCAAGGCTATAAGCGCGCGCTTGAAGGTTCAGGTATTGCCTATGACGATTCCTTAGTACGCATCGGCAACTATCGTTATGAATCCGGCGCAGATGCGATGAAATATTTTATTGAGCTGGACGAGCGTCCAACGGCTGTTTTTTCTGCAACGGATGAAATGGCGATCGGCGCCATTCACAGCATTCAGGATTCCGGTTTGAAAGTTCCGCAAGATATTTCCGTTATTAGCGTTGATAATAGCCGGATGGCATCGATGGTTCGTCCGCAGCTCACAGCGGTAGCACAACCGATGTATGATATCGGAGCTGTTTCCATGCGTTTGCTGACAAAGCTAATGAAGAAAGAAAACGTAGATCAATCCAAAGTCGTACTGCCGCATGAAATCGTTGTGCGTCAATCAGTTGGAGGAGTATAAAAGAAATGTCGTTTAACAAAATAGGAATTATTGGCGCTATGTCGGAAGAAATTGAATTGCTGCATGAGCATGTAAACGTTGCGTCTCAGGTGACGAAGGCAGGCATTACCTATTTCGAGGGGACGTTGCACGGCAAAGCGATCATTTATTGCAAATCGGGCGTAGGCAAAGTAAATGCTGCTGTCTGTACGCAAATATTGCTTGATCTGGGAGCTGATTGCGTTCTGTTTACGGGTGTAGCAGGAGCAGTTGCCCCTCAGCTAAACATCGGAGATATTGTTGTTTCCACAAGCTGCATGCAGCATGATATGGATTGCTCGCCGCTCGGCTTTGCTCGCGGAACGATACCATTTCACCCAAGATCGGAGTTTCCAGCAGACGAGCGTTTAATCGAGCTTGCCTCTGCAGCAAGCGAACGACTATTCTCAGGGCGCAGTCTGAAGGGAAAAGTACTCTCAGGCGACCAATTTATTGCTAGCCGCGAGTCCGTAAAGCTTCTGCATGAGACGTTCGATGGCGCATGTGCGGAAATGGAAGGCGCTTCGGTTGCACAGGTATGCGATATGAATGAAACGCCATTTGTTATCATTCGCTCAATGTCGGACAAGGCTGATGGATCAGCTCATGTGAACTTCGCGGAGTTTACGATAACGGCAGCTAACAATTCTTATCAAATCATTGATGATATCGTACAGCATGTTTAATTTTAAAGAGATAGATGAAGGACGAGCTCCGATGCTGGCATCGGAGCTCGTCCTTTATTTGTCATTGTTGCAGCGTCTTGCGTGTACGTGAGTGATTTAAATATCCTGGACGGCGATCTTTTGCATAGCTCTATTCTTTTCAGTGATTTCGGCGCGCCTTGGCATAGGCTCAATGTCAGCCTGATCGTCCAACCATCTTGTCGGCAGCTTGAGCGGACTTATAGTTGACCAGCGCTGAAGCCAGCTTTCAGGAAGCGGCGGCGATTCTCCGGCAGTTATCGCTTTAGCGATTGGATGTTCAATCATGGTGAGCCATACTAAAGACCAAGCTCTAGGCACGACGCGAAAAATATCGTAGCCGCCTCCGCCAAGCGCAATCCATCGTCCATTTGTATGCTCATGAGCCAATTCATGAATGATCGCTGGGATTTCGGCATAGATCCGCATACTGCAATGGATATGAGAGAGCGGGTCGTATGCGTGCGCATCACAGCCATGCTGACTAATGATGATGTCCGGCTTAAACGCTGCAATAACTTTGCGGAGGGTTACATTAAAGCTCTCCAGCCAAGAGTCATCCTCGGTATAAGGTTCAAGAGGGACATTATAGCAGGCGCCGAAGCCGTGATCTACCCCTTTCTCGTGAACGAAGCCTGTTCCAGGGAACAGGAATTTACCCGTTTCATGAATGGAATAGGTGCATACGTTAGGATCATCATAGAAAACCCATTGAACGCCGTCTCCGTGGTGGACATCGGTGTCGATATACAGCACTTTAGCGCCGTAGGCTTGACGGATATGTTTGATGGCGACCGCTGCGTCATTATAAACGCAAAAGCCCGAAGCGCGGTCTGGAAAGGCGTGGTGCAGTCCGCCGGCGACGTGATAAGCATGCTTAGTTCGTCCCGCCATAACAGCATCAGCAGCGGCTACTGAACCGCTTACAATAGTCATTGCAGCTTTGTGCATGCCTGGAAAAAAAGGCGTATCCTCGGTGTGCAGGCCAAATTGCTGAGCGAGCAAGCTGCTGTCGTCGTATGATGCGTCCTCGCTTAATTGCTTGACGGCAGACAAGTAGTCGGTTCGATGAACGAGCGAAAGCAGTTCTTCCTCGGAGTAGGCGGGAGGAGCTTCCATCTGCTTCTCGGAAATAGCATTAATTTCTTTAAGCAAATCTATCGTCAGCGTAATCCGCAGCGGATCGAAAGGATGCTCCTCACCAAATTTATATCCGCTAGAATCTGTATGATGAATGAAAATAGCATCTGAAGCCATCCCTATCCTCCTTAAAGGTTTGCGAAGCAAACCTACTTCGAAAGCATAAGCTAAGGTTTGCGAAGCAAACCTACTTCGAAAGCATAAGCTAAGGTTTGCGAAGCAAACCTACTTCGAAAGCACAAGCTTAATACATAAATCGTTGGCGAAAGCGAACCCTGTCAAAATGCTCAACCGATCTGAGCGGGACCTCCTTGCCGATACGCACCATAAGACAGTTTGCGGGATGGGAGCAAATTTCGGGATCATCCGTAGCGTACCAAACCATTCCAACGGATTGCATCAATTTCTCCATCATTTTGCGGTAATCCCATACATTCAGCTTCGTGCCTTCCAGATCCCAATGCCAATAATATTCAGTCGTAAAAACGATCACGTTCTCTAGCTGCTCTTCTGCAAAAGCGAGCTGAATCATTCGTTTCCCCAAGCCGCAGCCGCGATAATCATCTGCTACCTCTATCGCTCCGAGCTCGATGAGATCGGTCATTCCGCCTTCCGACCAGCGTTCAAGCTCATCGGCATAGTGGAAGGTGACATAGCCAACAATAACGTCTCCTTCGCGGGTTAATATGATTCGTCCTTCACTCAGACTAGCGATTTCAATAAGGGCATCATGCTGCTCATTCGGCTTGCGGAATGCGTCTAGCGATTTGTGCATGGTCATATTTGCTAGTCGTTCAGGCGGTACGGGTCCTTCAATAATAAGCTCACGGTTTGCGTCTAAAGCGAGCTGTTCTCGCTGCAAACGCTTTCGATGTTCCAAGGCTGAACCTCCTTTGCTGACAGGCTGCTGTCAGATATCAAACCTCTACTACTCTTTATAACAAACATTTGTCAAAATGAAAAGCGTAGTCGAAAAGAATTAGTTTGTGCTATAATAAGTTTGTCGGTTGATGTAACGAGGATGCGAATGGCTGTCAAGCTTGTTTGCAAAAAGCTTGACTGGTTTATGAAAGCGTATTCTTATGGATGAAACATACAGATTTGATGGGAGAGTGACATTAATGATCAACTTGCATCAAGAAAGAATTCCAGCAACGGCACCAAATCCGAATTTACCAAGCTATGAAGCAGCACTCGACTCGTTTGATTGGAGTCAGATCGAAAGTCAATTCAGCTGGCATACGACAGGGAAAGTGAATATGGCTTATGAGGCCATTGATCGGCATGTCGAGCAAGGCAAAGGCGGGAAAATCGCTCTTTACTACAGTGATAGTGTACGCGATGAATCCTACACTTTTGAACAGCTGAGCAAGCAATCCAATCGTTTTGCAAACGTTTTACGCAAGCTTGGCGTTTCAAAGGGGGAGCGTGTCTTTATTTTTATGCCTAGGACTCCCGAGCTATATTTCAGTGCGCTTGGCGCGTTGAAGGTCGGTGCGGTTGTAGGACCTTTGTTCGAAGCTTTCATGGAGACAGCAGTAAAGGACAGGCTGCAGGATAGCGAAGCTACTGCGATTATAACGACGCCTGCCTTATTCACACGAATAAAGCGTGATGAACTGCCGAACTTGAAGCATGTTATCGTATTCGGACAGGATGTGCCGAAGGAAGAGGGCATCATCGATTTTGCGGAAGAGATGGCATTGGCATCGGATGAAGCGGAAATCGAATGGCTTGATCGCGAGGATGGCCTTATTTTACATTACACCTCCGGTTCAACAGGCAAGCCCAAAGGCGTCTACCATGTACAAAATGCGATGATTCAACATATGTATACAGGTCAAATTGTGCTTGATTTGAAAGAAAATGATATCTATTGGTGCACGGCCGATCCAGGCTGGGTTACCGGAACATCATACGGAATATTTGCACCATGGCTGAACGGCGCAACAAATGTCATTCGTGGCGGACGCTTCAGTCCAAGCGATTGGTATGGCGTCATTCAGAAATACAACGTCACCGTATGGTATAGCGCGCCAACAGCATTCCGCATGCTGATGGGTGCGGGCGACGATATCTCGCAGCAATTCAATCTGACAAGTCTGCGCCATGTACTAAGCGTAGGCGAACCGCTCAATCCAGAAGTCGTTCGTTGGGGAATGAAGGTATATGGTCAACGCATTCATGATACATGGTGGATGACGGAGACTGGCGGCCAGCTCATTTGCAACTATCCAAGCATGGACATCAAGCCAGGTTCTATGGGTAAGCCTTTACCGGGCATTAAAGCTGCGATTATTGACGATAGCGGCAATGAGGTTCCGCCTTATCGTATGGGTAATCTTGCGATTCAAACCCCATGGCCGTCTATGATGCGCAAGGTATGGAATAATCCTTCTAAATACGAGGAGTATTTCTACCTGAAAGGCTGGTACATCTCGGGTGATTCCGCGTATATGGATGAAGAAGGATATTTCTGGTTCCAAGGTCGTATCGACGATGTCATCAATACTGCGGGCGAGCGGGTTGGACCATTTGAGGTAGAGAGCAAGCTGGTCGAGCATCCGGCCGTAGCGGAGGCGGGCGTAATCGGCAAGCCAGATCCAATGCGCGGAGAAATTATTAAAGCGTTTATTGCGTTGCGTGAAGGATATGTCGCATCTGATGAATTGAAGCAGGAAATATCGCAATTCGTAAAAATAGGCTTATCCGCGCATGCTGCGCCGAGAGAAATTGAGTTTAAGGACAAGCTTCCGAAAACGCGCAGCGGTAAAATCATGCGCCGAGTATTGAAGGCGTGGGAGCTGAATTTGCCAACTGGCGATTTGTCCACGATCGAGGATTAAGATCAATTACAAGAAGAGAGGATGTCTCCCATTCGGGATGCATCCTCTCTTTTCATTAGTTGTATATTACCGCTGGAAGAGCTCAATCCGCTCGCCATCAAGTCCGCTTACGAAAAAATACTTATAACCGTTTGGAAGTGTCGTAATATCTTCATCAACAAAGGATACGTCGAGCTGCTTCAATCGTTCGAACTCTGATTCTACATCGTCGACAGTAACGGCGAAATGATGTACCTTGCCTTCAATCGGAAGGCTATCGTTATAACCCTGAATTAACTCCAGTTCCGTCTCATCCGTTTGGCCAAAACCGAGGAAAGCAAGCTCAATTACCCCATTTGTATGCAGCGTGCGCCCTTTAAGCTCAAATCCGATTATGTTGGTATAGAAGGCAATGGAAGCCTCAATATCTTTAACCATTACTCCAATATGATCCATACGTCTGTTAGCCATCGTTGTGCTCCCTCCTAGGGTAAGATATAAAATTTTTCCTTTATGTAACCAATAAATTTTATCATACGGAGAAGAAAGCTGTCTACGCATTGCATTTTGAAGAAAATGGGTTGACATTCATGCGTGCAGATTTATAATGATGTTAGATCAGATCCAAGTAAACGGGTAGGAATAATAAATAGCCTCTCGGAATTAGATGGGGGATTCCAGTGGTGATGCCAGAATAGTTATGAAATGGCGCTGGAAAATATGGAAGATGAAAACCAGTTTCAAAAAAGGCCAGACTCCACCAATTTTCC
>NZ_JBXBBJ010000036.1:0-33508 GCF_057221575.1 Paenibacillus sp. Y660 | reverse complement strand
AAAAGGTATTCTTCGCGATTATTGGTGTGATTTCCAAAAGTCAAGGGGTTTTCCGGTTTTTAGCTTACATTTCTATGACTATTAATCGGTTTCCATCGCTTGGAATGAACTGCATAAGTCATGACACTAGTTTGTTAATCGTTCAATGGTTTGTTAATCACACACTAGTTTGTTAATCATGCTGTTTGTCGAGCTTGCTGCTTCTATGACTAAAATGCCCTACATCGACGCTTTCACATCCTCCGCTCGCCTATTTGGACGAAATACGAAGCCGAGCATTGCAAAAATGAGGAATGTAGCGCCCAAGAACAGAAAGTTTACAGAATCGGAAATATAGCGTATGCCATAACCTCCGAGAGTCGGCCCCATGATGCTGCCAAGGCTGAAGTGGATCGATGCGATCACATTCGCCGCTGGCAGTATAGCGCGAGGCAATATATCCGCGGCATAGGCAAGACCGAGCGAATAGAACGATCCTACTACTCCTCCGGCAATTACGAATAGCACGAGAAGCATTGCAACATTGCCGCCAGCAGCAGGTATCGCGAAGAAAGCTAGCGATCCGATTATACCGCAGGCAATTAGCACCGGCTTTCGCCCGATTCGGTCGCTCATGATGCCAAGCGGCAGCTGCAGGATCAGGCTTCCAACGCCGAAAGCCAATAACAGCAGGGAGATCCAGTGCTGGCTTAAATCGATGCGCAAGCCGTACAGCGGGAAGCTGCTGTTCATGGAAGCTTCCATCAAGCCGTACAGGAAGCCCGGTATAAGCACAAACCACGCCATGCGATACGTTCTCACGAACCGATTTTCCGCCGCAGCGCCTCTTGCAGCTCGCTCGGGCATCTCATTTTTCATCCGCAGAACTAACAGAAGAACCGTGACAAAAAATAGGCAGGAAACAACAAACGGAACCGATCTTCCAAGCGGTAGAAGATTAATGCCAAGCGGCCCTATACTGAAGCCAAGACCGTATGCCATACCGTATAGAGAAATATATCTCCCTCTCCGATCAGCGGGGCTTGAGCTCACAATCCATAGCTGAGTTGCATAATGGAGCGAGCTGTCGCCTACACCGACAAGCAGACGCAAGACGAACCATATAGCTAGCGACTCTGTGAATGGGAAGAGCAGACTCGCAAGCGTAACTAACGCAATCCCTGCTACGATCACTTTTTTGTAACCAAAACGCATGACCGGCTTCTCCACGAAAAACATCGTACAGAAAATGCCGATATACATAGCAGCCGAGTTAATACCGTTCATATCCGATGAAATGCCGGAGTCCTCCAGCATAATAGACAGCAGCGGCAGCAACAGCCCTTGGCTCATGCCCGCGACTACGACGACCAGCAGCAATGTAATTAAACGAAAACGAAATGAAACCGAACCTCTTGCAATTACACCTGATGACAAACCACTTGCACTCTCCTTGAATAATTATTGTCTATTTTTCCCCTTACACATTGTATACTTGGCGGAAATGCCTGACAACAGCCTTTCATTGCCAGCTTGCTCGCGAATCCCCTGTACTGCCGTTTATAATACTTTGACGAAAGTTACCCAAGCAACATTTTTCCGCAAAAATCTTATCAGTTTCTCGCAGCAGTGAAGTAGGGATAATCCATCTTTTCTTGAATTTGCCTAGCTGCCTCAGCGCTAATAAGAGATTCCACGACATATAGACCCAAATCAATAGAAGCCGAGACGCCTCCGCCCGTAAAAACATTCCCATCCCTCACGTAACGCTCCTTAATCACCTCTGCGCAATAAGGCGCCAGCAGCTCGTAAGCAGACGGATTTGTTGTCGCTTTTTTGTCATGCAAATACCCCGCAGCACCCAAAATTAATGCTCCTGTGCACACCGACACCTTGTACTCTACATCACGTGCAGTTTGAATCCATGCTATAAAATCGGCATCATATCTTAGCTGCCTTGTCGAAAAGCCGCCCGGGATAAATAGTAAATCATAGGCTGACAGGTCAGGAAGAACCCGGTCTATCTTCATAGTCAGTCCGCGATCATCCGTAATCTGCTCTTTGTTCGAACAAAAATCCCATGACATCTTCATTTCTGCTTCGAACTTCCCTAATCTCGTTACTGCATCATAAAAACCGACAAAATCCAGCGTAGTCATCTGATCAAATAGAATGAATGCGATCCTCATACCAGAACACCTGACCTTTCATCATCGTTAAAATAAAAAAAGCACTTGATCGAGGATCAAATACTTTGCCAGGCGTACGGCGATATGAATATATGCTCCCTTGTGGTTGTCCACTTTTACGCCAGTCACACATACCAGATATTTACTTTATTGTATGAGGAAAATGGGGAGAATGCAATGTTTTTTTCTGAAAACGATAGCCTTGCATCCAAAAACGAGCTTTCGAGCGGACAGTAGTTCTGGTATATTTGCGTTTTGACCCTTTTAGCGTAATAAGAGGACAGGAGATCCGTTTATCTCCATCTAAACGAGGTTAGAATGGGGTTTTCTGAGTGATTAGCGGATCCTGAGTCCGCGAATGCCACAATAATCGTTGAATTAGAAAAATAAAGGATTCTCTGTCCGCTGCAGCTCTCTTTTCCATCACCGCCCTCTGGCACAGGAATAGCCCATGCACCGCCATTTCAAGTTTAGTCCTTTTGAGACAGCCCCTTTTTTGCTATGCATTGGGAAGCATTAGGCTTGGATTAATTCGACGTAGAAATGGCTCTGCATGCTCCAGCTGCTTGAATGCAAATGCCAAATCCCCATCTCCTGCCAAAGCTAAATCCAGGTTGGATACAGTAGCCGCAAGGGTCCTTGCCGTAAGGGCGAACGAAAACGACGGTTGGCCGGCAATGATTTCCGTACTGCTCATCATGTATGCGTAGGTTGGCTCTTGTAATCCGCCAAATAAGACAAGATTACTGACATAAGAGGCTAGATCCCAATAAGCCGGCATGTAGCATACATCCTCAAAATCGATCCATTTCCAGCCTTCTGGACTCGGGAGCAAGTTTCGGGCATGCGCATCTCCATGAGCCGGCATCAGAGCTTCAGGTTCAAGCCTTCGCATTTGGTTGTCTATCTCCCAAAAAATCGCCAGCAAAGCTTGGATACGAGGATCTGTCTGTTCAATGAGCCTTGAAGCCGACTCATAGGCCCTTTCCCATACACCGAGAACAGGGATGGTACACGCAGTGAAGCCACTCATCGCTAAGGTAAGAGCATTAACGAGTTCAACTGCCTCGCTTGGCGAAAGCGGCTCCAATGGTGCAGGAGGCGCGTAATGCCAAAATGTCGCCCACCTGCTCCCAACACGATGAGGTCCTGCATTTGGAATCGGCAGCAGTACTGGTACGCCATTATGGTGCAAATGATTGGCCACCTGCAGCTCGCGCTCGAGAATATCATGTGCAAGCTCTGCGTTTTTCTCAGAAAGAACAACAGCCACTCGAACAGTAATCGCATGAGGAGCCAAATGAATGATCAAATTTCCGCCTTCACTTAAAATAACGGGATCAATGTCCGTAAACCCAAGCTTCTCCGCAGTAATCAGCACCTGTGAAACAAGTTCACCTCTATCAGACAATCGAACAGCTCCCTTAATGGATGGAATACGTTCATCTTAGCCCGATTGCTCCAAATTTTACAGGCACAAAACAGGTATATTTAATTTTTCCGCCAGCTTTAAGCTAATGTCTCCCATTTCGCCCACATTTCTTGCGGGTTCAGTTCGTAAATATCGTTTTCTCTAAACATGAATTGATGCATAATAAATTCCCGCCGGATCGTAGCGAAATCGTCATGGAAGCCTTTAATAAACGCGTTTATTTCCTTTTCCGTATACTTTTGCCCTCTCGTCAGGTGCGATACGATATGCTGAAGCGCGATCAGTTTTTTCTTATGCTGGGCGGGAATATGCTTCAGCTTTCCCTCCGCCGTAAAAAAATTGCGGATAACCGATTCCTTTAGACGCTTGCTGCTTTCCTCCATACTCTCCAATCCCCTCTCCATTCCCGCATTCCGATAGATGAGCTGCTCCGCAGCGCTGGCGTTGCTCTTAATAAAATAATGGTTCAGCGAAAAATAAATCGTATTCTTTTCTCTGCGCTCATTAATTAAGCTGGCCTCCCGCAGCTTAGTCGCATGATGCGTGACCGTTGCTGGCGTAACGCCTAGCTTCTCTGCAAGCTCTTGCCCGTTAAGCTCGCCTTCTGCCAGCATGATCAACAGCTTAATTCTCGTCGCATCAGCCAGCGCCTTATGATAAGCCACAACCTTATCCAGCTGCATATTTTTATTCCCCCTTTGTTTTAAATTTAACATTTATCTAATTAGATATTTATCTAATCAGATAATAACGGGTAACCTATGATTTGTCAAATCATAAGTTTCGTATTTTTTTGTAACCATCATGAATGCTCGGAATACAGATTGTCATCATCCGCGATGCTTTGGATATCCTCCGAGCTAATGCTTATATATTCGTAGCCTTCTGCCTGCTGCTTCTTCAGCGCCCGTTCTTTAAAAAACTTCGGACTGCCTTCGCCTGCATCCTCGTCGTAAACGAGCAAAATGCCGTCCGTTCTGCGAAACAGCAGCTCGTCCCGCGCCGTAAATTGCCAAATCCCGTTATATGGCTGATTGCTGACGGAAGCGTAATAATCGACCCCTTTTAGCACCTGCTGATAAAATTCCTTTTTATCGTCCTTCCACTTCTCTTCCGGATTAGCGTATGCGGAAATAATCGAAAGCCGCAGATGAGGATACATCTCCTTGAGCGCGATCACGACCTCGCAAGCCCAAAGGTCAACGCCGTACTGGCCTGGCGTAATCACCCATTCGAGACCATCCTCTATGAGCGGCACCAGCTTGCCCGTCAACGCTTTTTTAATATAAACGATGCCTTCATGCTTCTGGCTAAAAATATTAAGCTCATGCGCGCGATAGCCCGTAACGAGTAAATTTTTCATTAGTTCAACGCCTTTTCGGATAATTATGGTTTACATCTTTCCAGTGTATGCTATAGTAGAAAAAATACAAATTGAATATGGACCAATTTATTTCACTAGGGGAGTCTAACGGCTGAGATGGAGCGCATGCTCCGGACCCTTTGAACCTGATCTGGATCATTCCAGCGGAGGGAAGTGGAGCAGAAACAGCATTCATTCACGCGCGCAAGCCTTGTATGATCGTTAGACCCGCTCATTTCCTTTCGGAAATGAGTGGGTCTTTATTCGTTTACGGGGAGATGAGTCGATGAAAGTATATAAAGCGTTAACGATTGCAGGCTCGGATAGCGGCGGCGGCGCAGGCATTCAAGCTGATCTGAAAACGTTTCAAGAGCTTGGCGCCTACGGCATGTCAGTCATTACCGCGGTTACTGCCCAAAACACGCTCGGCGTCCAAGGCGTATATGCGATGGAGGCTGCTGCCGTCAGAAGACAGCTTGATTCGATTGGCGAGGATCTGACACCTGCCGCGCTCAAGACGGGCATGCTGTTCAGCAGCGAAATCATTGAAATTGTAGCCGCAAAAATAAAGCAATATCAGTGGCAGAACTTGATCATTGATCCTGTTATGGTTGCCAAAGGCGGCTCTTCCCTGCTGCAGCAGGAAGCTATTCAAGCTCTCATCAAGCATTTGCTGCCGCTCGCGCTCGTGACGACGCCAAACATTCCGGAGGCAGAGTTGCTTGCACGGATGGCTATCCGCACGCTCAGCGAACGGGAGGAAGCAGCGAAAATCTTGTTCCAGCAAGGCTCTCGTTATGTCGTTATCAAAGGCGGCCACGACTCGGGCTGCTCACAGCTCGTCGACCTCATTTATGATGGTGAACGTTTCGATTATTTGGAGAGCCTACGAATCGATACTCGGCATACTCATGGTACAGGGTGTACATTCTCGGCAGCACTTACCGCTGAAATTGCGCAAGGAAAAACAGTTCCCGATGCGATTAGAACAGCCAAAGCCTTTATTCAAGCTGCGATTGAGGATCAGCTTGGGTTCGGCAGCGGCCACGGGCCTACGAATCATTTTGCCTATCGGCGCAGGCTGCAAGACGCGAGACAGATCTAGAACAAAGAAAACGCCGCTTCTGGTAAGGAAACGGCGTTAGCTTTTTCACCCTAATTAACGAATGTATGCGTTTGTAAGCTTAAGCTTCTGAAGAGCAAGACCAATCTCGCCGTGCCAACTGCAAGCAGCACAATCGATGAGACAAACAGAAGATGCGTAATGCCTGGAACAAACGCAAACATCAGCTTCCAAGACGCATCGAGTAGACCTGGCAATACGATCAAGGCAATAGGCAGAATCAAATGGAAGAGTCCTATTGAAATAAAATGAAGCTTGATGGCTGAATCGTTTGGATCAGAGATGCTGAAATCCGGCAAATATCGCTGCACAGGCGCATCCAGCTCATCCTTTACCTCATCTACAAGCTGCATGACAGCCAGCGCTGTAAATGACTTACTTGTCGATCCGAGAATAAACGGCGTTTGCGGCGTAATCGGTGTGTTCTTGGAATCCGCTGTTCCGTAGCCTTTTATGTACAGCGGGGAATCCTTCTTAACGACTCCAATCGCTGCGCCTGGAATGTTGTACTTCTTCATCGCCGACTCGATATAGCGATTTAATTCGGCATACACAGCTTGTTCTTCTGTCGCAGCAGCATGGACTCTTTCGGGTACCATGCCAAAGCTCGTAAGTGCCGCTGCTATCGTGCAAAGCAGCACTGACATACATATCACGTTTCTGATCATAGTCGTTCCACTCATTTCCTCACATATTCATTGGCCTTTCTATTCAACAGTATAGGTCAATGAAAAAGAAAAGGAATGGACTTCAGGTATGATCGCTGCCTAGACTTTAGGCGGGTGAAATGGGTTATTGCACGCTCAATCTAGCGATTGTCCACTTTCTCCGGATAAAGATCATGGTTCATGAGGCGATGCTCCGCGATTTGCTCATATTTGGTGCCAGGCTGGCCCCAGTTGCAATAAGGGTCGATGGATATGCCTCCGCGCGGCGTGAATTTGCCCCAAACCTCGATATATCTTGGGTTCATGAGCGCAATCAAATCATTCATAATGATGTTCATGCAATCCTCATGGAAATCGCCATGGTTGCGGAAGCTGAACAAATACAGCTTGAGCGACTTGCTCTCTACCATTTTGCTGCCGGGAATATAGGAAATATAAATGGTTGCAAAATCAGGCTGCCCCGTCATGGGACAAAGGCTTGTAAATTCTGGACAGTTGAACTTTACGAAATAATCGCGGTTCGGATGCTTATTATCGAATGCTTCTAAAATTTCCGGCGAATAGTTAAACAAATATTGCGTTCCTTGATTGCCTAGCAGCGTCACGCCGTTCAGCTCTTCCTTGCTTCTTCCTTCCATGCTCGTCTCCGCCTTTCCTTTCTATTAAACGCCCTTCTTATTGCCCCATACCCAGGTATGGAGCTGCGGCAGCACATGAACCCGCTTCAAATCCGCATTCGGCATCACGCGCTCGATCAGCCATTCATAACGCTCCACCAAATAAGGAAGCATACGCTGCGGCTCCGTTTCCTGCAACTGACCATTTCCAGCTTGCAAATAAAAGGGAACCTTCGGATAACGCAAATGAACGGTGGTCGCATATGCAAGATCCTCATCATCGAAGACGACCGTCTTCAAGCAAAAGCTTGATGCCCGCTCGTTCAGCTTGGATACGATATCGTCCAGCACCTGCCAATCCGTCTTCATGCCGGAGCTTGGCGGCTTAGGCGACAAGGTCAGCTCGTCAATGGTCCAAAACCAATTCTGCCATCGGCTGCCCTGCGTCTCCAACGCAACGCTAATTCCCCGCTCATGCAGCTCTTCAATAAAAACGCCCAGCTGCGGCAGCAGCGCGGGATTGCCGCCTGAGATCGTCACATGCTCAAATGCGCTTCCGCCGATTGCCGTTAATTCCTCTATAATTTCATTCGCTGTCAGCATGCGAATATCTGCTTTCGCGCTTCCGTCCCAAGTAAACGCGGAATCGCACCAAGAGCAGCTGTAGTCGCAGCCTGCGGTACGAACGAACATCGTCTTCCGGCCAATAACCATGCCTTCGCCTTGTACAGTTGGACCGAATACTTCCAAGACGGGAATCCGTTTAGTTGCTTGCATTCGAATCCGCCTTTCTCTTAGGACGGTAAATACAGTAGCTTGTCGGCGTTTCACGGAGATAAACCTGAACGCACTGCGGACGATTCACCGTACCGTCCAAATAGCGCTGAACGATCTCGCAAATCGTACGCGCCACAACCTCAGTCGTGGGAAAACGCTCCGGCTGCGTGTCGCTGAAACATTCCTTATCGTCATTGAGAAGCGTATGATCGAACCGATCATGAATAAGCTGCTTAATGATCGCGAAATTGACTAGAAAGCCTGCCGTATCAAGCTCATCACCGGCTACCGTGACGTTGGCAAAATACGTATGCCCATGCAGCTGACGGCATTTGCCGGCTTCCTCGGCTGGTACAAAATGGGCCGCTGCGAACTGAAAATCCTTGTTCAGCTCATAGCTATAAGGGTGCACGGCTGCTGGATAGATCTGCTGCAGCATTATTGTTTCACTCCCTGATTCCGTTTGACCAAATATTCGTCAAGTCCATTTCTTCGAAGCACACATGCCGGGCATTCGCCGCAGCCTTCAGCAACAATGCCGTTATAGCAGGTGAGCGTCCGCTCCCGTACGAATTCAAACGCGCCGAGCGTCTCGGCAAGCTCCCATGTCTCGGCTTTATTCAGCCACATGAGCGGCGTATCGATGACAAAAGGATAATCCATGGACAAATTCAGCGTTACATTCAACGATTTCACGAATATGTCCCGGCAATCCGGATAGCCGCTAAAATCCGTTTCGCACACGCCGGTTACGATATGCTTCGCGCCAAGCTGCTTTGCCAGCACTGCCGCGAAGGTGAGAAATAAGAGATTCCGTCCATCGACAAAGGTCGTAGGAAGCTCCCCTTCTTTTTGCTCAATGGCAATGTCATCTCTAGTAAGCGCGTTAGGCGCCAATTGATTAAGCAGCGACATATCGAGAATATGATGCTTAATGTTAAGCTCCTTGGCAATTTCCGCTGCGATATCCAGCTCAAGCTTATGCCGCTGTCCATAATTGAACGTAACAGCTTCAACCTCCGAGAAGCGCTCCATTGCCCAAAACAGGCAAGTCGTGCTGTCTTGGCCGCCGCTGAATACGACGACCGCCTTTTCTTTTTTCATGCTGCATCTCCCTCTCTGGTTTGAGAAGAAAGAGCTCGCCTGACATCCTTCATAGGTAGCTAAAAAACCAAAGAAACGGCGCGAAGCGGCAAGAGCCGGTTCGCGCCGAACGCAAAAACGACGATGTCACCTGACGGGACAATCGTTTCGCATAGTTTTTTATAGAGGGAGTTCGCGAACCTCTCCCGGCAGCCGTTTGCGTCAATGGGCAAAGCTCCGGAATTTCTTCTTTAGTTATATATCCTCAAGTACTATAGCATAGCTTGGAGCAAATGGAAACAGTCAGTATTTAACTGAGCGGCTTCCATTCCAAGCATCTGGAACAGTCGAATATTAAACGATTTCCTCTAGCTTCTCAAGCGTCTGAAGAACATGCTGAGTAAGCTCAGGAATGTCATCCATTTGCTCCTCGCTTATTTTACGGTTAAAGCCCAGCTCGATGACATTCGAATAGCTCGGCGTTTCGGCGCCGAATATATAGCTTATCGTTTGCGTGGGAGCGATTTCCGGTTCCCAAATCCGCTGAATAGCTTGCTCCGCCAGCTTACACTGCTCTTCGACATGATGCACCTGCATATAGAAGCGCAGCCGCAGTGTACATGCCGGCGTCTCTCCTTTTAGCTCCAATAGCTCAGCCGCCAGATCCTTAAGCGTTGCGGTGAGCTGTATTTCTGCAGACACCTCCGGGCGGCCAGCCAGCGTGAATTGAAGCGCAAATTCCCGCGACATAACGGCTAGCTCCAATCGGTCTACCCGATTGATAATATCTACCTTCCGGTCCAGCGTATCCAGGTCATAAATCTGATTCTCGAAAGCTACCTTCAGGTTTTCAAATACGGTTGGATCAAACATGATGTATACCTCGCTTTAGAACAATATCTTCTAAGCTATTGTAGACGATAAGGACTATAGAATCGAGCTTTCTTTTTGCAGCCGCTGCAAAATAGTAAGAGGCCAGCCTACGTTCTGGCTGACCTTTCCTTAGCGTTCGCTGTACAAGGTGTGTGCTATCCTCTTAAATAGAAGCAAAGCGGCGATAATCCAAGCTCGCGCACGCCTTCAACAACCAATCCGGCAATTTGAATGCCGCCAAGCTCTTGGAGATGCGTATCATCCTTGGCGCCATTCGGAAAATGAATAAATTCGCCGGGGTATGCCCACATGAACAGCGTCTTCGAGGGCTCGTCGCCTAATTGCTCATACAATGCTTTGCTTTTGGCAGCTAAATCAATGAGCGGGACGTCCAGCTCTGCCGCCAGCTGCTTCATGCCAAGCAAATAATCGCCATGCGTGTCGATAATCTGTCCCTGTTCATTGAATTTTCGGCGATGCATCGGCGTAATGAGTACGGGTCTCGCGCCGCGTGCTATTGCCCCCTCCACATAGACCGCGAGCATCTCCTTAAAGCTGCCGAAAGGCTCCGTTGCCCTCTCCGCATCTGGCTTCTCATCATTATGGCCAAATTGAATCCACAGGTAGTCGTTTGGCTTAATTTGCTCCAATATGGCATCGAGGCGGCCTTCCTTAATGAAGCTTCTCGAGCTTCTTCCCGACATCGCATGATTGTCAATCGCCACATCCGTCTTAAAATATAACGGCAGCATTTGGCCCCAGCCTGCATACGGGAATGTGTCCTGATCGGTCACGGTGGAGTCGCCAGCCAAGTAAATGGTCGTCGCTTGCTTCGCTTCATCTATCCGCAGCGCATTAATGCGCGGCGCGATGCCAGAGAAAGCAAGCCTCAGCCGCCCTTCGGTCACTTTGACCGTAAAGCTGTGCACGGCATACTGCCCTGCCAAGGTAACCGCCTGATGGAGCACCATGCGTCCTACGCCATATTTTAACGTGGTTGAGGTAGGTGCAATCGCATCGCCAATCGTTGCGGTCACCGTATAGCAGCCGTTAGGCAGATCGATGGTAAACACTGCATCCAGCGGGATGCAGAAAGCGCCGCGCAGACGATCCTGCTCGTCACGATTGCGCGAGCTGATCCGCTCGCAGGATTCAAAGCCATAACCCAATTGTTCGTCATAAAGGGTATCTGGCAGCACTTGTATATAAGGGGCAGCAGTCGCGCTGCCGATTCCAAAATCAAAGTTGAACGAAATAGTCATGCGAGCACCATCCTATACATAGTTTGTTTTACTATTAGTAGAATAACAAATCGCGAGAGGATAGGAAGCGAATAAATCGTCTATTTTGTTCAAAATTCAGACTCGCTGCGCTTGTTCGCTAGAACGTGACGTGCCCAAGCTTCATCAGCTCGCCTGCCTTCACAAATAACGAATTTTTATGCTCGCTCAACATCACGCAAATATTTTCATCGCCACCGCTGTTTTCAAATTCTCCTCTTCCAAGCAAGGATTGCCTCGCGAGGTGAACATGGAATGGCAGCGCGCAGCAGGAAATGACAAATGACCGGATATACGCCGTCAAAGTTTGCGTTACCTGTGTGGAATTCCGTATACTAATAGATAGGAATGATGCAGGAGCTACTTTAATTGAGGTGACAGAAGTGGAAGAGTTGAAACAAGCCTATGAAACGATGGGGCTGCCAGAGCTTGCTGCGAAAGAGGAAGTAGAAAAACGCTATACGACGCTTATGCGTCAAGCGCGCTCCAGAACGCAGCAGCAGAAGGACGACGCGGGAGACGGGGACGATTCTTTTGCGAAGATTACACAAGCGTATCGGCTGATTTTAGAGTATGAGGACCGCAAGCTGACCGAAGCCTTCAACGAACAGGAATACGGCAAGTACAAGAAGATGGCTGGACAAGCTCAGAAAATGGATCATTTCTGGCGCTATTACAAATTTCATACGCTTGGCGCAATTGCAGCAGTAGCACTTATCATTTATGGAGTGATCAGCTTTATGAACTACCGCGAGGAGCAGGAACGGCTTGCCAATCTGCCGCCTGTCGATTTGAACGTTTCCTTCATGGGCAATTATATGCTGAAGGATGACGCGCCTAAGGAAGAGCCGATTGAAAACGCGCTTTTGACAGCGTTTCCCGAATGGAAAAGATTCGTTTCTACGCTGACCTTCGTGCCTACGGACGAGCAATCACAAATGGCTTATTTGCAAAAAGCAGTATTGATCCTGGCGACCGAGCATCCGGATGTTTACATTATGGATCGGAATATTTTTGAGTGGATCGGCAATCAAGGCATCCTCATGAATCTCGATAACGACGTCAACGGCGAGCTA
The DNA here is from genome assembly GCF_057221575.1 of Paenibacillus sp. Y660. Taxonomy (NCBI): domain Bacteria; kingdom Bacillati; phylum Bacillota; class Bacilli; order Caryophanales; family Paenibacillaceae; genus Paenibacillus; species Paenibacillus sp. Y660. The sequence continues at coordinate 21,048 of NZ_JBXBBJ010000036.1, read as the reverse complement.
AAGCCGCTTTTGAAGGATGGGCTGACGCTGAAGACGAGGACTGACGAGGATACCGAAGAGCATGTGTACGGCATCGACCTAAGCAACAGCGCACTTGTGGATCAGCTTCCGCTATACAAAGAGAACATGATCATCGGGATACGCCTGGACAGCAAGAACCCGGATAAAGCAAGAGCATTCATTAAGAAGTTTTTAGCTACAGTAAAATAGCATAAATGGAAGTAAGCCCGATTGCCGCAGCCATCTTAATGATGTCGGCGGAAATCGGGCTTTAAAATTTGTTGGGAGGCTAATTATGGATTTATCTAGCGCAGCAATTGGGCTGAAGTTACTATAAAAACGATTCAGCTCGAAATATGCTAACTCGTTACTTTGCTGCGTTGCAGTTTCTGCAGCAGAATTGTCACTCCATGGAGAGTTACCGAGCTACGTTGCAGTTTCTACAACAGAATCAATCAATCCCGCCTCATTTAGTACTTTTCAGCCTATTTCTGATGCATTTCTGCATTGTAGCTTCTCATTTCGGATGCCATGTCAGGTTTCTATTGCAGTTTCTACAGCAGAATACTTCACATTCAAAACATAGCCTCCTTACTACATAGCAGTTACTTCCATTTAGCCCTCTCCCAAATGCTTCAGCACAATGCTCTCAATATGCTGCAAATGCTGCTTCATTCGCTCAGCCGCACGCTCAGCATCCTGCGTCTCAATCGCTTCATAAATCGCTGAGTGCTCCATATAAAGTCGCTCCGCTACAGCTGTGCTTGCATACAGCTCAACACGCCTAATATCGTGGATAGCCGTTTCAATGTAATTCATAATCGACTCGAACAACCGCACCATAATGGAGTTATGTGTCGCCTTCGCTAGTGTTAGATGAAATTGGAGGTCAAGCCGTTCACCTTCAGCCTCATCGCCAACCGTACGCTTCATCTCTTTGATCAAATCGCCTAACTGCAATAAATCCTCATCTGTCCGCTTCACAGCAGCTATCGCGGCGCCTGATACCTCAAGTGCTTCACGTGCCTCTAGCAGCTCGAGCACCGTTTTGCGGTTCAAGCGAAGAGACGCAAGCTCTGGAAGCTCCATTTCGACCGGCGCGTTGCGAATAACGCGGCAGCCGCCGCCCTGCCGAATGTCGATCAGCCCCATCGCTTTAAGCGCGCTTAGTGCCTCCCTGGTAGTCGAGCGGCCAACTCCAAATTGCTCGGACATTTGCTTCGTGGAAGGCAGCTTATCTCCGACTTTTAGCTTGCCATCCAATATTAGCTGCTTGACCTGATCCGCAATTGCCTCGTAATGGTTGCGCTTTGACAGCTTTTCTACTTCTAAGGACGGCATAATCTGCCACCTCCTACACGTAAAGGGCACGCGCTATCCTGCAGCAACGCCCCGCTAAACGTTCATATTTTACAACTATCCGACTAAAAGCGCATATACGATTCCTGGACCATGAACCCCGATGGTCAGATCATTTTCAATGTCAGAGGAACGGCTTGGGCCGGAAATAAAATGAATACCCGCTGGCAATTGCTCTCGCCCCGCTTCATCAAAAGTGACCAACACTTCGCCAAGCCTCGTTTTCAGCCGCTCTATCGGAATGATAATCATAAGTACAGTCGGCAGCAGGCTTACTGATCGCCCTTTATTCGGCGCTGACAAAACGGTTACCGAACCTGTATAGGCAACGGCATGATCCGCGATTACGATTCCAAAATCAGCCTCAGCCGCACGCGCGCGCCAGTATTGCTCCTCATCCGTATTCCATACGGAAACTTTTGAATCTGCGAGGGACCCTTCAAGATCCAGCGCATCCAGCTCCGGCTGATTTTGACGGATGACGTATTTAGCGCTCATTTCCCCAGTCTTTTGCACGATAAAAGCTTTTGCTTCCTCCATCGTTTGAAGACGAGCCACGTGACCGCCTACGGACAAAAAATTATCGGTAAACTGTTGAATTCGTTCCTCCTCCGTCCACTCGAACGCGTTCCAGAAGTCAGGCGCGCCACGGAACGGATGCTGCGGCTTGTTCTCCATTCTCGGATGTCTCAGCTTAACGGCAATATTATTCATAAAAGTCTCCTGCTTCACACGCGACTCTGCCTCAAGCTTATCCAACCACTGCTTATGCGTTTCAGCCATGACCGTGTCCACCTCCTTTGCCCCGCTTCTCTTCCAGCTCGCGATTGCGTACTAGCTCCTTCATCCGATTTTGCATCGATGGCTCCATCTTCTTGAGGCCTTGCTTCAGCTCCTGATCAAGCGTATCCCAACGATCGCGGAATGACTCCTTCGGCAAGCTAGGCGTAACGCGGTACGTGTTCCAGCCTTTGAGCGGACCAAGCTTCGTCTTGATGACGCCGCTGCGGACAACAAGCTTTTGCCCAAGCTTGCCCAGCCGAAGCATGCCGCCAAGGCGCGAGGAATTACCCATGACGGTGGCGAAGCCTTGCATGCCGATCGACTCCATTTTGCTGCCGTTGCCGCTCTCCACCTTGCGCCTGCGCAAATAGACGAGCATGTCGTGCAGCGGTATTTTGACCGGACACGCTTCATAGCAAGCACCGCATAAGCTGGAGGCATTGGCGACATCGTCCCATTCCGCAATATTTTTGTTCAAGGAAGGGGTCAGTACAGCTCCGATCGGACCGCTATAGGTACTGCCGTAGGCATGGCCGCCAATATGGCGATAGACGGGACAAGCGTTTAGGCAGGCGCCGCAGCGAATGCAGTTCAGAAGCTCTTGAAACTCAGGATCGCCAAGCTGCAGGGAACGGCCATTATCGATGATAATAATATGCATCTCGTCCGGACCATCCGCATCCTCCGAGCGGCGCGGACCTGTAATGCCGGACATGTACATTGTCAGCTTCTGTCCCGTTGCCGAGCGCGGCAGCAGCGTTGCCATGACCTCAAGGTCTGCCCATGAAGGAATAATGCGTTCCATTCCCATGAGCGTAATTTGTGTTTTTGGAACCGTGCTAACCATCCGGGCATTGCCTTCGTTTTCAAAAAGCACCATCGACCCCGTCTCCGCAATCGCGAAGTTGCAGCCGGTCATGCCAATTTCCGCCTCGAGAAACTTCTCGCGCAGTTTTTTGCGAACAAAGCCTGCAAGCGCCGTCGTATCCGGCGGAAGCGTGTAGCCCGCCTCTTTGGAGAGGAGATCGGCAATTTGGTAGCGATTTTTGTGAATCGCTGGAATAACGATATGCGACGGCATTTCACCAGCAAGTTGAATAATGTATTCGCCCAAATCGGTTTCTACCGCTTCCACGCCGATTGATTCAAGCGCATGGTTGAGATGCAGCTCCTCCGATACCATCGACTTTGATTTTACGACTGATTTGGCATTCGCATGCTCGGCAATATCAAGCGTCAGTTTGACGGCTTCCTCTGTATTATTGGCAAAATGAACATGAACACCGTTCGCACGAGCATTATTTACAAATAAATTTAAGTAATAGTCCAGATGAGCAATCGTATGCAGCCGGATTTGCTTGCCGCGTTCCCGCCATTCCTCCCAGTTGCCGTGCTCTTCTGTCGCTTTCTTTTTTCCGTTGCGAAGACGTTCCGTCGTAAACCGCACCGCTTTGCGCAGAAATTCGTCATTAAGCGCAAGATCCGCTCTAGCTTTTACAGTAGCCTCCGTTTTTGCTCCAGCCATGCTTATTTCACCCCTTCATATAGAAGCTCAGCCAAATGCATGACACGAACGGGCTCATTGCGATAGCGCAGGTTGCCGGCAATGTTGAGCAGACAAGCCATATCGAGACCAACCAGCACTTCCGCCTCCGTCTCCAGCACGTGATCAACCTTCTCTGTCACCATTGCCCCTGAAATATCGGCCATTTTGACCGCAAACGTGCCGCCAAAGCCGCAGCAATCCTCCGCGAACGGGAGCGGCACAAGCTCAAGGCCCCTTACGTTTTGGATAAGCGCGAGCGGCTCGTCCTTGACGCCGAGAATTCGGCTGCCGTGGCAGGATGGATGGTACGTCACCTTATGGGGGAATGCGGCGCCAACATCCGTAACACCCAGCACCTGCACCAGAAACTGAGTAAATTCATACGATTTGCTTTGCAGCTTATTCGCACGCTTCAGCATAACGGGATCATCCTCAAACAGCTTCGGATAATGATGGATCATGCCTGTGCAGGAGCCTGAGGGCGAAATAACGAAATCGCTGTCTTCAAAAGCATCCAAAATCGTTTTCGCCGACTCCCTCGCTTCCTTCCAATAGCCGCTGTTGAAAGCTGGCTGTCCGCAGCAGGTTTGTACCGTAGGAAACTCTAATGAAACGCCGTATTTCGCCAGCAAGCGCACCATCGCTTCACCGACTCGAGGATATAGCGCATCGCTTAAGCAAGTAATAAATAAAGAAACCTTCATACCTGCACCCCTTTCGTTACTTGTAATGATGTTTTATCAGGTTGTCAGACAAGTTTGGTTAAAAAGAGAATGATTTTAAAATATATTCTAATTTGTTAGAGCATTTGTTTGAGCAAGCTCGGTTTGTTGAGCTATCATTAGTTCGGAGTTTCTAAAAGCACCTATTGGTGCTTTTAGGCACCAGAACAAGTTACTTTGTGAGCTTTAAGAACGCATATGCGCTTATAGCTGCCAATCGAGCGAATACAGACTACTTTCTGCTCTTTAAGAACCTATAGGTTCTTAAAGCCATCTTAAAATGTTACTTTGTGAGCTTTAAGAACGCATATGCGCTTATAGCTGCCAATCGAGCGACTGCAGACTACTTCCTGGCTCTTTAAGAACCTATAGGTTCTTAAAGCCAACATAAAATGTTACTTTGTGAGCTTTAAGAACGCATATGCTCTTATAGCTGCCAATCGTGCGACTGAAGACTATTTTCCAGCTCTTTAAGAACCTATAGGTTCTTAAAGCAACCATAAAATGTAACTTTGAGAGCTATAAGAACACATATGCGCTTAAAGCTGCCAATCGAGCGACTGCAGACTACTTTTCAGCTCTTTAAGAACCTATAGGTTCTTAAAGCCACCTTAAAATGTTACTTTGTGAGCTTTAAGAACGCATATGCGCTTATAGCTGCCAATCGTGCGACTGCAGACTACTTTCCAGCTCTTTAAGAACCTATAGGTTCTTAAAGCCATCTTAAAATGTTACTTTGTGAGCTTTAAGAACACATATGCGCCTACAGCTCCCAATCGAGCGACTGCAGACTAATTGCTGGCCATGCAAGCTCCTATTGGTGCAACACGCACCACAACAAGTTACTTCCAAGCTGTAAACAAACCCTTACGCTTACAAAAACGGCGCTGCGCTTCTGCTGAAGCCAGCGCCAAAATTCCCTATACCGTCGTGACGGAAATTTGCTTTTCCTTGAGTTGCAACAACAGCTCAGCCGATAAGCGCCTGTCGGTAATAATCGTATCGATATCGCTCAATTCAGCGACATGCGTAAACGCTTGGACGCCGAATTTGCTGGAATCGGCGAGCAGGATCACCTGATCCGCCATGCCGACCATTTTGTGCTTGATGCGCGCCTGCAGCTCATTCGATTCGCTGACGCCTCGCTCCAGATGGACGCCTTTGCACGAGAAAAACGCTTTATCTACATGATACGCATCGAGAGAACGCTCTGCCAATGGCCCGACATAGGACAAGGAACGCGAGGCCAAAATGCCGCCAGTAGAAATCACCTCGATCTTCTCCTTGCTGCTCAGCTCCATTGCTACTTTAATGGAATTGGTAAGCACCGTCAGCGGAATATCCGGCATGCTTGCCGCCATATACCAAGCTGTGGAGCTGGCATCAAGCAGAATGCGATCCTTTGGCTGAATCAACCCAATCGCTTCCACTGCGATACGCTTCTTCTCTTCCGCATGCGTGATCTCCCGCTCGAAATACGGAATTTCCGGCTGCTGATCCTTTACGCTAACCGCACCGCCATGGGAGCGGCGCAAACGTCCGGCTTGCTCCAAGCGGTCAAGGTCGCGCCGAATCGTTTCTTCGGTCACCTGACATAGCTCGCTCAGTTCCGTTACACGGATGCTGCCCCTCTCATTTACCAGCTGTACAATTTTATCGTATCGTTCCTGGACTAGCATAGCGTACCTCTTTCTGTCTTATATTTGAATTACCGTTTAGGCGATTCCCGTTTTTTCTTTAAAAGCGACATAGGCATTCTCCCAAGCCTCACGCTGCTCCGGCTCATACACTTCAACCGGGAAGGACTCTCGAATAACTTTGCGCGCTTCCCAAATATCAGCAAGCTCGCCGCTGGCAATCCATTGCACGATCATGTTGCCAATCGCACTGCCTTCCACAGGTCCAGCCCATACGGGCTTGCCGATCGCATTTGCTGTCCATTTGCAAAGCAGCGTATTCTGAATGCCGCCGCCAACCATATGAAGACCGCTGAAGGTTTGGCCTGACAGCCTCTCCGTCAGCTCAAGCACATACCGGTATTTGAGCGCTAGACTCTCCAAGATACAGCGGACGATTGCTCCCTTATCCTCTGGTGGCATTTGCCCTGTGCGCAAACAATATTCCGCTATTCTTGCCGGCATATCGCCTGGGTGAAGAAATAACGGATCATCCGGATCGATGAATACAGCAAGCGGCTTCGCTTCATTAGCCAGCTTAACTAATTCGGGGAAAGTGTAAGTAATTCCTGCACGTTCCCATGAACGTCTGCACTCCTGCAAAATCCATAAGCCCATAATGTTCTTCAGCAAGCGATACGTGCCGTAAACGCCGCCTTCATTCGTGAAATTAAGCTGCTGAGCCAGCTCATTAATAACAGGCTTTTGCACCTCAGTCCCCATGAGAGACCATGTGCCGCAGCTTAAGTAAGCAAACGAGCGATCTAGCGCAGGTACAGCTGCAACCGCTGATCCTGTATCATGCTCTGCGACTGCATAGACGGGAACGGACTCGACGACCAGCTCCTCGCAGACAGATTGCCGCAAGCTGCCAACTCGCGCGCCTGGCTGTACGACCGTGCCGAATAAGTCCGGTGAGATGCCGATCGCGCGAATCAGCGATTCATCCCAACTGCCGGATACCGGATTATACAGCTGAGTCGTCGTCGCATTGGAAAATTCATTGAACATTTCGCCAGTCAAGAAATAGCGGAGCAAATCCGGTATCATCAGAAAATGCTTCGCATCGCGCAATAACGGCGAATCGGCTTTCTTCAAGGCCGCAAGCTGATAAATCGTATTAAAAGGCAAAAACTGAATGCCTGTCTTCTCAAAAATGCCAGATGCCGTCAGCTCTAAGGCAACCTCTTCCATAACGCCATCCGTATGATGATCGCGATAATGATAAGGATTGCCAAGCAGCTCTCCATTGCTCCCGATCAAGCCAAAATCGACTGCCCAGGAATCGATCGCGATGCTATCCAGCTTAATGCCGCGATGCTTCGCCATAAACAGACCTTGCTTGAGCTCATGCAGGAGCCGCAAAATATCCCACTGCAGCCGGTCGCCGACCTGCACCGGGTCATTCGAGAAACGGTGCAGCTCTTCAACCTCGATCTTGCCGTTATTCAGCCTTCCGAGCAGTGCTCTTCCGCTGCTCGCCCCGAGATCATAAGCGAGGATGGTCACCAGCTGGCACCGCCCTTGCCTCTCACCATTATGTCTTTGCCGTAGCTGCTGCTAAGATAAGCTTTCATCGGATCAAGCGGCAGCCCTTGCTCTTCGCGAATTGCGTGCAATAGCGGCGTTACATCAAATTCGAATGCGCGGCGAACAGCATCCTCAGCGCCTAAAACATCATTGCGCTCAGCAGCCTCGTTTACTTCGTCATGGTTGATAAGCAGCGCCTTCGCAAATTGGGTTTGCACATTCAGAACGGAACGCAGCATAGCCGGAATTTTTTGCTCGATATTATGTGATTGGTCAATCATATAAGCGATATTTTCCACATTGCTGCGAATGGCAGCATCCGAATCGCTAGCACCATTTAGAATCTGATAGAATATCAAAAATAGCTCATATGGATTCACCGAGCCGACAATCAGATCGTCATCGGCATATTTGCGGCTGTTGAAATGGAAGCCTCCGAGGCGTTTCTCGTCGATCAAATAAGCGACGATATGCTCGATATTGGCGCCTGGCAAGTGATGCCCCGTATCCACAAGCACCTCTGCTTGCGGCCCCAGCTTTTGCGCCAAATTGAAAGCCATCCCCCAATCCGCCAGATCGGTATGATAAAACGCAGGCTCGAAGCATTTGTATTCAATAAGCATACGCATGTTAGGCGTCATCGCAGTGTACATTTCGGTCAAAGCTTCCTGCATCCAGCCTTTGCGCTTGCGGATATGGCCTTGGCCTGGATAATTTGTCCCGTCGGCGAACCATAGGCTAATATCGCGCGAGCCGGTTTCTTTGGCAATATCAACGCATTCCAGCAAATGATCGGTTGCTTTCCGGCGTATAGCGGCATCCGAATTCGTAACGCTTCCGAGCATATAATCCTCATCCTGGAACAGGTTCGGATTGACCGCTCCAATCGCTAGCCCCAGCCCCTCTGCATGGCTTCTTAGCTTGCTGTAATCGTCAACCTTGTCCCAAGGGATGTGAATCGCAACCGATGGTGCAAGACCCGTCAAGTTATGCACCTGCGCAGCATCCTCGAATTTCTCGAACGGATTGCGAGGAACGCCTTCCTTCTGGAACACCTTAAAGCGCGTACCGGAATCGCCGTAGCCCCATGACGGAGTCTCGATTTTGAGCGCTTTCAATTTTGCTTTCACTTCATCTATATGAATGCCTCTAGCTTGCTGCTGTTCCTCAAATAACCTAAAAGCTTTGTCGGACATTTTGAAACACCCTTTCACATCTATAGTCATTATTTCATTGGAAAAGCCATCGTAGACATTAGTGTGTTCTCAGCTTGTGTAGAGTCCAAGCGGCTGTATTGTACGATGATCGGAATATCGCTCTGAACCTCGATGGCGTAAGGAACGCCGATTGGAATCGACGCCCCCTCCTTCTTCAATGAGCTTGTGCGGATATGATTCGTGCGTCTGCCTTTTACAACAACCACAATATCTTCAATCGGCTCGCGATCCTCAAAAAATATGGTTATTCGAATCATTGCTTCTTCCGAGGAACAGTTCAGGACGCATATTGATTCATGGCTGGTAAGTGCTCCCGTGCTATCTGGCGGAATATACCCATCGGGAATATACCAAAGCTTTTCTCCTCGCGCTTGAAACATATCGCATCAAACCTCCTATCGAGTGAATGCTGCAGGTACGCCGCCGTCAATGGTCAGCATACAGCCTGTCGTTTTATCTGCTTTGGACGATGCGAAGAACGCAATGCCCTCAGCAATGTCGCGCGGATAAATGTTGACGAGCAGCGTTGTGCGCTTGCGGTAATATTCTTCCAGCTGATCCGGCTCAATGCCGTATGCCGCTGCACGCTCATTGCGCCAGCTTCCGTTCCAAATCGCCGAGCCCTGCAAAATCGCATCCGGCAAAATCGTGTTCACTCGGATGCCGAACTCGCCGCCTTCAGCTGCGATACAGCGCGCCAAATGGGCTTCCAGCGCTTTGGCAGAGCTATAAGCGGATGCATTTTTGCCCGCGTACACCGAGTTTTTCGACCCAATGAACACCATGTTTCCGCCAATGCTTTGCTGCTTCATCAATTTGAAAGCTTCGCGCGCTACCAAGAAGTAGCCAGTCCCGAGCACGTTCATGTTCAGGTTCCATTCCTTAAGCGAAGTCTCATCGAACGGGCTGGAAGTCGCAAGGCCCGCGTTGTTGACGATAATGTCTACGCCGCCGTATGAAAGCGCAGTCTCTGCGTAAGCTGCTAAAACCTGCTCCTCGCTCGTTACATCCATTTTAACTGCAGTCGCACGGTGATCGCCGTATTTCTCGTTAATTTCCGCGGCAACCTTCTGCGCGCCTTCAAGATTAAGATCTGCAAGCACGACATGCGCGCCTTCCGATACAAGGCGGCGAGCCGTTTCGCTGCCGATGCCGCCAGCGCCGCCCGTAATGAAGGCTACCTTGCGTGAAAATTCGGTTTCTGCGGGAGCAAGCGACAATTTGTAAAGCTCAAGCGGCCAGTATTCCACGTTATACGACTCATTCTCGCTAAGCGATACGAAATCGCCGAGCGCCGTTGCGCCGCGCATAACCGCGATCGCGCGGTGATAAAGCGCGCCGCTAACCTGCGCCATCGCCCAGCTTTTGCCCGTATTGATCATGCCGATGCCTGGAATAAGAATAACGCGAGGCGCTGCTTCGAACATGACGTCGCCTTCGTTTTTGTTGCGATCGAAGTAAGCTTTATATTGTTCTTTATAGGCTGCGATTCCTTCTGACAATTTCGTTTTCAAGCCGTCGATATCCTCTGAATTAGGCGTCCAGTCTATGAATAATGGAACGACCTTCGTGTGTACCAGATGATCCGGGCAAGCAGCGCCAACCTGGGACAATTGCGGTGAATCCTGTCCACTTGCGAAAGCAAGCACATCCGCCTCATCATCAAAGGTCAAAATCATTTTTTTCGCATCGCTAACCGCGCCGCGAATCGTTGGCATCACTTGTGCGGCAACGCTTCTGCGCACATCCGCTTCCAGCACTTCGTATTTTACGCCGCCGAACAGCGACGCCTCGTCAAAGCGGGATTCAATGAACGCTTCCGCTTCGGAAATGATTTTGATCGTTTGCGCGTAGCATTCCTCGCTCGTCTCGCCCCATGTTACAAGGCCGTGCTTTTCCATAAGCACAAGCTCCGCATTCGGGTTAGCCAGAACGCCTTCGGCAATCATTTTCGACAGGTTGAAGCCAGGACGAACATAAGGAACCCAAACGAAGCGGTCGCCGAAAATTTCTTTTGCAAGCGCCTTGCCGTTATCCGCACAGCACAAGCTAATAATAGAATCCGGGTGTGTATGATCCACATGCTTAAAAGGAAGAAATGCATGCAGCAGCGTTTCGATAGACGCGCGCGGGTGCTTTGAATCGATCATACAGTTGACAAGGTAAGCAACCATCTCTTCATCAGGCATTTCGGAGCGCTCAAACAATGGACGAATATCATCCATGCGCAGGCCGGTAAAGTTGCCCGCCTTCATCGAAGCCAAATCCGAGCCGCTGCCCTTCACGTACATGACCTCGACATCACGGCCGCGGAAGTCTTTTACGATCGTTTTGCTTGACGTGTTGCCACCACCGTAATTGCATACCCGGCGATCTGCGCCAATAATGTTGGAGCGATAAACGAGCTCAGCTAATCCGCCTTCAAGCTGCGATGCTTTTTCATTTTCCCATAAGCTTTGTACCATAAATATACCTCCGAATGATGTTTTGTATTTGTTTGAATTGATTTTAACATATTTGTTTGTTTTTGAATATATAATTTTCAAACATAAACGGAAATCAAAAAGATATATAAACAGAAACAAAAAAGAAGTAAAAACAGAAACAAAAAAGATATAAAAAGAAAAAAAAGCTATAAAAACAAAAAAAAGACCAACCTTGAAACCAGCTGACCTCGCGTTGCATATAGCGCCTCATTCCATTCATTCTGCATACTGCTGAAACCTTTAACTTAGGAGAGCAAATTATGCTCTTACTCTTCTATAAAAGAAAAGCCGTAGTTTCTGTTGGAATTTGTGCTTATGGAACTACTCACACTTAGCTACCTCTCTCTCGGCTACGTTGTAGTTTGTGCAACAGAATCACCTCCAAAGCTACCTCACCTTCAGCTACGTTGCAGTTTGTGCAACAGAATGAACCAACTAACTCGCATTCGTCTCTTAAGTGGCTCTTTCTAATGCATTTCTGCAATGTAGCCTCTCCTTCCACTCTTCATGTCAGGTTTCTGTTGCATTTAGTGCAACGTAAGGTGGATCTTCCTTCAACGCTAGACGTAAAACAACAAACAACAGCGAAAGCGCCCGTCTAACGGCCAAACAAACGAACGCTCAATCGAACAATTATCGAACGAGTGATCGAACGACCCAAAAACAAACAAAATAAGCCCCGCAAGGTCAAATTTGACCTAACGGAGCCCTTAAAATGCTGCAACTGACGGTGCAAGTTAATCCTTATCTTCAGCAAATGACAGCTAACGGAGTCCTTACCCAACTGCTACTGACAGCGCACGTCATACCCCACTGCCACTGACAGTTCAAGTCATACCCTATTGCTAATGACAGCGCAGCGTCATTTCAATATCTTGATTGTAATTGCCGAAGCCTTTGCCAAACAGTGTGACGCCGCCGCAGTTTTTAGCTGTCGCGCTGCATGAAATGCGGAACAAAATTTCTTTGTCATAAGCCAGCATTAGCTGATCGATCGTGACATTCGAAACTTGGATGCCATCAATGAAGGAGCCTTGAGCGTTAACGCGGATCGTCTTGATCAGGCCATGCTGAATATTTTTGTGCCACCATTCTGGCGTGTACAGGCCTCGCGTGCTGCCAAAATCTCCGGGATACGTCCATGTGCCAATACCGACGCCATTTAACGAAAAGGCAATATCAGACGGCAGATGATTCACGCTGCAAGGTGTTTCAGAGCAAATTTCCATCGATATTTCCAGCGATTCCGGCGTTTCATTATTGACCATATAATTCGGAATACGATATTCCACGTAGCCTGAGCCAAACCACAGCACCTTGGCTTGGACATGCTCTGGATCGGCAAAATATCGCGGATCATCACACATACCGATCATTTGGGTATCGTTTGCAAGTCCGCAGGTTGGCTTGATCTGACAGGATGAATAATGGCCTACCGGAATCGACACGATATACCGTTTCGATTCATCCAATGCCGGCGCGCCTTTAAATAGGAGCATGGCTTGTGTAAGCTGCAAATGACAGATCTTTTGCATGCCTCGTTTTCCCGGCAAACTCTCGCACCGTACAATACCGACTTCCTCCATCATATGAATATGCCGCGTTACTATAGGAGACTTTATATCTAGCGCTTCGGACAAGCTTTTTATATTCATTGGCTGCACGCTGAGCAATTCAATCATTTTAACCCGCGTATGAGATGAAAAGCATTCAAGAAACTTCATATTGCGACTGCTGACTTCGACTTCCATTCCCGCTTCCCCTTTGCTCTATCTACTGCCCCCATTATATAACTTAAAAGTTATCCTTTCAATGCATTAATGTAAAAAAACTTGACATTTATTTTCAATATCACTAAAATAGACGGCGTATACATAACTTTGAAGATGTTTAGTTACTTTTCTAGTTATCCAAACACCCTTAGGAGGTAAGTCATGAATTCATTTCAATTTGTAAATCCAACTCACATCGTATTCGGCGAAGGCACGGCGAATCAAGTAGGTAAGCTAGCCTCCAAATACGGTAAAACGATTCTTCTCGTTTACGGCTCAGGCAGCATAAAGAAAACTGGCTTGTACGACAACACGTTCAGCCTACTTAACGAAGCTGGCATCAAGGTACACGAGCTTTCAAATATTGAACCAAATCCTCGCCTATCCACAGTAAACAAAGGAATCGATATTTGCCGCACAGAAGGTGTGGATTTCATTCTTGCCGTTGGCGGAGGAAGCGTGATCGATGCTGCCAAAGCAATTGCTGCGGGCGTTCTTTATGAAGGTGATGTATGGGATTTCTTCACAAACAAAGCTGTAATCGAAAAAGCGCTTCCGCTTGGTACGATCCTTACGCTTGCTGCAACCGGCTCGGAAATGAACGGCTCCTCCGTTGTAACGAACTGGGAAGAAAATCTGAAGCGCGCCTTCACCAGCCCTTATGCGTATCCTAAATTTTCAATTCTTGATCCAACGCTTACCTATACCGTACCTCGCAATCATACGGTTAACGGCGCTGTCGACATTATGTCGCATGTGTTCGAGCAATATTTCAGCTTAACTGAAAACACGCCGCTGCAGGAGCGCTTCTGCGAATCCATTTTGCAAACGGTTATCGAAAATGTAGAGATTGCGCTTGAAAATCCGGAGGATGCTGCCGCTCGCGCCAACCTGATGTGGTGCGGCACGATGGCACTCAACGGTGGACTTATTAGCGTTGGCATGACCAACGATTGGGCTTCGCATGGCATTGAGCATGAAGTAAGCGCGATCTACGATATCCCCCATGGCGCTGGCCTAGCTGTAATTTTCCCGAACTGGATGAAATATGTGCATGAAGCGCGCATCGATCGTTTCGTCCAATATGCAACACGCGTATGGGGCGTTAATCCGGAAGGCAAAACAGATCAGGAGATTGCTCTTGAAGGCATTCAAGCGACACGTGATTTCTTCTCACGCATTGGCGCTGAGTCACGTCTTGCCGACTTCGAGATCGGAAGCGACAAGCTTGACCGCATGGCAGAGGAAGCCGTTCGTTACGGCGCTATCGGCTCTTTCAAGCGTTTGGAGAAACAGGATGTTAAAGCCATTTTAGAATTATCACTATAATTTGGAGGTCGTTTGCACATGACAAATGCACGAATCGAATCCACCGCTTTAAGTAATGGCGTTAAGATGCCATGGTTCGGCCTTGGCGTATGGAAGGTAAAAGATGACGGCGAGGCGGAAAGAACGGTTGCCTCTGCGATCGAAGAAGGCTACAGACTGATCGATACAGCAGCAGCTTATAATAATGAAACAGGCGTAGGCGCCGGCATCCGCAACAGCGGCATCGCTCGCGACGAAATTTTCATAACGACAAAAATTTGGAATGCGCATCAAGGATATGAATCCTCGCTTACGGCATTCGAGGACAGCAGACGCAAGCTCGGCATAGAAGTCGTTGATTTGCTCCTTATCCATTGGCCGGTCAAAGATAAATATACCGAAACCTGGCGCGCCCTTGAGAAGCTTTACCGTGACGGCTATGTACGCGCCATTGGCGTCAGCAACTTCCAAATCCATCACTTGGAGGATGTTATCGCCTCCGGCGAAATTGTACCGATGGTCAATCAAGTGGAATATCATCCGCTTCTAACGCAGCAGAAGCTTCACGCTTTCGCGAAGAGCAACAACATTCAGCTGATGGCTTGGAGCCCGCTTATGCAAGGCAATCTCGACCAGAGCGTCCTCGCAGACATTGGCGCCAAATACGGCAAATCGCCTGCTCAGATCGTGCTTCGCTGGGATCTTCAGAACGAGGTTGTTACGATTCCAAAATCGATTAATCCGGTTCGCTTGAAGGAAAATGCGGATATTTTCGACTTTGCTCTAACAGCTGAGGAAGTGGCTCAAATCAGCGCGCTAAACCGAGATCACCGTTTTGGCCCGGACCCAGACAACTTCAATTTCTAAAAAACTAAAAGGCAGCGGCAGCCTTGAGCATGGAACTCAACTCATGTTCAAGGATGACCGCTGCTTTTTCATTAGAAAAGCAAGTAAAGAGTAGCCGCATCAAATCCAATAAGAGAATCTTTCGGGCACTCTCGCCCTTAATTGTAAAAAGGCTCCGCCCCATTGAGTGGACGGAGCCTTTTATGTATGCAGAAATTAAAGCGAATTGTAAGCGCGAAGCAGCGTGTAGCGGTTCGGCCTTACATGATGAGCTTCCAACAGGCTGCGCATAAGCAGCTCCTCATCGACGCCAAGCTCCTCTGTCGTAGACGGCCCGCCAACCTGCCTTAGCCATCCGCGAATCATTCCTTCCCTGGGAAGAGCAGCAATCGCCTCTCGAATTCTCTCGGGGTTAGCTGTGAAAGCTAGCCCAGACTCTTCTGCCGAAAGACGGTGATAGAGCTTGGAAATTTCTGCGCAAGCCACGCCAACCTTCGCGCCGTGCAGCAGTTGTCTTTTGCCGAGACGAATATATTCCATTTCCCAGAAATGCGACAAATGATGCTCCGCGCCTGACTCCGAATGCGACTGGCCGAACAGCAGCATCGCAAGTCCCGACTCTATCAACGCTTCAATTAGTATGCGAATGCCCTCGGGATCGCGGCGTGCAATAAGGCCGATATGCTCCACGCATTTGGTCAGCGCGATCCGAGTAATTTCGGCTACCTCCTCGGAATACGGCTCGCCTCCCTCCGATGCTCCGAAGCTCCAGTCGAGAAGCGACGTATATTTGCCAAGCATATCGCCAAAGCCAGCTGCTACCATCGCAGCCGGCGCGTTCGCGAGTATGTCCAAATCTGCAAATATCGCATCTGGACCAATCGCGGCAATCGTCTTCTTCTCGCCGCGAATGATAATTGGAGCGCCCTTGGAATTAAAGCCGTCCACAGACGGTGCTGTCGGTACGGAAACGAATGGAATGCTCGCCGTATAGGCTGCGTACCTCGAAATATCATGAATGGTTCCCGAGCCTGCCGCGATGACAACCTGCGCCTTTTGCTGTTGAATATCAAGCAGCAGCTGCACGATTGCAGCTTCATCGGCAATCACATCGCCCTGGCGATCCGGCTTTAAGCTTGTAACATGAACAGAAATGCCCAGTGCGGCTATGGCTTCCTCCAGCTTTTTGCCTGCAATCTCGTAAGTAATCGCATCCGCCGCAATGATGACCCGGCTATAATGCTGCTCCTTCAAATAGGGAGCTGCCTCATGAATCGCTCCCGCGTCAACCAGAAGCGGGTTTATTTCAATCGAACGCAGCGTTTCTTCATCAAATCCAGCAGCAAGCTTCTTGACTTTATCGATAAGGGATGACAATTGCTTCGCCTCATTTCGTTGTGGGTATGCTTTATTCTGCTCTTGCAGAACGCAGCTTGTCAACCTTTGCGATTGGAAGATATCTGCCTTTATTGGTCAATATTCTCTGCTCGCAAGCGCCATTTAGGCGGATTCCTGCGTGAATGCGCCTTAGGATGAAATGATCTTCATCGGAAGCTCCTTGCCCTCGGATAAATCCTTAAACATTTAGGTTTGTGGACGCGACACGGAATGGTCGTATTGGAGAGTATTGGATGTTTCTGAAAAAGCAAAAAAGGCGCCTCAGAAGCTGAAACAGCGCCAAGATACCTTCTTCTTTTATCGTTAAAATAACGCCGCAGATGAATTTAAACATCAATCTACTGCTTCCTATTAGTCTAGTAAATGGAATGCTACTTAATCGCAGCAGCTCCCATAAAATCAGCGATGTGCACTTTTTGGCCGGTTTTGGCGCTCTCAACAGCGGCAAGCACCATCGCCATGCTGTAAATATTGTCGCTGCAATCCGTTTCCGGCTTGCGGCCTTTTTCGAGGGCGTCGAACATATCATCCAAGCAGCCTTTATGGAACGTATTCGCCATTTCTGGAAGCTGTGTCTCTACTCGCACGTAATCGCGGTGAAATTTGCCGCTTTGGTCGCCAGCAGCTACGATCTCCGCATATGGATTGCCTCCGCCATCCCAAATCGCGGTGCCATGCTCGCCGGTCACCCGCCAAGATGCTTCCCATGAAGTAGGCAAGCCTTCTGCGCACCACGAGCCGCGGTAGTTAAAGACAGAGCCATCAGACATTTCATAGATGCAGATCGCCATCGCGTTTCCGGCATACCATGAACCGGGTGGGTTAAACTCATGGCAATAGACGGATACGGGATTCGCGCCAGAAATATATCTCGCTTGGTCAAACGTGTGGATCGCCATATCGAGCAGCAGCGGACTTTCCATCGCGTCGCGGAAGCCGCCAAAATGTGCGCCAATAAAGAAGTCAGCGCCAACGAATCCAATTTTACCAATCGTCCCTCTGGCGATCAGCCCTTGAAAGGCGCGAATGCGCGGATCAAACCGGCGATTTTGCATAACGGCATGCGTCCTGCCCGTATCATGAGCCATTCGCACGATTTCATTGCAGTCGCTCATCGTTTCCGCGAGTGGCTTCTCTCCAAACACATCGCAGCCAAGCTCCAAAGCAGCAGTACTAATCGCATAATGGCTCGCCGGTATCGTGACATCGAATACTAACGTAGCACCTGTCTCCGTAATTGCTTGCTTAATGTCGGTGAAGGTTGGGCAAGTAAGACCTTTTCGCTCCGCCATTGCCGCAGCAAACTCTTCTTTGATATCAACGAGCCCAACTATTTCCGTATCTTCCCGTTCCTTCGAATAGTCCACCCACGTATTCGCCATCCCACCGCAGCCGGCTATGACGACTCGATGCTTCGTTGTCATCTGCTTTTCTCCCCGCTTTCGCTTCGCTAAATTAGATAGGATTTGGAACAAAATCGCCGCCGCGGCACCGCTTTAAATAATTCAAAGCATGAACCTGTCCTGTCATTTCCAGCTCATCCTTATAAACGGGATCATGCCAGCCCTCGATATCGATCGTGCCTTTGTAGCCATTTTGTCTCAAAATCGTAATAATATCCGACCAGTTGCTATCGCCAAAGCCCGGCGTCCGGTGCCAAACGAATTGTTGTTTGCTGTGCACGCCATGCTCCTTTACAATATCCCACGCAATCGTTGCGTCTTTGCCATGTACGTGGAACACCTTGCTCGCCCATTTGCGCAGCTGCGGAATCGGATCGATCAAGCTGACCATTTGGTGGCAGGGCTCCCATTCCAGTCCAATATTGTCCTCCGGCACCGCATTAAACATGAGCTCCCAGGCAGTCGGGTTATGCGCAATATTCCAATCGCCGGTTGTCCAAGTGCCGCCCATATCACAATTTTCAAAAGCGATTCGTACACCTTTAGCCGCAGCCCGCTTCGTCAGCTCGCCGAACACTTCCTTGAACCTCGGAATCGATTCATCGATGGACTGGTTCGTCAGACGTCCAGTGAAGCCGGATACGATATCCGCTCCGAATAAATGGGCATGATCGATAAGCCGCTCCCAGCTCGCAAGTGTATCGGCATTGTTGCCTTCGCCAGTCAACGGGTTTCCGAAAACGCTTACAGCTGGAACAGCAAAATCATGCTCATCGGCAAGCGCTCTTACTCGTTTAGCCATTTCAACCAAATCCGTACTGCCGGTCGTTTGCCAAAAGGTTAAGTTAAACGATTCAAATCCATGCTTCACAATTTGCGGAATGACGTGATCCGCATTTCCTCCGCCTACAAGCGTTCCAATTCGCAATTTGTTGTCCATTGTTGTATATCACTCCAATATTGGCTTATAGTATTCGTAACAACTCCATTATAGCTAGCAGTTATGCAGATCACTCTATATAATCTTGAGCAAAAATAGTCTAATCTTGTGGTGGTGAGCAGATTGACCTATCCAAAGGAGCTTTGGGAAAATACTCGTCTCGAGCATAAAACATACCCGATACAGCTATTCCAAAATCGTTGCCATAACGTCGCGCCAAATGACTGCATCCTTTATTTGCATTGGCATGAGCATTTCGAGATCATCGTCATGCGGGAAGGCAGTGCGATGTTTCATATCGACAGCCGCCCTTACATCGTGAATGTGGGAGACGTCATCATCATACCTGGCGGAGGGCTGCATGTGGGCTATGCCCTTCACTGCGAAAATGTTCATTATGACTGCATCGTCTTGAATGCGTCCCTCTTCAATGATTGGGTTCACGATCCTGTACATGCCCAGTTTGTCGCTCCTTATCTGGAGGGCCGGCTACATTATCCCGTTAAACCATCGGAGCAGGATGAGCAATGCCTAAGCTTTAACTCGCTGCTGGATGAAGTGATCGCCGAGCTCGCCGCGAAGCCTCCTGCTTATCAGCTTATCGTTAAGTCGAAGCTGCACACGCTGTTCACGCTGCTCTCCCGCACCTTCATAGAACGGCAGCTAGCAGGCAAGCCGGCGGAGCCATACTTCGTCAATCGGGATCGCTTTAAAGCGCTCATCCAGCGCATCGAATCGCAGTTTGGCGAGAAAATGTCGATCGAACAAGCGGCGAAGCAAGTGAGCCTGAACCCGTACCATTTTTGCAAGCTATTCAAAAAGCTGACCGGCCGCACTTTTGTGGAATATGTCAACGTCTGCCGCATGAACGAGGCGGAGCAGCTGCTTCGCGAGAGCAATGATACGATAACCGAAATTGCCGCCATTGTCGGTTGCGAGAATCCGAACTATTTTACGAAGCTGTATAAGCAGTACAAAGGGATGACGCCTTCGCAGACGAGGAAGAGGTAAGAAATTATGCCTGATGTCTTAAAACTCAAGGAAATCCTTGCTGAGAGTAAAATGTCCCAAAGTGAACTTGCCTAATTACCGGATTAAGACCAAATACCATAATGTTCAAGTGAAGTTGATAGGCTATATCTAAGCACATTCGAAGTCATCTGTAAGTTGCTCGATATACAACTTCATGATTTGATTGTCATGGAGGAATATTAATGCTATCAAGCTACTGAAACTTTGCTCACTACGCCGCCCAGTATTGCACATGGTAGTGTTACAGCATCCTCCCTTTGTTCCGCCGCTAAATTATCAAAATCCAGAATAAGGCGTTTCCTCATTTCATCCTCTATTTACCTACGTTAATGCCCCGTGACAAGCCGCTGTTTGTAATTTCATTTTATTTCAGGAAAACCGCGAGAAAACGAAGGAAAGGTATTTGAAGCAAAATACGGTGGTTACTGATTATTTTGGGGTTCAGTCAAAGGAGAAAGCTACCTGAAAAGGGGTATAAAATTCAAATATATTGAGCGAATTTATGCGTACAAGATTTTTATGGACAAATCATCCGGGACTAATGAGGGTTAAGTTCATTCGGGATATGCCACCCGAATCATTCGGCACTGGGTGGGGTATAGGAAAAAACCTTGAAGGAGCAATCCCTCAAGGTCTCATCTTGTTACAGTTATTGGTTATAGAGCATCCCTTCATTGTTAATTGAGTTGAATTCGGCAATTAATCGTACCATTTCAGGAACTGAACCCGTATTAAATCCCGAGATTGTCAGACCATCAATAACATTTTTAAGTACCCTTTTCCATTCTGATTGAAAAATTTCTTTTGTAGTTACAACATGACCGCTTTGTTTAAGTAAATTCTCGGTCTTTCCAACAACATTTTCCCACTCCGAACGTATTACCATTTTATTTGAATCCCATGTTAAATCCGTAAGCGTCAAATAGCCCCCACCTTGTCATCAGATGAGAGCTAAGATAAGCTGGATTAAGATTTAAACACGTGGCAAGTCAGCGGTAGCGATGTTGACCAAGGCAACAGCTTGTCTAGC
>NZ_JBXBBJ010000035.1:0-37883 GCF_057221575.1 Paenibacillus sp. Y660 | reverse complement strand
TCCGAATCGAGCGGAAAGTCATATTACTTGAATGACAGAAATAACCCAATATAATACTTGGAAATGACGTTGCCCCTTCGTATGGGGAGGGGGATGGTGTATGCTAAAATCTAGCAATACCTGTCGATTCATCATTTCCACTTACATTTTTGGAAGTAGTCCCCTATGACATCGTGTATTAAGGCTCATTACTATGGACTTTCGAAATTCAGGATTAACTCTTTTTTATAGGAATACAAATAAAAATAGGGAGGATCAGGAATTTCACCTGCCCCACCCTATTTCATTGAATGATCTAAAGATCCAAATCGGTTACAGCGCCTCTTGATGCGGATGATACCAGCTTTGCGTATTTCGCCAGCACGCCTGATTTAAATTTATGCGGAGGCTTGACCCACTCGCTCGCTCTTGCTGCCAGCTCCTCAGGCGTAACATTAAATTGAATTTCCTGCGCTTCGCTGTCTATCGTAATGAGATCGCCCTCTTGCAGCAGCGCAATGGGACCGCCTACCTGCGCTTCCGGCGATACATGTCCGACAACAAAGCCATGCGAGCCGCCGGAGAAACGTCCGTCGGTTAGTAGCGCCACCTCGCCGCCCAAGCCTTTACCTACAATCAAGGCGGTAACAGAGAGCATTTCCGGCATGCCGGGACCGCCTTTAGGTCCAGCATATCGAATGACCAGCACATCGCCTTTGACGATTTCGTCATTCGTAATGGCAGCTGTCGCCTCCTCCTCGCTATTGTAAACCCGTGCAGGACCGGTAAACTTTAATTTTTTCATGCCTGACATTTTTGCAACTGCACCCTCTGGAGCAAGATTGCCTCTTAGCACGACGAGCGGCCCCGTTGGTTTCAGCGGGTTCTCGAAGGGACGGATGACCTGCTGATTTTCCTTCAATGGCTGTGCTTCCGCTAAGTTTTCTGCTAATGTTTTCCCCGTTACTGTGAGACAATCGCCGTGAAGAAGTCCTTTTTCCAGCAGCAGCTTCAATACGCCCGGTACGCCGCCATTATCATTTAAATCCTGCATCACATATTTGCCGCTTGGCTTTAAATCAGCAAGATGCGGGACAAGCTTGCGGATTCTCTCGAAATCGTCCAACGTCAAATCTACCTCGACCGAGTGCGCCATAGCCATGAGATGAAGCAGCGCATTCGTCGATCCACCTAGAGCCATAACGAGCGTAATGGCATTCTCGAACGCTTTTTTAGTCATAATATCACGCGGCCGAATGTCCTTCTCAAGGAGCTCAATCACCGTTCTGCCCGCTTCTGCGCATTCAACCGCTTTATAGGAGGAAATCGCAGGCGTGGATGATGAACCAGGCAAGCTCATGCCCAAAGCTTCAACGGCTGAAGCCATTGTATTGGCTGTATACATGCCGCCGCATGCGCCAGCGCCAGGACATACGCTGCATTCTATTTCATGGAGCTCTTCATCCGTCATTTTTCCTTCTTGATAATGTCCGACCGCCTCGAATGCCGTTACGATATCCACGTCTTTACCGTTATGCTTGCCCGGCTGGATCGTACCGCCATAAACATATACAGCAGGCAAATTCATTCTGCCTATCGCCATCAAACATGCAGGCGTATTTTTGTCGCAGCCGCCAATGGCAACCAAGCCGTCGAAGCGTTCTGCATTTACGACAATCTCAATGGAATCGGCAATGACTTCCCTGCTTGGGAGCGAGAACAGCATCCCTTCATGTCCCATGGATATGCCGTCAGATACGGTAATCGTATTAAAAATCAACGGGGCTCCTCCATGCGTACGAACCCCTTCCTTTGCCTGTACTGCAAGTTTGTCAATATGTACATTGCATGGCGTCACTTCACTCCATGTACTTGCTACGCCGATCATAGGCTTCTTAAAATCTTCATCCTGAAACCCTACCGCTCTTAGCATCGCACGGTTCGGAACACGGTTTACCCCTTCACTAATCACTTTGCTGCGAATACGTAAATCCTTTTTGTTTTCCATGGAAATCACTCCTCGTTTATAACAATTAATGCGTATAAATCACGCATCGGACGCAGAAGATTTTGTTTCATTAGCTCTGATGCCTGCTCACGCTCGCCATTCTTCATAGCGGCAATGATTGAATCATGCTCCTGAACAGACGCTAATGTAGCGGAAACAGGCTGCTTGAGAAACAAATATTTAAATCTTCGGATATGCAATTGAAGCGACGAGCTGTACGTTGAAACATACGGATTGTCTGAAATTTCAATAATGAGATTGTGAAATTGTTCATCCAGCTCCATCGCTTGATAAGGTTGACCCTGCTTTATCGCATCAGCGAATTGCGCATTGATCGCTTTCAATTGTTCAATATGCTCTGCCAGTATGGCTTCAGTGGCCATCTCGGCTGCAAGCCCGTGCAAGGCTGCGAGTGTAGGATACAATTTTAAAATATCAGTCTTCTCCATCCTTTTAACCTTTGTATAATTCCCAGGATGTACCTCGACTAATCCTTGAACCTCAAGAAGCTGGAGTGCCTCTCTGACCGGTGTTCTGCTGACGCCCAATGCTTCTGCTAATTCAGCATCACCGAGTCTTTCCCCTGGCTGCAGCGTTCCATCTATGATCCAGCGCTGGATTTGCGAGTATGCACGTTCTTTGGCTGACATTCGAATCGGAGTGGAATAATGGCTTGGAATAGGCATTTGAATCCTCCTTTATACGAGAAATATATCGCATATATATGCAAATATCAATATATTTATTTGTGAACTCTCTTTTCAAAATAGCAATCCATAAGAAACCTGATTCGAATCGATATGATAAGATGAAAACAGGTTGAATTTCATTAAGTGAAGGAAAGGATGTTGTCAAATGGCAAAATATACGATCTTTATCAAGTCGGAGGATGCTAGAGCGCAGGCCGAATTTTATTTTCAGGCTTTAGGCGGCGAGATCCAGTCTATTATGACGCACGGACAATTGCCAGATGCAAGCGAGGAGCTCAAGGACAAAGTTTTGCATCTCTGTGTTCACGCTGGCGGGGTTAACTTCTTCATGTCGGACTCCGTGTTTGAACCGATCGTTAAAGGGAACAACGTCCTTTTGAATCTCGACTTCGAAACAGCAGCCGAAGCCCGGCAAGCCTTCGAGAACTTAGCAGCAGGCGGCCGCATTACCCATCCGTTAGAACCTGCCTTTTGGGGCTCGTTGTTTGGAGAAATCGAAGATAAGTTCGGATTCCATTGGATGATTACAGCACCGCCGGATGGCCCCCAAGTTTAATTCAATTTCAATTCATCATGAATTTGCTGTACGAGGCTGCCCGTTTATTAGGCTGGCCTCTTTTTGTTATAGACGTAAGAATACAATTGTGAGCCACTTATACAAGGGTTTGTCCGTATGGTTGTCGAATAGTGTCGGAGATATGATTTTCTCCAAAAGCATAGGATTAGGAGGATGACGATCGATGTCGTTCTTATTCAACGCCGGCGATTACCCGCAGAGCCCTGGCTGCTATCTGATGAAGGATGATCAGGGGGCTATTCTCTACGTCGGCAAATCAAAAAATTTACGGAGCCGGCTGCGCTCTTATTTTACGAAAAATCACATATACAGAAAAATAACCCAGCTCGTTGATGAAATATCATCCATTGAGGTCGTGCTTGTAAATAACGAATCAGAAAGTCTTCTGCTGGAAAACAATCTCATTAAAATACATAAGCCTCCGTATAATCGTGCGTTAAAAAAAGAAAATAGCGGCTATGCATATTTGCAGCTTACAGCAGAGCCGCTTCCCCGGCTCGATGTCTATTACCGCAATCGCAAGCGCAGTCATGGAGGTTCTGCAACAAGTGACGCACATCGTCTTGGCCCTTTCAAAAGCGCTCGATTTCGAGATGCCTTACTTGAATTCGTCACGGAGCATTATGGGCTTCGCACCTGCAAAGCGATGCCCAAGCAGGTATGCTTGCTGTATCATATCGGCAAATGCAGCGGAGTTTGCGAAGGCAAAATATCTGAGGGCGATTATTTGGAGCATACGCGCCAAGCATCGGCGCTTCTCGCTAATCGAGGGCAAGGCTTGATCGAAACCTTATACGCTAAGATGGAAGCCTATGCGGCAAAATTGGAGTTTGAGAAAGCACAGCAAATGCTGCTTAGCATCCGCAATCTGGAGCAGGCAGCAGACAAGCAGATCGTAGATCGTGAGGCAGTCATTGATCAAGACGTGCTTTATTTCGGGGAAACGCATGTGCTGGTGGCAAAGGTTCAAGAAGGCATGCTGCGCGACTTTCAGCTGTTTGAGCTTGAACAAGCAGGTAGTAACGGGGCATGTGACCAGTTTCTAATGACTCGTTACGCCGAGGCTAGCCCTGACGAATTAATCGTAAACACCATTGAGGACAAGAAGCGAGTACGCGCAGCCATAAGGGCAAGCGGGAAGAAGCTGCCCGCCATTACACAACCGAAGCGAGGGCTGAAATTCGATTTGCTTCAGCTGTGCAAATACAATTACGATTATCGAATAGAGCGGCTTCGTTGCCAGCAGAGCCTCATTCACACCTGAAGAAACCTCTAAGTAATTGATTTGCAGCTTACTGCGAAAAAAAATCCGCTAGTCAGCTTAGAATAAGTTAACTGGCGGATTTTACGTTCATTTATCGACGACTTGCAGTACGGTAAGCTCATACGCTGCCTCTCCGACTCGGATGATGGTGTTAGCTGGTAGATCGACCTGCTCGCCTAAGTCTGCAATAACCCGGCTCGCATATCCTTCTTGCTCAGGCTGGTTGCTGGGTATTGGGCTTCCAGATGCAGAGCCAGCATCATTTGTGCTGTCCGATTCCTCGCTTGCGGCATCATCGGTCGCAGTATCTCCATCTACAACAGGCGTTTCTGTAGGCTGGATCGTAGACGGTGCATCGGACTCCGTCGCAGCCGAATCTGTGGAATCCGCAGGAGTCTGTGTTTCCATCTCCCCCGCGCCGCAATTTGAAGATACCTTTAACGCCTTGTATTCAACAACTTCAGCACCCAGCGGCTCTATTGTTAATGAATCCGGTGCAAACTGAGCGCAAGCTGCTGCATCCTTAAACGCAAATACGAGGGAGGTCGTTGCCTCTTGCTCAATGTTTGCCGCATTTTGCTCTGCGTAAACGAGCGTTTCCGGCATCGTTATGCCCACTTCAGCAGTAGGCGTCACCTCAGGCAAAGCTCCGCCCACCTGCGTCTTCTCTCCCTTGCCAGCGAATGATTGCATCATGCCCGCAACGACCAAAACGATGCCAATCGCCGCAACAGATGTAATCAGCGTCGCTTTACGATTCCGGCGAAAAAACTTGGAAAGCGGCGAGGAAAGCTCCCGCTCGGCCTGCTTATATACGGCAGTGAGAGCTGGGCCAGCCTTATCGAAGAACTGCTTCCAATTTACGCGTTTCTTGAAAGCATCCCGGTCATATTTCTCGAAATAACCGACTATAGCCGTTTTATAAGCAGGCACGAAGCCTCTCGATCTCATGAAATCCGGATGCTTCTCCGACAGTTGGAAAAATCGGTATATCATCTCTTTATCCGGTGCATTCCGCTGCAAATAGTCAAGCAGACCTACATAATCTACCGATTCCAAATCCGAGCTGCTGAGATAAGCCAGCACATGTCGCGGAGCATCTGCAAGCTCCAGCTGTCCTGCAAGTATCCGGCGCCCTGTCAGCTGCACACGGTCGATCTCTGCCGGTGACAATCGATTGAATACGGCAACCGTCGGCTCTGGCAGCACAAGCCATTCGTACATGGCAAGCAGCGCAAGAGCCGCAGATTTCTGGCGGGGGTCCTGAAGCTGGCTATTCCATCGCTGCAATTGGTCTTTGAAGCTGAGGAAATTCGCTTGCCTCAACTGCTCAATGGTGAGCCTGTCTATATCAAGCTCGGTCAGCATCGTGCGATAAACGGCCAGCTCGAGCTCCTGAATAAGATCTTCAGCATCATCTGAAGCCGGCTTTCCCATTCCAGTCCGAGCTTCCTCACCCAGAATGCGCAGCTGCGCAAGCACGCTGCTTGATGCTGGTAGGGAATAGCTTTCCCGCTCCAGCTTATCCGTCAACTGCTTTCGTGCCAGCGTCTGAAACGGTTCAAAACCATACAGCCTCGGATGAACGCTTCCCCAATGCACTAGCTGCTCCAGTACGCTTTTTGCCCCCGCCACAGCCTTTAGCTTCTTCTCCAGAAAAGAAATGAAAAAGCTGCCTGTCAACGTTGAATCCGTCATCAGCTTCGAAAAGAATGCCTTGCTTAAAGCTGAATCGCTCTCAACGGCTGCATAGATGGAAACAACCGTTTCTTGCACGTTCAGCCTGTTCGATTGATTGAGCGAGTGGATAAAGAAAGTAACGATTTTGCTTTCAATATTTTTGCCGTCGATTCGGTAGTAGTCCTTAAAGATGTCTATTATGAATGGTTCCGGCACTAACCCCTGCCTCACGCGATCGAATTCATAATCAAATCGGGATAGGAGCAAATCATTGAGCCGCATCTTGGAATCAAGCGAGCCTGCTGGCTGCAAATATTCGAGCAAACCGCGGAGCACAGCTGTTTTATGCGCTTCATACAGCGCCTTATTGCCTTCCTCAATCTGATACATCACGCAAAGCTCATGATAAGCAGACGCTGCGATTTGACGATCCGCTCCCATCCCTGCCAGCATGAGCTCCGCAAATTGAAAGAAGCTGGCCATATGCTGAGGGCGCTCCAAATGATCCCATGCGAAATCCAAATACGGCTGATCCGTACCGTCCAGATCGACGTTTATGATCCGGCCGTTAGCGAAATCAAATGTATAATCCTTCTCGATGCTTCGGTCCCCAGGGCGCAGGCTTCCCTGCTCCACGAATGTAAGATGCACCGCTTTGCGGCTTTGCGGCTCTTTCGCGTACGTAATAAAGCCAAGCTGCTTGCGATAGGCATATGGCAAGCTTGCATAAATCACCTCAAGCAGCTGTTTTGCTTTGCTCGGAAGCTGCGCGATCGGCACGTCAAGCGATACATAAATCTTCTTCTTGCCGCTGACTGCTGACATTATCGCATGCAGCAGCTGCTTAAATGACTTCTCATCAATGTTCAGCAGCGTTAATAAGGAACGATAGGATGGCTTAATCGCTGAAGCCGCTTGAATCGGCAGGCTGGCTAATTCCGCGATCTCCGTACCCTCAGCAATATTATAACTGCCTGCAAAAGCTGCTTGCAGCCAGCTCTCATAGTCATTTGCATGGTTATTCGCGAGACGCTCTGGAATGATATAGTTATGCGTAAAAAATGCGCTGCGAAGTCCGGTGAAATCCGCTGCCTGATAGACGCTGCGTCCGAGCAGCACATCGCCATTGTCCAGATGTAGCAGATGCATCGTCTCGGGATATGCAGAAGCGTCCTTCTCTCCGCGCGTCGCCAGCTCGGCAGGCGCATCGTATACGCAAAACGGATGAAGCATCTTTTTGATAAAAGAAGGGTCTAAGCCGCTTGATTTGGCGATCGTGTCATAGCCCTCCGTGGATCTGAAAATACCGCGTCTCTCCCGTGCGTACATTTGCTGCTGAATCATCCTGCGGGGCATAGAATCGCGCACTATTCTCTTCTCCCCTCGATGAAGTTCAGCTTATAAAGCAGCCAGATGAAGGGCTCGTCCACACGGATTGGACTAACGACGGTTTGGAGCTTCTGATCCACGGGATTGCTGCCCAGCGCGGATACCGCATAGTACGCCGTATCCTTGAAATAAACGTCCATCGTTCCTTTGAACGGGCGATCGACCTTCTCGATGAAGCGCCTGATTTCGCCGTCGATATTTTCAAATTCGGTCAGATTGAAATAATTGCGGTGCACCATATTGTTGAAAATATTGCTGTTTGATTTAATGTACTCGCCATCCTCATCCTTCAGGGAATGAAGCATGTCGCTCTTCGTCAGTACGACAGCTGTCGGTATATCCGTTTTGTTGTTTTCCTGATACGCAATAAAGTCGCCGAACATCGTCAGGACAACGTCACGCGGCTCGTCGTATTGGGAGACCCATTCGCCCGGCTTATCGCCGATATTCATTCTAATTTTCTCGCGTATGGAACGAATTTGCAGCGGATCAACCATAAGCAGGATGCCTGCCGAGTTTTTAATATGCTGGCCATGCAGGCCGAGGTAATCCTGCTCGACCATACCCTCGCCCGCCACATCGAAGAATACGAGCGTAAGCGGCGGCTTCGAATCATCCTTAAAGACGAATTGAAAAATAAATGGCTCCTGCATCTTCTCCTTTTGCGTGGAAGCAAGCAGATCGCCGCGCTCGAATAGCGGCTCCTCGTAATAGGTGCGGAACTTGCGGCTAATCTCCGCGTTGAGCGGCATGCAGGCCGCATTAAAATGATCCGCCGTCGTATTTTGCAGCGTATGGATTAACGAAGTCATATACACGGATTTGCCAACCTGGGATGCACCAATAATGGAAATGATGTTGCTTGGCACTTTGCCTGCCGTTACCGGAAGCTCGTTATGACATTTCGGGCAAAGCCTTCTGCGCGTCAGCTCGCCGTAACGGTCATTAATGCCGATCAGCACGTGATCGGAGTAAACCCGATGCTCTTCCGGCACGTCCACCGGGTGAAGCACCGCTTCCATATCATGTACGGAATCGAGTCCGAAGCGCTCGCGGTATTTGTTCAGCTCCTCGTCTTCCCCAAGCGCATAATCCTCATCGTCCTCACGGGAATGAGCTGCGCGGAAAACGACCTCATCCGGCGTAAATTTGCTAAAACAATAGGGACAGACGATATCGTAGAACAATGGACGCGGCTTCGCTTCCGGCTTTTTTTTGAAAAGATCGAAAATGCCCATGCGATCTTCCTCCTTTATTCTGAAATCAACTCGTACGTTTGACCGTATGTTCGGCCATCTGTAAAAAACAATCGTATAAAATCCTGTTTGCCGATCTCAATGGCAGGCAGGACATTTTTCCCCGCGGCAAAAGGGGCGACAAACGGATATAACATGCCGTCTTCCTTATTTGCAGGATAGCTGCCCTGCTTCTTCACGTAGCAAAGCACATCCTTTGCAATCGGGACCTCGGTCGACACCTGAATCTGAATCGTTTTGAACTTCCTAAAGAGACCGCCTTTGCTTCCGATCGAATAATAAATTTTAGCCCGTCCGGCACTGATTTCGATACGATTCTCTCGGTTAGGCTGAAGGATGAGCTGCGGTCCTGCACTCCCCTCCAGGCAGGCAAACACCGAAAAGACAAACAGCCCAACACCTTCAATTCGGCTATGATAGCCGTTATTCGCTTTATACTCAGCCTTCGTGTACAGCTTCAGGTGATGAGTGTCCGGCGTTCCGTCCTCTAACTGATCGGCTGGCTTTTTCCCAATATAAACCGCTTCTATCCCACCCGGCCAAATCCAGCGCAGCGTGCAGCGGTCCTCCTCGACTGCGCGAGTCAAGCCGCTGATGACCGGAGAACCGTCCTCTGCATCGATAAAACGCATTTAAATCCGCCTCCCGCATCGTTTAAAATCCATGACTGCGGCTATCCTTCGTCCGTCCGCTTATGCCCGTAGATGGACGGTCGCTTGTGCTGCTTTTTCTGCCGCCTCCGCGAAGTCTTGGGCTATTGCTGTCTTTAACTGGAACAATAAGCGTAAATACGCTAATAATTGCCGCCAGTACGAGCACCGCAAATAAACGGGATAATCCATCTGAGATCATATGACCGGATAATCCGGAGTCCAATATGAAGCCTGCCAGCAAGCCGCCTGCTATACCTCCAGCGCCAAAGCTGACCGCCAAAAATCGATTGTCGAATACCAGCCCAAGCGAAACGCCTATGCCAGCACCAATAATGGCCAAGCATAAAATACGAAGCAGCGTATAAAACGTACTATCTGCAAGCTTGCCCGTACGCTCTGTCAGGAGCGTCTGCTTATCAATCTTGTCGTATATATTTTGGAAAACGAGTCCCAGTCCGTTCGCTTCCGTCACATCATAGTAGCTTCCGCCAGTCGAATCCGCAATTTCCTTGAGCAATGCTGAGCCTCTAGCGTCAACCACGCTTAGACCAACCGTATTCACGGCAATTTGCTGCTCTTGATACGCCGCAATTTGCTCATTCAAGCTGGATTCGCTGAAGCCGTCCGACAGCAGGATGACCATTTTGCCGCGATCAGCGTCCCCCATGCCCTTGATTGTGTTCATCGATTCATCAAGCGCTAGACTGAAGTTTGTACCTCCATTAGTCGGCTCAATCGCATCGATCGCGGCATTTACGGTATCCTTCTCAGCCTGCGTGCTTACGCTTGTAAAGGGCTGAAGCAATTCAGCAGCATCGCTAAAGGCAACAACAGCCACCCGCTTATCGCTTTCCATGTTGGCAATCAGCTGCTTCGCAGCTGCATACCGCTCATTGTCAGGATCGGTCTCAAGCATGCTCCCCGAATTATCGATCGTCAGCACGATATCCTTTACCGGCTTCGCGCCGCCGAATTGCAGCCCATAAATCAGCTGAACCAAGCCTCCGACTGCAAACAGCAGCAATAACGTCGCCGGCACAAGCAGCTTCCACGACAAGGCGGTGTAACGCTGCCGCCAAGAAGAGCCGTTTAAGCGCGGCGCTATCAACTCAGCAATGAGGCAGAACAGCCCAATGCCTAAAGCGACGACGCCAAAATAAAGGCCGACAACGACGAAGCGCGGCCAGCCCTCCGACAATTGGCCCAATACCAATTCGCCGATTGCGAAACCGATTGCGCCGCCTATTAAGCTGAACAACAGCAGAAACCCATTTATTTTTCTTTGCATAATGACAGCACCCCTCTCCCTTGCTAGTAGACCAGCGCGACTAATGATGTATACCGGTCAGCGAAGCTTAGGCAGATGGGCTGGATCTAGCACGTGAAATTCGTACCCATTCTGCAAATAGGTTTCATAATATACTTTGCCGTTCCGGTAATACATCAAATCTTCTAAATGAAAGCCGCCCATTAAGTTTAATTTCAGAGCGCCGCTGCTGCGCTTCTCGTGGACGCAGCCGAGCTTGTAAATGCGTGACGTTTCGTCAACGCCAAGCGCATAGCGGATAAACTCGCTCTCTCGATCTCCGAACAAATACTTTTCCTCAGAACGATGCTCGTGAGTGTAGTCGAGAAGGCGGATGTTAATGGACGCGTTGTCCTCCAGCGTATGGTACAGCTGGCGGAACAGCTCCTCCCGCGTCAAGGCTTTGCGATTGCTGTAAGCCACGGATACATTCGCCCGCAGCAAGAGCTCCTCCTCGAATGGATGAGCAAACGGCTCTGCTGTC
The DNA here is from genome assembly GCF_057221575.1 of Paenibacillus sp. Y660. Lineage (NCBI taxonomy): Bacteria > Bacillati > Bacillota > Bacilli > Caryophanales > Paenibacillaceae > Paenibacillus > Paenibacillus sp. Y660. The sequence continues at coordinate 26,577 of NZ_JBXBBJ010000035.1, read as the reverse complement.
AACAATTGCTTGCGGCAAACATCGATCAATCGCGCTAAGAGCGCGGAATCTCCTTGCTCCAGCAGCTCCGTTGCGCTGCCCACGTACCGTTCCTCAAAAAACGCCGATGCGCCGCGTTTTTCTTCTATATCCTTCATGACGCCTTCGGTTACGCGCTCATAATATTCATAGATGTTCTGCCCGATATAATCATCTGCCGAGCGAATGCTTTGCAGCGCAGCCGCCTTGAGCTCTGCCCCAAGTGTATTCATCTGTTCTACTCTCATACGATACTCTACATGCAGCTGCTCCAGCTCGCGCGCGAACCTTCGATACAGCGCAAGCTCTGTCTCCGTACGCAGCAGCTGCCATTTCAGAAGGTAGACCGTATCAAAGAAGACGCGTATAAAGGAGCGAAGATTTTGCTTATCCATAAACGGTAGGCGTTGAAATTTCAAATCCTCGACGCGCGAATCGCGGGTACGTTCAAGCTCCTCCTGAGCAAGACCGACCTCTCTAGTCAAATCTCGTATTCGGGCATGAACAGCGTTCAACGCGCTGCCCGGTTCATTCTCATCGGTCCACTCGGACACCTGATAGAAGCTGACCTGCGGCTGCTCCTTCCGATTTCGGCTGATGATGCGGCGCAGCTCATCCATAGGCTTGTGTTCACCAAGACGGATAGCTGCTGCATCGGCAAAATGTTTGCGGAAAAAGGCTTCGCAGCCTTCGCCGAACAATGCTTCCTCCGCTTCATGCAGCGACATACGGCGCAGCTGTTCAAAACGAATGCCGCTCGTTAAGAGACCCGTCATATCAACAAGGTTATCCTCGCTCGGAACGATTTGAGCGATTCGCGCCTCCATCGTCTCAGCATCAAGTCCGAAGAACGCCAGCTTGTCTTTGCTCGCAAGCTCAGGCATCGTCTGCAGACGTGCTGCCAGCTGCTCAAAGAAATGGTACAGCACGGTCAAAGCGATGGAATAATCAGGGCGCTTCACTTTGGCTAGGCCAGCCGAGACGAAGCCCTGCCTTCCTGATTCGGACATGAGACTATTTCGGAACGACGAATTGTTGTAGCTTCCGTCATTCGATTGAATATGTGCGTCCTTGCGCTTCCTGTTCTTCAACAGGAGAATATGGCAAATGATTTCATAGTTATCCAGCATGCCGTTCAAGGTTGTCATACCCCGCTCGTTGCGGTCAGATAAAATATAGACCAGATCAAATAGCGGAGAGTGCTTATGAACGACAGGAATCGCAAGGCCATCGCTGGTCACCTGAAGGTTCGCGGAGTACGAATAATCCAGCTGCTGCATCCCCTCAAGCTCACGAAGGAAGCCAATTCCCGCAGCACCCGCATAGCCGAAAGTCTCTGACTGCTCCCGCTCGTTAATTAGGGCGTACAAATCCATTTGCACCGATTTGAAGAGCTGCAAAAATATCGATTGCGCAAGCAGCGATATTTCCGGAACAAGCACGTTCATAGGATCGTCAACCCTTGTGATAACGGCAAGGTGAAGGCGATCGAAGGAAGCATACAATCGGCCATAGTCGGCAATCGTATCGCTAACTTGGCGCAGCGCCCTGTTGAGAGCAACCAAGCAGCGCCCCTCCTCGCGGAAGGAAACTGCTATATTCTTGCGCACCGACTTGTTATCGCTTTTATCCTTCGTTAGACCGGTCAAAGGGACTCGTATAACCTTTGCCGCTGATCCGCTATTTCTCGCCACGCGATCGGCTGTCACCGGGTTACTCTGCTTCCCCTGCTCTGTGCTGGCATCTCCTTCTCCGGATGATACATGGAGGTAAATAACACCGGCATTGTTATCCCATTTCAGCTCATTCGAGCGAGTCATCGGCTCAATCGCTTGTTCCGCTTCATCGCCGATGAATAGAAATACGGTCGGATAATGAATGCTGCTCTGATCATCCTCAAGGCCTCTTAGCTTCTGTTCGGAGGCCGAATAATCGGCCGCAAATTGATCCAGCATGACTCTCATATCTATTTCAACTTTCTGCGAATTTCATTAAGTTTAGAAGTCATTTCCTTGTAGAACCGGTGCAGCTCCTCGCCGTTTGCCAGCTCGACCTTCTCGTACTCCAAACGCTCGCGTGCATCAAGGAAGGTACCGAACAGCTCCTCCAGCTTGTGAAGCAGCAGCTTCGTATCCTCGCTTGCCGTCAATTCATTGACTCTGCGCGCCGCTTTGCGCATAAGTGTGCTGCGGTTTTTCTCCTCAAGGCGGCGGAAGCTCTCGAACACTTCATGCTCGACGTAGCTGCTGCTCTTCATCAGGTTAGCGAAAGGCGACCAAGCTTCCTCCTCGGCATCACGGTCGTACACGTAAAGCGCACCCTTCTTGCAAATCGTATCCGTGTACAACGCCTCGATAAATTGATCAAGCCATTTTTCTTCATCCTGATGCTGATGAAGCAGCAGCTCAAGCTCGTTTGCTTTAATGGCAAGCGACTCATACTTCGAGAGTTCCTCGCGAACACGACTCAGCTGCTCCGGCGAGCGAATGAGATTCTCCTGCGCCAGCTCCTCTGTGAAGCTTCCGAAAATATCTTTTGTCGATTCAAGCTCCAGCCCTTCGGAAAGCAGACGCTTCAATTCGTTTAACGCTCGTTTCACCTCGCCCAAATTAGGCTTAGCAGCATCCAGCTGCATATTGAATGGCTTTAGCGCATCAGCAAGCTGGAACGGCTTCGTGAAGCGAACCGAATAACGGCTGCTCGTATTTTGATCAATGCCCTTCTCTACAATAACGCGGAAGCTCTCTGCCTTTGCAAACTCGGCGCGAACTCTTGCATTATAGCTTTGCACACGTGGATTGACGTACGTATCTCCCCATGACTTCTCCGGAATCGGAGACGGCAGGTACGTCCAATTGTTGCGATCGGTTTGCACCAAGTGACGACCGATGCCTTCCTTATCCAAAATCGTTCGCTCATAGCTTTCCTCATACACTTTAAGCGGCGTATAAACGAATAAAGGCACGCCGTTTCTCGTATTCAGCCAGAAAATCCGGTTTTTCACTTCGCTTTCCTTAATCGTGAAGTGGGATTTTCCGATCGAGTTATTTTGATAATTCCGAATGCCTCGCAAAATGCTAGGCGCCTGTACAGGCACCGATACGAATCCCCATGAAGGCACATGCAAATTGCCTGAGCTGTTGCTCAGATGGAATACAGGAACGGCTTCCTCATCCAGCTTGCTCGCAATATGGCGTTCAACAAACTTCTCGATCGATTCATCGTTCCCGTATTTCATAACAAGAAACTCTTCCATCGATTTCGTAATGAGGTCGCCGAATTTATCGGTCAAAAATTCCGAGATCGAGCTGACGATATCGATTTCCTGTTCCTTCACCCATAGGTTGGAGTGATCGAGCAGCTCCTGCGTAAAGTCGCGGATCAGATCATCCCCGTCCTTCTTATCCATAAGACGGCTGATGACATCGGAAATGTCAGGCACCCCGACGATATTCCAATAATACGTTTTGTTTCCCTTATGGTCAGCCTGCTCTTCGCCACTCGTGAGAATATCGCCGTTTTTGGCAAAGATCGTATTAAGTACATTTAAAATTTCAGTGAACACGTTATAGATCCGGTTGTTCTCGTTGTTCAGAAGCTGGTGCAGATCCTCATAAAATTCGATGAGCTGCTCCATCCGCTCCACGTCCGCAAGCAGCCAATATTCATTGATTTTCGCTTCAATATAATTGTTTTTCTTCTTGTCCTTGGACACGAATGCGCTCTTCGCATCGCCCATGCGCTCTTCCGCTTGCTCTCTAGCTGCTTCAATCTCTCTCGGCAGCCGCGACAGTCCTTCGCGTAGCGTCTCAATATAAGAAAGCATCATCTTCAATAAGCAGAAGCCTTTCTCCGTATACAAGAGACGAGATACGTAGAACGGTCCCTGCTCCGGATGTAGGAACGTGCGGCGAATTTGATCAGTAAATTGTCCTACGATTTCGCCTGGAAGCTGTTTCTTAGCCTTGATGTATTCCTCACGCGCACGGGCCAAGAAGTTTTGCTCCAGCTCGGTATCCATATTAACGGCTTGCATCTTGATCACGTTGTTGTAGCTGAGACGCTCGCTGTTCTCGAAGCCTGGAAGCGGCTCAGGCACGCGCGAATCGAACGTCTTCATCATCGTTTCGAGATCGATGCCAAGCTTGCGCGCAAACTTTTCCACGTCGTCCTGGCTTGGCGCTTTCTCGAACATTTTGTCCATTTTATTAAAAAGCCGGTAAGCCAAATAAGTAGTCATTTCCTCAATCGGCAGTACGGCCGAGGAAGCTCCAATGATGTTGTAGTCGTAGTTAGCCGGATACATCTTGTTCATTTGGGCGATATTCGTCCGAATATTGCTAATATAGTCGTGAATGGCGAATTCTTCGCCAGACTGCTTTTCCTCGCTGGAAATAAAGTTCGTAATGTTCTCCGCCGTCACGTTCATGCAGTAATCGTAGGCATTTTCGAGCAGCTTGCCTTCCGCATTTGTCGCCGAAATAAGATGGCATAGATTAAAGGGCGGAAGCGGTGAGTTTACAGATAGGATATTGCCATATTGCTGCCTGAACCGCTCACCCCTGCTGTCCACATTCATCCAATAATCAAGTTCCTTCAGCGCCGCATAGCCGTTTTTCCTAATGTACTCGCGTGTATGATCGCTCAAGCTTTTGTTCGATAGGTTGATGTCCGGCGTGAACAAATAACCCAGCGTATTGACCCGGTCGATGCCTGCAGCACCATGATCGCGCTCGATAATGCCTCTAACAATATACGAAATATCGAGGAAGCAGCCGCTTCCCGTTCCGCCGGATAAGCCGGTAAGCAGAAATACCATCAGCTTCTTGTTTGTACCCACAGACAGCGTCTTAATTTTTTTATCGATGCTTTGCACAACTTGGTTGATCTTTGTGAACAGCAGCAGCCGTCCTGCTTGGCGCACGCCAGCCGCACCGTTCATGCCATCGGTAATGCTCAGCTCCGGCGACAGCCAATCGGTAATGTACGGCTCCAAAATGCTGCGGTTTTGCAGCAATCCGCCAACCTCGGCGTTGGATAGCAGCACAAATTCGTTGATCGGATCGAGGCCGATCCCTTTATATTTTTTATTGCGGTCCTGTTCATTCGTCTCGAAGGCAAGAAACTCGACGTTATCGGGCTTATCCATCTTTCTCTTGGAAACCGGGTCCTCCGGCAGCTTAAAGCGGCGGTTAATTTGATATTTCAGGCGAAGCAGCGCATCAATGCCTGTGCCGCCAAGTCCAATAATCAAGATCGGGTTATCGATGGTGTCCACTCGAATTTTCTCGCTGACAATTCCTCCGCCTAGCGAAACGTCGAGCTGTTGTATATGTTCTCTTACGATTGGTTTCATTGTTTACAACCTCCATTGCTCTATTTAAACGAGATACTCGATAAAAATCGTTTTATCCACTTGCTTAAGCGAAACCGTAATGCGGTCTCCGCTCTTCATTTCAAAATCACGCGTCGCATCGATTGCACGTCCCGACTTCTCTATCGTGCATGTGGAGCCGTTTTGGAGCACGATGCGGTCGTTGCTGCCTGGTTTAAAGACTACTTTCTCGGTCTCCTTCAGCTCAGGCGCCAGCTGCAGCAGCTGGTGAAGCAGCAGCTTGCCCTTGAAGGCCGTCAGCTTCTTGTACTGCGGCGACGTTTTGTCACCTGTATTCTCGTCACGGATCTCAATGACGAGCTGGCCGACAAAGCCGCGGTTCGCCTGCTTTAGCAGACGCAAGATGAAATAGGCTGCTGCCAGCAAAACCACTAAGCCTAACGCACCGATAATGACAGGCACAAGCGGGAATTGCTTCTTTTCTGTATCTGCTGGCTGATCTGGCGCAGTCTGCCCCGCCCCCCCTGATTTGGCCGTAATCGTTACCGGATCGGTTTCTCGGAAGAAGCTTTCCTCCTCCGCTTTAACCCTGATCTCATAATCATGCTCGTCAGCAACTTTGTATGTTCCTTCGAAATGATCACCAGCATTTTGCAGCGGTACTTCCTCGGTTTTACCTGTGTCCAAATCTTTAACGAGCAAAACCGCTCTCATGTTGCTGTATTGCTCCTCATCGACCAACTTTTGTCCGCCGCTAACCAGATAAGAGCTGAATTTCACATTATCGCCCTTCGAATAGCTAGTCTTCGCAAGCGGGTCCATCGCCAAGCTCAAATCATAGTTGAAGATGAGATTAATATCGATTTTATCGCGATTCACACCTTTGACCTGCAGCGTCCAATCACCTTCAGTCGGTGTAAGCAGCTTGATCAGGGAGTAGCTCTTCGACTTTGAAAGCAGGACGTCATCCGACGGAATCGGTACGTTTTTGCCGGACGGGTCAAGCAGCCTCGCTTCAACCGGCTTCGACGACATAATCGAAATGTTCGCTTCCAGCACATTCGCATTCGGAACCGATATTTTCACGTCCTGGTAGCTTCCATTAGCTGTAAACGAATCGACAGGAACGACGTTCAGCTCAAGATGACTAGCGAATATTTCGCTTAATATTTGCGGCAGATCATCTGCCGAGTTGGTTGAGAACGATTTGCCTCCGGTTACGTCAGAGAGCTTGGCTAATGCTTCCTTATTTAATTTGCCATTTGCATTCAGCCCAATCGTATAGATCGGCACATCTTTGTCATTCGCTTCTTTTAAGGCTTTCTCCATGTCCGCATCGGACTGGGCCTGCGTTCTGCCGGAATTATCATTAAAATCGTTATTGCCGTCAGCCAGCAAAATAATCATCGGCTCGTGGTCCGGATCAGCGCCGTCATCCAAAATTTGTACGGCTTCCTTTACTCCGACGGATACGTCGGTATAAGCACCGCGATTCAATTGGTCGATAAAGCCCTTCAGATTCTCCTTATCCGCGGCCGACTCGATCTCAAGCAGCGCCTTCTCGCGCTGAATTTCATCGGTATAGGCAACGACCCCTACACGATCCCCCTTGGTCGACAGCATGTCGATGAACATCTTCATCGCTTCGTTGCCGATTTTGCTTGGATCGCTTTTACTCATTGAATGACTTACATCAAGCACCAGCACCGCATCGATTTGCGAGGCTCCTTGAGCCGCATGTGCCGTAGATAAGCTGCCAAACGGCAGCAGCAGCATGGCGGAAGCCATTATAAGTTGACGAGAAAAACGTTTTAGTCGATTCATAATTGTACTCCTTTGTAATAGGACAAACGGTTCTCGCATGCTAGTCCGATAGTCACTGTTAGTCACTGCTCCAAGTATAATGTTATACTATAAAATAAGTATACCTGATAGATTTCCATAAATCACTTTTACTGTAAGCGAGGTACAGCACATGGTTACATACGTCTGTCTTGGACTATTGTTTCTTTTTGTCACAATCAGCGTCATCAGCTATCGTTCGAGCAGGAGACGAGCCCCTTCTCCCGAGCAAGTCAGTAAGCTGGTCTTATCTATTCTAAAAAGCAGCGGGCAGCGTGATCGCGAATGATTAAGAATAAGCTGCCGGTAATACTCAATCCTTCTATTAAATCACGCTTTCCTTATGAGAAGCTTAAAATTTGCCGCCGCTGCAATCACTTTACTGTACTCGGCGAATCGGAATGCCCGGTATGCCGCAAGTCTGCCCTGCAACATGTGGAGAAACGGGCAGCCTCCATTTTACAGCGTTCGATGTGGAGATCGCGGCTTATTGTATTGCTAATCATGACCGTTGGCCTAGTGATGAGCGAGTCCACGATGCAGACTAGTCTTTTCGCCGCAGGGTCTCTGCTTTTACTCGCTCTATTATGGACGATACAGAGAAGGTCGACCCCTGCACTTTTACTCTCGCAGCTTGAAAAAATTTTTCGAAAAGAAGCTTATACACTCTTTGCCGGCCTTGTAAATGACCGAGAAAGCGCCATAAAAGTATTTCATAGCGGCGACAAACCGCTCGCTTATGAAATGCTTCGTGAAATTGGAGCACTTGTCCATACCGACCAGCTTCGGGTCGAGCAGATCTTGCTGCTCCAATCATTCGTGCTGCGCAAGGACATGGATCTAATGCTGGATCCGCTGCTGATGGATCACTTCAATCCCGATCTTGTCCGTTATATAGGCGAGATTGCAAAAATTAGACGGGACCTCATAAAAGAAAACACGTTCCGCTATGTTATGCTACATGAAGCCCAAATTTTGAGGATGGAGCATGGCGAGAGCATTCTGGTTGGAGTAACCGGTGCTGCGGTCAGAATGAAGAGATACATTTCGCTGTATCCCTACTTGATAATGCGCTACGCACGCAAGCTCCCTAAGGACCGCTTTCTGCGGCTTTATCGGATCATTCAGGACAGTCCGAACTCGAGTTCCAGCGCTTTATACGCAGAGGTAATGGATATTTATAACGAAAAGTATAAATGGGATGAAGACTTCCAGCTCAAGAGCAAACAACGTTGATTTTCAAACTAAATGTATAGCAAATGGGCGCAATCACGTAAATGTGATTGCGCCCGTATTGCAATGACTTCTTAAACGTTAGAAAAAGAGGTGGAGCAATTGTCAGCCGACGATCAGAATACATCATCCGTTTATTACTGTAAACCAGCCAAATTTAATGGTCTTCCCGATCGATTAGAGACGGTGGACTGGAGCAGCTGCAGCCATATCGAATTATCGGACACCGTCACGGGGCTGTCGCCATTAGAACAAACGGAGGTTCAAGCCTGCTGGAGCACAGACAGCTTGTACGTCCGATTCTTATGTCAGGACAATCATATCGTATCGGATTTCACCCAAAAGGACGATCCGCTGTACGAACAGGATGTCGTAGAATTGTTCATTGACGAAGAAGGGCTTGGACGAAGCTATCTTGAGCTTGAGGTCAGTCCGCGGAACGTCATTTTTGATGCCAGGATTAAGAACGATGGCAAAGCTTCCGTTACAGGGACCGATATGGAATGGAGCTTCACTCAGCTTCATACGATAGTCGAAACCGTTGACGAGGGAGTATTATGCTACAGCATCCGCATTCCTTCCATTAATTTCAAGCGCAAGCCTGTACCTGGAGTCAGCTGGAAAGTTAATTTTTACCGAATAGACGAAGGAAAAAATGGCGTCAGGCAGTTTCAAGCTTGGCGGCCGACTCTTGCCATTAATTATCATACACCGTCGAGATTCGGGACGTTGGCATTCGTTAGTAATGGTTGATAAAATGGTCCCTCACATGAGAAATAATGATAGAGCAGTCCATCGATTATCGGCGGACTGCTCTATTTTTTTAGTGGTGATCATGCATGAGCGATTTTGGGTTGACCGATTTGCCCAACAATGCCGTTTCGAACATATCGATAATTTCTAAAAAACGTTCCGCTTCCCGGAACACATGATCGGCCAGCAAAGGATGTATGATGCTTTTTATTCTACATGCCTCGATCAAAGTCTGAGCTGTTTTCTTGAAATCTCTAAGCGACTTTACGGAAACCCTATTTTGATCCAAAAATTGTCCCAATAATGGTACGGTTTGAGATTGCGGGCGCATAGAATCTAAATCCTGGGCTTGGAACAATAGCTGATCAAAATCATGACTAAATTCATTTGCCTGATCAATTAATTTCCGTTCAGATGGATCAAGTAGATGACTAATGAACTTTGCATGATCCGCCATAATTTTTAAGAAAAACACATTTTCATCGATGATAGCGTCGGGCAATGGTTCTAAAATGCCTTGATTAAGATCCGATAATCGATTTCTAAAATAATTTGCTTCCCTGCTTACATGATCAACCAGAAGAGGGAAATTATTTTGTCCGGGAAGCTGACAGGTCAGAATTAAACCCAACACTTTTCTTTTAAACGCCCAAATAAAGCTTACTGCGGTATGAACCTCCGTATTAAACTGCATGATTTCTCGAGGGTCAGTATCAAGTCTGTAAGAGATCGCTCGCTGTTCGATGTTCTCAAAAATGGCATAGAATTGATTTGCTTCATCAATAAGCTGTTTGTCTTCCGCCCTGAATCCAAGCCTTAGAAATAAGGAATGCTCCTTCATAATCCGTGCCCAAAAACGCACTTCATCCAAAGAACGGGCAACAAACAAATCCGACATGCATTCACCTCCCAGTTAATGTTTACTTAAATACTGTATTAACGGGAGGCGCTTTTATGTATGTTCGTATTAAAAATAAATGGAGCAATAAATCCCATAAAAAGGGATATCGAATGATTGGAACAAGCATATGGCGGATTTACCGCAGCTGGCGATATGGCCTACGGAACCTATTGAGGAAGAAAACGACCAGCAGCGTTGGATGTGGAGTACGGAAGAATACGCGGAATACTTTCGAAGCCAGCAGGATTAGCCTTTAACATGGGCATCAGGGGCCTTGTCCGATACGAGATTTAAGACGATGCCATGCTCAAGAAGCGCCTTTAGCCCGCAAAGAACAATCGTAAATCCTTCGGTTGAATCTAAAGCTTGTCTTACGATTTCATCCCCATTACCTTTAAAGCCTGAGTTTGTAATCGTAACAAAGGTTACGTTCTCTGCCATGGGAGTAAAGAGCCACTCGACTGTGGTGCCAAAATCAATGAGGATTCGTTGATTTTCCACGATTTCTTTTACAATAACATCAGCAGAAGCACCATACATCTCCCAATCCCATTGAATACGTTTTCCCGCTTCCAATTTGCCGCTGCTTTTGGTGAACCAAAATTTCGTCGTAACCGCAGGATCGATAAAAGCCTGAAATACATCAGCAATTGGCTTTCGAATAAGCATTTCTGTTTTTGCAATAGGTTCATCGTTAAGAATTGCCATCATGTTAACTCCTTTCGAATTTCTATTACCCCTTCACTCCATGTACAATTAACGTGATTTTCTCATGTTAATTTCCTCAAAATGGCGCTGGAAATTCATTTAACTGGAAATACTCCTGTTAATCTATTGAAATACGCCATGAACAGGTAAAACAAAAGGAATTAACGGGAGAAACTCCATCTATTAGCAGAATAATTGCTATCAGCGCTAAATTAAAAGGAGAAATTCCTGTTAAGCCTTCAACAGATGGCTCGGGGAGCGCGAATCGCGATTAAAAGTCGATGTCTGCCAAGTGCAGATTAATTGAACGTTCTAGTTGGATCCCGCCAGAGGGTTGTAGAGTTTATATGAGTATTCATACATATCCCACAATCAGCTTTGCTTGGAACTCTTATCATTACTTTCTATATTACTTTCTGTCTTCAATCATATGGTAAAGATCAAGCTTCCAAATACCATCTTCTTTCTTTACGCCATATGCGACTGATTCTTTATGGGCCCCTATCGTTACAGTAAGGATCACCGTTAACCCTTCCTCAGCCTCCTCTTGCGCTGATTCTCCCTCATCCAATTGAATGGAATCGTAATAGCGGTATTTTATGGCCGAGTCGAGCATGTCCCTATCTAGATAGTCCCGATATTCCTGGATAAACGTATCTCGATCCGGCAATTTACCATTGTTATAAGTAAGGTCGTAAATGACATCCTCATCAAGGATACTGGCAGCATGCAGGTAAGTAATGACCGTCTCCTCCGGGGAAAAGCTTCGAAAGTGTTCCTTAACCTTATCGGTTCTAAATAATTCGTAGGCTCTCACTTTCTCATCCGGCAGTTGATCCAAGTAAGAAAAACTTTTCTTTGGCTCATTAATCGGCTCTTCTTTAGTGATGACGGCTTCCACCTGAGGCGCAGTTGTTTCTTGTATCTCAGGGGCAAGATTAGACCCCAGACAACCTGTTAATAAGAATATAAAAACGCATATCGTTATCGTTAACTGGATTCTCTTATTCAAATGATCACTCCTTTCTGAGAGAAACATTGAGAAGCTACGATACTATTAGTAGCCTGTTGTCATTCCATCTCTGTTGTAACAAGAAGATTACATGCAAAGCGCTCAATCCCCGGATACTTCTCCCCTAAACTCGTTATCACAAAACCCATTTTTTTATAAAAGCCAATAGCGTCTTTATCCGTTTCTGCCTTTATTTTCACGACCCTTTTTGCTCGTATAAAATCATTTATTAGCTTGCTGCCGATACCCTTACCTCTAAAATCAGCACGAACCGCGATATGTTTTAATTCAACTGTATTCTTTAAATTAATCAACCGGCATCCTCCTTAGTGTCTGCCACTCTGATTTTCAATTATCATGGCAAACCAAACCGTCCAAAGGTCTTTTTCAATGATCGGAAATGTAAGTTAATTGGCTTTTGAATCGTCCATTCGTTTCATCTATTGAAACTCCGTTTTATTATTAATGATAGCATGAAATTCCAATTATCACCATATAGTTTCAACTGTTCTACGCAAGAGTAATAAAACAAAAAAATAAACCTCCCTACAGAAAAAATTTTCCTTTCTGTAGAGAGATTTCAAACAAACCGAAGCTCTATTAATCTTGATTTTGAATGCTAGTTAGATTAAAAAAATAGCAAACAGAGCTAACAACGATAAAGCAAATAGTCCACCGCCGAATCCATACCCATACCATCCAGATGTTCGGACGCCATCCGATCTCCGCAAGTATACATTGTCGTTATCAACTTTAACGATTACGCCCTCAAAGCATTTCCCATCGCATGTTTGAACGCGAACTCTGCAATTCATATTCCTTCTGCAAAAATGATACATCTCATCCATTAGCCTCACTCCTCAATCTCTAGTCCCTATTAATCTATTACAAGTTAGCGCTTTTTGACTGTGTGTTTGTTACCAAAATTTAGATAAGTATGAAGTCGATCCCATACTTAATAAGCGCAATGGCAGCATGGAACAGCCTATTTTCAACAATTGGTATTGACATCCAAATCATTCGGTTATATAGTTAGTTACATGAGTAGTTAACCAGTTTGGTGGTGATGACAGAATGACCTTTTTGATGGACGACAGCCGTCCGATATTTATTCAGATTGCAGAACGGGTTGAAGACGAGATTATTGAAGGTATACTGCCCGAGGAATCACAGGTGCTTTCAACAAACCAGTTTGCCGCCTTTTATAAGATAAACCCGGCAACTGCGGCTAAAGGTGTGAATATGCTTGTTGACGAAGGAATTTTGTATAAGAAGCGAGGTATTGGCATGTTTGTGGCAGAGGGTGCTCGTGCGAAAGTGATCGAGAAGCGGAAGGAGCAATTTTTCGCAGATTATGTGGTAACGATGGTCCGGGAAGCGAAAAAGCTTGGCATTTCGGCCGAACAGTTAACGGATATGATCCGGAGAGGGGATAATATGCAATGAGTAAAATAGTCGAGCTGAACCGACTGGTGAAGTCTTATGGTGATGTGAAAGCAGTCAATAATGTAAGTTTCTCCGTGGAAAAGGAAAAAATCTACGGACTGCTCGGCAGGAACGGGGCCGGGAAGACGACGATCATGCATATGATTACCGCCCAGCTATTCGCTACAAGCGGGGAGCTTAAGGTATTCGGTGAAACCCCTTACGAGAACAACCGTGTACTCAGCCAGATTTGTTTTATCAAGGAAAGCCAGAAGTACCCTGATGTTTATCGTGTTATCGATGTGCTGAATATATCTGCTTCTTTCTTTCCCAACTGGGATCAAGACTTTGCTCTCTCCCTTGCTGAAGAGTTTCGGCTTCCGTTAAAACGGAGAATGAAAAAGCTTTCCAGAGGTATGCTCTCCTCAGTCGGAATTATTGTCGGTCTTGCGAGCCGTGCGCCGCTCACGATTTTTGATGAGCCCTATCTGGGTCTGGATGCGGTCGCTCGCAGCTTGTTTTATGATCGGCTGATTGAGGATTATTCACTGCATCCGCGAACGGTTATTTTGTCCACGCATCTCATCGATGAAGTAAGCCGCATCCTTGAGCATGTATTGGTGATAGATAATGGGACCTTGATCATTGATGAGGAAGCAGAGGCGCTTCGCGGCCGAGCATTTACCTTGGCGGGACCCAAAGCCGCTGTTGAATCCTTCACGGCAGGCAAGGAAATCATTCATCGCGAGCCTTTCGGCAACCTGGTGACAGCAACCGTAATGGGCCATTGGGATGCCAGTGATCGCAAGCAGGCTGAGGCATTGGGGCTTGAGCTTGCTCCCGTATCCCTCCAGCAATTAATTATTTATCTGACGAATGGCAAAACGCACAGAAAGGCGGTTGAAGTCTAATGAACCGAGTCGCAAGCGTTGTGAAAATGCATAGCAGAGATAAATGGTCGTGGTTCATCGTCCCTTGGCTAGTCATGCTTTCCAGCTTCACGATCAATCTTATTATCAGCTATTTTATTGATGAGCCTCTCAAAACCGGTGGTGTTGCCTCTATCTACATTTATATGTTTATAGCAGGAATTATTACGCTGGCACAAACCTTTCCATTCGCTCTCGGCATGAGTGTAAGTAGAACGGATTACTTCCTAGGAACCTCAACCATGATTATTTTGACAAGTATAGGATCCACCGTTCTGCTGTTTCTTCTCGGTGTCACGGAAGGATGGACGAACGATTGGGGAAGCGACTTGAATTTCTTTCTAGTGCCTTATCTCAGCGACGGTCCTCTCATCAATCAATTAATGGTGCCTCTGGTCCTCTTATTATTCATGCATTATTTGGGAATTTTAATTGCTGCAACTCATAAGCGTACTGGGCTTAATGGCATGTTTATCATTTCAGCCGTTATGCTGTTGATGGGTACCGTTCTAGGATTTCTGGCAAATTATTTGAATTGGTATCCTGCCATCTTTAAATGGATGGGTGAACAAACCGCTGTAGACTACACGCTATGGATGCTTCCGCTCATCGTAATATTCGCGGGGGTGTCTTACCTTCTGCTTCGCAAGGCGACGGTATAGTAGTTGAAACGGTTAAGGTTTGAAACAAAGTGTACGACAGATTTACAGAAAAAAGCAGCGGCTGCTTCGGACTCGAATAAAAGTCCCAGGCTGCCGCTGCTTTTACAGGTGATCCACGAACGGCCAGCTTTCCATTCTGATTCTCAGCTATTCTTCAAATCGCAAAGTAAAGATGAGTGCCCACTCAAGTCCGCTTATCGATTCCTTCGAAAGATCCACTGTACTCATTATATTGCTGCTTGTAGCTTGCATTCCCAATAAATGAACAGGTTCATCAGCATAAAATGTACGCGGTTCATTAGGATAGATTAATCCTATTGTGCTCAACTTCTCATCCCATGGAATGGTAAACGTACCCGTGGTTGATCCGGAGTCCTGCCTTTTACTGACTTTAATCGTGTTAATTGCGTCCTGTCCATTTATGTAAACTTTATCAATTGAAATGATGACTTCCACTTCGCGACTCTCTTTGGCTTCCGTGCTGAAAAACAAATCGCCGACTGAGCCTGCTGAAGCAACTTTCTTGCCTTTTTGCCATATATCGATATCCATAATTGCATTTGGTTTATTTCCTTCATAGCTCAATTTAAAGGCTCCGGACATAAGACCTAAGAAAGGCTGGAACTTTGCCCCTTCGCCCTTGAACAACTCAACAGATGTCTGTGTGATTTCAGCAGGTCCTTTCATTTGTTCTACCTTGGGCGTTTCAGAACCAAATATTGATGTACAGCCTGTTGAAACTAATGCTAACATACTTATGAGCATAACGATTATGAGCACTTTCATTTTGCTAACCATCAATATTTTTCCACCCCTCTCGATTCCATCCGTTTAATGTATCATAGAGGCAATTTCCTTACAATGGTAAAACAGGAATTTCACCGACCATTCGCTACATCATTTTTTGTACCAATGATTTTGTTAAAAAATCTTTTACATGGCTCAAAAATGGGGTTTCAAACACAATTCCGTCAGCATCAATAACCAAATACATGGGAAACTCCTTAATCCCGAGAGCCTTAGCCCACTTCACATTGCGTTCTTGATATTGATCCCAAAATTGGACTTTTCGTATGGCATTTGTTATAGCAGAATTAGAGTTATGAAAGAGGTTTAGCTCCATCGTCTCACTGTCCGGTAAGCCGTTTTTATAAAACAAATGAATCGCATACTTTTCA
The DNA here is from genome assembly GCF_057221575.1 of Paenibacillus sp. Y660. Classification (NCBI taxonomy): domain Bacteria; kingdom Bacillati; phylum Bacillota; class Bacilli; order Caryophanales; family Paenibacillaceae; genus Paenibacillus; species Paenibacillus sp. Y660. The sequence goes on along the minus strand of NZ_JBXBBJ010000035.1, from coordinate 10,581 downwards.
TCCCCTGAAGGTACTAATTCCTTCATAACGTCTTCTTTACTCGGACCACCGCAACCCGAGAGTACAAGCAGAACTGCGATAACTGCAAAAATAAACAAGCTGCTTTTAGAGGATAGGTTCATAAGCTGCCTCCCTTTCAATCACTGTTTAAGCTGCCTCATACCTACTTACTTATCTGCTATATTGACAACGTTATCCTTAACATGATAGATGACATATTTGCTATTCCATATTTTCGCTGTAACGATCGTTTTTTCTTTTCCATTCTCAAAAAAATAACCAGCACCTTCCTGCGTAATATAAGTCCAGCCTTTTGTTTCCATTCGTTCTTTGAGAAGGTCGTCGGGAGAGAGAGCTGAAAGCATCACGCCAAATACTAGCAATCCCATAATACCGAATACGGCAATTTTCCAGCGTTTCCTCAAAATGATTTCTGCACCTTTCGTTTGTCTTACAAGCGCAATAAGTGAATAGCCCAGTTTTATTAGGATCTAGAGAACACATCGTAAGTTGGAATGAACTTCTTCAGCAACGCCACACTCGCGGTATAAATACTAAAACCGACTAACCCGCCTAACGAGTTCAGAATGATATCATCTATATCGAAGCTGCCAAGGTGCAATAGCATTTGTGAAGCTTCTAAAATAACAATAACAATCACTATAAATAAAACGAATCGTTTAAGATTCCTCGTTTTCCTTGAAAAATAAGGCGCGCTAAACCCTAATGGAATAAACAACAAAATATTCCCGAAGAGGTTGTTAAACCAGGTGTTGAAACTGTAATATTCATACCTAGTAATAAACGTCGCAATGGTTTTAAAAGGTATTAAATTGTAGTCGTAGCTACGGTGAATATTATAGCCATTCAACAACATGAACAACCTGTGATCCAAAAACAAGGCTTTTACAACGAATAAAATATAAATGATAAATAATCCAATCATACCGACTCTTGTTACATTTCTTATAAATCTCACGGTGTTTATTACTCCCTTTACTCCACTTTTGTTACCATAAATTGCTTTATAAAATACAGACGTTTCAAACAAGCTTATAGTTGCGCTTCTTATAAGCTTCTGTTTTATTTAGACAAAAGAAAGAGGAGCCGCCGTCTGGCAAGCTCCTGCTTCTTCCTTCTAATGGCATAAACCACTCGTTAAAACGGATGTAACAGCTCAATAAAAAATCCTCCAACTACTGAGCGGTTCTGGAAGCCCACTTGCTTGCCCGTGACCGTATCGTACCAATCGGTAAGGGGAACACGGCTGGTCGATTCATGCAGCGAATCCCAGAGCGGCGCGATCATTTTCACAAAATCTTCCTTCGATGCTGCCATTGTTGCGCACCACACCAGCCAATCCGACTTCGTATACGTGTTTCGGCTGTCCAGCGGAGTGCCGTACCGGTTTTGTTTGGCTATATAATATGGAATTTCTTTTGCCAATATGTCGCTCGGGAACAAGCCAAGCCCGAAGAGACGATCCCATACGAGAAAATGACGGTTATCGTCATCTTCGGAAGGTCCCATTACAAATCCGGCAACAGGGATTTTCATTTTTTGCTCCCTTTCCTAAGAATTAGGTACGAAATTAGTCTATGAAGATCCATGTTTGTCATGAAACGTTTAAAGCCCATCATGAAAATTCGGGGGTAATAGCCAATCGCCTTCCCAGCTTTACAATGACTTCGTACAAATCAAAAAGCACCCTCGATGAGGATGCTTTTCTCAAATATGAACTAGAATCGTATAGGCTGCTAATTAACCTTCCAGCACATCCGCCCTTAATTCGCTCGCAACCTCAATCATCTTAGGGATCACCGCTTCATTGGTGCCAGACACATAAATATCTCCCTGATAATGTCTGAAAGGGATCTTTGAATCGCCGCAGCTCCACATGAAAAAATCACCCTCAATGGACATGCTGGTAGCGCCCGTTACCGTAAACACTGTCGCATAGGTAAAATCGGGCTTGGACGTGAAATATTGTTTGCACTCTTCCAGAGATATGGTTTGCGCTGAACTTTCGGATTGCTGAAGTGCTCTTGTTATACGATAGCGTTGACTCATTGTGATGCCTCCAATAGTTAAGAAATAAATATGATTTTTTTCTGGGTTATTCCAACTTCGACTGAATATTTAACTCACCCTGTACTTGTTCGTCAGCTCAATTACCTATTTACCTTCACCGTTTTAATCAGAAGCCAAAAAGCTAATGATAGCTCTCCAATCACGCCAGGTACAGCTACAATCAGTTGGAATATCGTTTTGTAGTCATTGTAGTTGGCTAGAAGAAAATGTGCAATACTATCAATTAAATATCCTGCAGCTGCTAGGATCAAGAAGATTCCAATCCATTTTGGCAAATAGCCTGCTGACTTGATTATTAAATAACCAACGACCAACAAATGAAATCCAAAAAACACTAATCCAATCAGCCATCCATTGTTAAACGCATTGATCAATAACATCACTTGAGCGTACAACTGCTCAGTAGTAAACACACTCAAGTATTCAGCACCGTTAAGAAGCTGCAAAACATTCAAAAAATGAGATAAGGCAATCCCAAAAATGGCCGTATATGTCAATCTAAACAGCGCCGCGAGCATTGCAACATTTTTATTAACCGGTTTGAGAAGAACATATAGCGACCAAGTGACCAGCACATCAAGAATAAGTACGACGACAAAGCTGATGAACCCGCTCCGAAAGAGCATCTCGTTGGTTATGATGTTTATAGCCGTAGTTGCTGCGTCATCCGGAATAATAAGACCAGTAAGTACAGAAAAATTCGAAAACATAGCGAAAATAGCCATAAGCAGAAGCCCAAGCCCTGTGACTCTAGAATAAAAAAGGGATGAAGATTCGATGTTTCTTTTTTCTTGTAAGGACATTTTCAAACCGCCTCTTCTGCTAAAATTTAAGTAAGTAAAATATTCTATACACAGTGTATTATCAACTATTCACTATGTCAAATATTTTTTACATGTAAACAAAAAAAACCTCCACGCAGTAAAAACACTTTACTGCATGGAGGTTTGCATCTCATATAAGCTCTTATTGCCAAAGTAGTCTCCCCTGAGCTTTGGTTCCCTATTTGCTTAACGAATTCCCTGCTGTTTTATCTAAATATTTCATTCGTTCTTCTTTATCAGTTGTTCTAATTCACTCTTTTGACGCAGGTGATGACGGAAATGCATGCCGACTAGATCGAACCACTCTCGCGCGTTCAACCAGCCAAAGCCATCATGCTTAACTTTATAGTTTGGATTTATTGTATCTACTTTCCCTTCCCATTCTCTCATTTTTAACAGTACTTGATGGAGTCCAAGGCTGAGGTCTTCTTTACTTTCCGAATTGCTTGGGGTGCTTTCCGGCCCTTCCGGCAACTGAATTTTAATCGGCGGGAATCCGCCAAGTTTAAACAATTTCTCGCCAAACTCCGTCTTTCCGAGCATTTGTTCAACATCTGCTGAGGCACAATTTTCCACTTGGTCAAGGTAATCTAGAGCAGCAAGAATCAAGTGATTGTACATTTGGCTGAGTGACCAAACCCCTTTCGAGGTTATTTGCCTTAGCTGCTCCAGCGAGTAACTTTGCAGATTGCTTATGTACGATTCAATCAATTGACGGTCTCTCAATCGACACACTCCTTCATCAGGTGCTGCGGTTTTCTAAATCATTGATTCGGATAAGCCTCATTCAGAAACCGGACAGATTGGGATATTAACGCTTTCAAAACTTCAACATCAATGTCCGCTATTTTATTGATATAGACACATGCTTTACCTGAAGTATGTTTTCCAAAATGTTGCAACAACGCATCTCGCTCTTTATCGCCAGTCGCAAAATACAGGCTTGTCTTTGCCTTTCTAGGCGAGAAGCCAACTAGCGGAGCAACTCCTTCATGACCGGATTCATATCGGTAATGATACGAGCCAAATCCTATAATACTAGGACCCCACATCTTTGCTGGGTAACCTGTTGTTTCCGTAAATATGTCTAACAGCTTATATGCGTCTTCGCGCTTCTTTAGATTTTCGACATTATCAATAAATTCGATTACGCTGTTGTCAGTTTCCTTTGTTTTCTGTTCATACATCGTTATAAATCTCCCTTCAATCATATCGGTAATCAATAAGAGTATACCAAAAGCGGGCCTCAATTATCGTCTCTTTTTTGTGCTTTCTGCCGATATTCTATAGTATATAAAAGGTTTGTATCAGCCTCATCCCCGTGAAAATATAATGGTTCGACGGTTCTCCTTATTTTCAGGGGGGGATGTATATGAGAATAATTTAACAAGATTTTCATATTCGAGCTGTGCTAGAATAAGCGACTAAGGTATAAACTCAATTACCTATTATTCGCAAAAAATTGTCGGTGAACAAAAAAGAGCTTTCCATGCTTGCTCGCGTCATCTATGCCGAGTCTAGAGACAACTGAGAAGAAACATTATTCAGAACAGGAGTACGAACAAATGAGCTTTGAAACCAAAAGCCGACATAAGGCTAGAGTTGAAGTGATTATGGATATTATTAGAGAAATTTCTGAAGAAGAGACCCTTCCGGAAGCGTTCAAACATAAATTAAACGCGATGAGTTATGATGATTTGGGAACCTTCGTTATGGAAATCGTTAAAACAAGGTCTATTGATGAAATTCTTAAATGGAAGGACCAACCAGATCATTCTGATTGAAGCTTTTTTAGCGAGGAAAAGGCAGCCGATTAACGTCGATAAGAATGGGACCGACCCCATGTCGGTAGCTTAACTTTAGACCCTTCGAAAATTCAGGATAAAAAAAGCAATCGAACTGGAATTCGATTGCTGTTTTTCATATATGCTTATTCAATTATACTGCCAGCTAGCTGGATTAGCTGAACATCCAAATCATTAACTATAGACTAGCTCTTTTTTGCTTAGACCAAGCGTCTCTGCTGTTGAAGCATGAATTTCGTTCAGAAGCTCTTGATTTTCCAATAGTGGCACGCCATAAGAAGGAATCATTTCTTTAATTTTTGGTTCCCACTCTTTCATATGTTGCGGGAAGCACTTATTAAATACTTCAAGCATAACGTGAACAGCAGTAGAAGCGCCCGGAGAAGCACCTAGCAATGCTGCAATCGAGCCATCAGCGGAACTAATTACTTCCGTCCCAAATTGAAGTGTACCTTTGCCGCCAGCCTCAGTATCTTTTATAACCTGCACACGTTGGCCCGCTACTACTAAATCCCAATCCTCGCTTTTGGCGCTTGGGATAAACTCTCGCAACTCTTCCATGCGCTTTTCTTTCGATAACATAACTTGCTCAATCAGATATTTTGTCAATGACATGTTTTTTGCGCCTGCCGACAACATCGTTACGAGATTATCCGGTTTTACGGAAGTTACCAAATCAAACATTGAACCGGTTTTTAAAAACTTTGGCGAGAAGCCCGCAAACGGTCCAAATAGCAACGATTTTTTATTGTCGATAAATCTTGTGTCAAGATGCGGAACAGACATTGGCGGAGCTCCAACCTTAGCTTTGCCGTAAACTTTGGCATGATGCTGAGCTGCTACTTCCGGATTATTACACACCATAAATATTCCGCTTACTGGGAATCCGCCAATATGCTTTCCTTCAGGAATTCCGGATTTTTGGAGTAAATGCAGGCTTCCTCCGCCGCCTCCGATAAAGACAAATTTTGCTGTATGGCGTTCGACGTTGCCGCTGTCATTTCGTACTTTCAATTCCCACGAGCCGTCGCTAGTACGTTTAATATGATCAACGCTATGTTTATATTTGATATCGACGTTTTTACTCTTTAAGTGTTCAAACAAAATGCGCGTTAAAGCACCAAAGTTGACATCCGTTCCAGTGTCGATTTTTGTTGCCGCTATAGGTTCATTCGATGGACGATCTTGTATAATAAGCGGAATCCATTCCATCAGTTTTTCAGGGTTATCGGAAAATTCCATCCCTTGAAACAAAGGATTATTTGACATCGCTTCAAAACGTTTCTTTAAAAACGATACATTTTGTTCCCCTTGTACCATACTCATATGAGGCAATGGCATAATAAAGTCCTGCGGATTACGGATAAGCTTCCTGTTTACAAGATAAGACCAAAACTGCATGGAAAGCTGAAACTGTTCATTAATTTGGATAGCTTTGCTAATATCTACAGATCCGTCTGGTTTTTCGACAGTGTAGTTAAGCTCGCAAAGTGCCGCATGCCCTGTTCCTGCGTTATTCCATTCGTTAGAGCTTTCTTCTCCTGCATTTTCCAGCTTCTCAAACACTGTAATTTCCCATTCCGGTACTAATTCTTTCAAAAGTGTTCCTAAAGTCGCACTCATGATTCCGGCACCGATTAAGATGACGTCTGTTTTAGTTTCTCTGTTGCTCATTATTACCATCCTTATACCCTAAAATTTGCAGAAAGGATGCAGGCGCTCCTGCTTAGCGGTCACACCAAGCCAAGGCGCGACCTAATCACACACCTTTTCTGTTTCAATCACAACGTGTATACAATTATATATAGATTAAGATATCTACTATTATCTTATAATTATAAGCTATTTAATAGCTGGTGAAAAGTGAGAAGTCCACCCACCAGTCCTTAGGAACATACAAAAACCAAGGCTATAACCCTGCTGCTTGCAAGGATTAAAGCTTTGGCTTGAGCATCATTTCAATCATATTACGCCAACATAACACAACAGATGTATTAAATTCAATAGTATCCTACTTGTAAATATGTATTTTCATCGAAGCTTTTTAACCAAAAGATACAACGGCAGCTTAGGACTTGAAAATAGTCTGCTGCTGTTTAATATTCTAATAGTCGACCATCATCGTTCCATTGCCCATAGATTTTTTTTATACGTGTATGTTCAATAAATTTTTTCAATCGTGTATGATACAACTGTGCATCGTTCTGTACGGACTGGATATTGTCGATTCTGATTCTAACATATAGCTCAGGCAAAGCTTGTAATCTTCAGTACTGTGATAATCACTTAGCCACTTTCGCCATTCCTGTCGAGTGTTAACTTGCACTATTTTATCTATTTCCATTACACTGTTCACCTTTCCATTCCGGAGTTCAATACCTCCAAGTAGTACAGATTGTACATAATACCCATCAAATTACCAAAAGGATCAGTAATGGAAGCCGTTATGAATCCCTCCCCACGGTGTTGGATTGGTTCGTACTCTTCCTCATACTCAATCTCCTCCTAAAATCATTATTATCGGTTACAATTGAAATTATAAGCATCCAATGCTGACAAAGGTATGTCAGTGTTTCTGATTTTTCATCCATTTTTTCGGGTAATATTTTAACCGCTTTTTCGAGTCTAGTCTTATCTCGTAAAATCATAAATCTTATGTAGTATTGCAAACTTAAGACCCGCAAGAAAGGCCGCTTCATTCGCGAAGTGTCTGTTCATACGGGTCCTTTGTTTAATTTAAAAGACTATTTTTTCGAACGTTTCTTGGAAGATACTTTTGCAGGTTTCCCTCGTTTCACGCTCGAAACCATCACATTTTTCTCCGTATACGTGTAATGCTGCTTATAGACAGGGCAACAATGATGCTGCTTCACTGTTTCAATATTTTGAACGACATTCACAAGCTGCGGATGGTAATAGTCCTCGTATTGCGTAATTGGAGGATCATAGATCGTCTGCGTTGGACAATCGGGACAAAATTCAGCTTCATTCATGCTGCCTACATTGCCCATGTTATAATAATTATTTCGGTTCAAAGTAATTATCCCCTTCCAGTTTTGGAATACACCATATTGTTACACTTGACCCGCAAGGCGATTGCCTCCAATGTTGCTGCGGTATGAAGAGCGAGAGAATTACCCGTGTATCGGTTACACCCATCGATTCCACCAAGGTTCTCCATTAAAAATTTCACAAAATCATTTTGTACATTTGTCCAGATCTCTAAAATCAAATTGTCTAATTAGTTACAGACATCCCATCTAATTAATGTATTTTCTCTGCTACATAATCATCTACAATGATTTTAATAATTTTATAAGACTCTTCTTCCATTTGTATTTCCCTATGAGCCTCTTTTCCAGTTTCTCGTAACCAAATAGATTCTCTTCAATATAATAGATTGTGACGAAGTCTATGACGCTGGATGAATTAGGAATACAACTTTAAGGAGAGAAGCATATGCTAAGAAGCGAAGGAAAAGGTGATCGATACTGGCAAAACTGGGACAACCAAGATGCGGCAAAGAAAATCGACGAGTACTGGATTCAGAGCGAGGATAGCTGGCGAACCCTACTTATTGGTCATATACAAGAGCGCTTAGGGTTTGGAGTTGACATAACGGAGATCGGCTGCGGATCGGGACTGATTGGAGAGAAGCTGCTGCATATGAATGTGGCTGGCAAAAACTCCTATAAGGGCGGCGATATTTCGAAAAAAATGCTTAAGCTCGCAAAGGATAGGCTGCCCGATGTGAATTTTTATAATTGGGATATCTTTAATTTAGATATCGTCTCAGATTCGCAGCCCAATGTCATTTGCATTCAAGTACTGCAGCATCTGCCAAGCTATAACGGTGCCTTATCAGAATTAGTACGCGTTGCCAAAGACAATCTGTACATTGATAGCTGGTTTAGCGAGTCGAATGAGGATGAGATCGACTTCTCCGAGCCTTCCAACCTTATGGACGGACAGCGCTTCTACAATAACGTTTATTCGCTGCAAAAGTTTTTGAGTGAGGTTGAGGCTGTCGCGGTACAAAATGGAAAAGCGATTCAAAACATCAACGTGCACAACTTCTTGCTCCATAATTACGCTATCCATATCCAGTTTGCCAAATGAGAGCGTGCATCAACTATCAAAATCGACTCCTCCGTGAAAGCGGAAGGAGTCTTCATCATGTTAAATAATAAAAGGTTAAACAACGTAATTGACGATATCGCATCCCGCTCACTTTAAAAATCTCCACCGCTTCCCGGAAAAGTCCTAGACAGTCGCTCTTTTATTGAACGATTAATACCGTTCGTTTCATAATTAACTTATCCAAGTACCGTCTGCGTTTGTCACTTGCCATTTACCATTTTTGTATTCAACAATGACTTTTGTTCCAATTGCTCCGTCACCAGCTCTGTACTTAGAGCCTTCAACAACAATTTGTTTATTTGAAATCTCAGTATTTTCGACTCGTAACAAAACACCATCTAAAACTAATGTCTTGGGGTCTTGTAACCCTTCGGCTATTAGTTGCTCATAAGTTGCTTCCATTACTTCAACATTGTATTTATCAAAATGCTTTAGAATTTGTTCTTTATCTGTTGCATCAAGGTTTTTAAAGTTACTCATGTCAATTGCAATATATTTCATTTCACCATTTAGACCTTCATCAATTGGCATATATGCATCTAAAGCCAAGCTATACAGTTCCCCCATATCTTTTGTGGGCTTGGTGTTCGAACATGCAGTAGCTAATATTACACAGAATAAAGCAAAACATAATGTCAATTTTGTTATTTGCATTTTCATCCCCCCTATTCCATCAATTGATCATTCACAATTCGCAGGCAGATTTGGCACCTTGACTACGCAGCCAATGAACCAGATCAGGAGCGGAACTACGTCGTGCTGCGTCCAGTGGGGTCAATCCATCCCAAACAGAAATCCAGTTCAGTTCAGCATCTCGGTCGAGAAGGTACTCTGCAGAATGCCGGTGTCCACCGTGGCAAGCGCACCAGAAGGCAACAGTGATCTTGTCAGGAGGTGAAGTTAATCTTGCTCCCCAAGGGTATCGCTCCGAGAGTGTGGCACCAGCGAAATAGGCCTCAATTGCATCTATCAAACCTAGCGCAGCAGCATGCCAGAGTGCGAACTGAGCCCCACGTTTAACCAACCTATGCGCTGCCCTCCACTGTGCGAACGCTACTGCATCGTCTAGTGGTGTGCCACCGGCGATCACTGCACCTGGCGCTTCGATGTCGGCGCCAGCATCAAGAAGCGCGTCAAGCACTTCAATGTCATCGCAGCTCGAAGCCCAATGAAGCGGTGTCTCGGTGTGCGACCCAGTGAACCGAGCGTTAATCTCCGCACCGTACTCGACTAAAGTACCCACTGTAGCCGCACCGTTAGGAAAGTGACCAGGCCAGTCGGTCACCACATGCAACAGTGTTCGAGACATTCCACAACTTTTGTCTTCGTTGTTATTGTCTCTACCGATAATTCTTGCTGTAGCCAAGCCCGGATTCTCTTTAAGAAGTCGCTTCAAAGATGGAATATCACCAGTGTGGATCGCTTTAACAACGGATACTGTCAGTGTTTCATCTTCGTAAATAAAGTTCATATCCAGAACTCCTCTCTCACATATGATTGTTTCATGCCTGTCCTCTCGCATACTTAGTTCATTACCACCCTGATTTATGTCATTAGTACAAGCACAATCACTCATTGGTTCATAAGATATCCTATATTGTTTCCGCTAATCTAATATGACCGTCAGTTGACGGTTAAGATTGTCCAGATATTGACCGATATAATGACCATGTAAGTTAATCTAGGAAAGGAAAAGACGCCTCCATAAGTCGTGTTACTGC
>NZ_JBXBBJ010000034.1:0-42726 GCF_057221575.1 Paenibacillus sp. Y660 | reverse complement strand
CGTTCAATCCATGCTTGACGACGTTGTTCTCTCGTGGTCATGTGGCAACCTCCTTCATTGGGTTGCCTTCATTTTCTCATGAATGGTTTGGACGTTGAAGGTGGGCTGGATTTGACGCTTACTTTTGTTCGGTATTTTGGGAACGACAGTCATTGCGATTCTAATTGGCCATGTTGACGTGAAGGCAGCCTTTACGAATCAAACATGGGTGCCTGATTTTACGAAAATGAACTTCTGGCATTTTGATTTTGCGGGATTGTTCGAGGTTGGTCTCGTAACTGTCATTCTAACATTCACTTTCGTTGAGATGTTCGACACGTTCGGTACGCTTGTTGGTACCGCAAACCGTGCTGGTTACATGAAGGATGCGGAAAAGGGCAAAAAACGCGTTGGTAAAGCGATGTTCGTGGATGCCATTGGCGTCAGCGGCGGTGCGGTACTAGGTACAAGCACAGTGACTGCATTCGTAGAGAGCTCAGCAGGTATTGCACAAGGTGGTCGTACGGGCCTAACGGCAGTAACGACAGGCATTTGCTTTCTGCTCGCGATCTTCTTGTCGCCGATCGTTGCGCTTGTTCCAGGTGCGGCTACGGCTGCTGCGCTTATTATCGTAGGCGTACTCATGATGCAATCGGTAAAAGATATCGACTTCTCGGATATGGTTTATGCGATTCCTTCCTTCTTGACGCTGGCATTCATGCCGCTTACGTACAACATTGCAAACGGTATTTCGTTCGGTATCGTATCGTACGTGCTTCTTGCAACGGTTGCTAACTTGTCAGGCAAAGGCAAGTACAAAATACACTGGCTCATGTGGATTCTAGCAGTGCTGATCATTGGCCGTTATGTATTCATGGGCGGAGAATAGACGATATTGAAGAAGCAGTGCTGGACCGGCGCCGCTTCTTTTTTTTTGCATGTGAAGCGGCGGGAAGTCCTTTTTACGGCAGTCATTTGCTATACTTTTGAAAAAAGAATGCTGCGGCAGGAGGAAGGGTGAGCAATATGCATCGCATAGATTTGAATTGCGATATGGGAGAAGGCTTCGGCGTTTATCGAACAAGCTCAGACAGCGAGCTGATGAAATATATTACTTCTGCGAATATTGCATGCGGATTTCATGCGGGAGACGCTGCGACTATTCGCCATACGGTTAAGCTGGCGCTTTCACATGGCGTAGCGATTGGCGCGCATCCAGGGCTGCCTGATTTGGCTGGCTTTGGCAGACGCGCGATGGATATTACGCAAGAGGAGGCATACGAGCTGACGGTTTATCAGCTTGGCGCGATCTATGCTTTTGCCAAATCCGAAGGAGGCGCCGTCGCGCACGTGAAGCCGCATGGCGCTTTGTATAATATGGCTGCCAAAAGCAGGCCGCTTGCCGATGCGATAGCGGAGGCGATCTATAAGGTTGAGCCCAGTCTGCTGTTATTCGGTCTAGCAGGAAGCGAGCTCATTCGTGCAGGTGACGCGATTGGTCTGCAAACGATCAGCGAAGTATTTGCAGACCGATCCTATGAATCGGATGGATCGCTTACGCCGCGGGGAACAGAAGGGGCTGTCATTGCTGATCCTGCTCGCTCGGCAGAGCAAGCGGTAAGGATGGTTAAAGATGGCGAGGTTCGTACGCGGCAGCAGAGCAGCTTTATTTTGCATGCAGACTCGGTGTGTGTTCACGGAGATACGCCAGGTGCAGTAGAGCATGTTATGCAGCTGCGGGCGGCATTAGAGGCAGAAGGCATTGCCGTGAAGAAGGCGGGTAGATGAGTGTGGAGAAAGGGAGATCAGTGTTGAATGCTTCTTATGAAATGGTGCCGCTTGGCGATTCTGCCTTAATCATTCGTTTGGGCAGCGGCATTGACACGGAAACCAATCGGATCGTCATGAATTTAAGCCGTGCATTAGAGGAGCGGCCATTTGCCGGATTAATCGAATGCGTGCCGTCCTTCGTATCGGTAACCATTCACTATGACCCGCTGCTTGTGAAGAGAAGCAGGGCAGGAGGAGAGCGCCAGCATGCTGCGATTTTCGAAACCGTATGCGATAGAGTACAGACTTACCTTTCCAAAGAGCAGCTGTGCCCAACCGATCAACAGGCTAGAACGATTGAAATCCCTGTTTGCTACGGCGGGGAATATGGTCCCGATCTTAGTCTTGTAGCTGAGCTGAACGGACTTTCGGAGGAAGAGGTGATCGCTATTCATGCGGATGGACGCTATTTGGTGCATATGCTCGGTTTTGCGCCAGGCTTTCCTTACTTAGGCGGGATGTCGGAGCGAATTGCCGCTCCAAGACATCAGACGCCGAGAACGATCATACCGGAGGGCAGCGTTGGCATAGCGGGCAAGCAAACTGGCGTTTATTCAGTAGCAACGCCGGGCGGCTGGCAGTTGATCGGGAGAACGCCGCTTGCTTTATTTCGACCTCAGGACGAGATTCCGAGCCTGCTTAGACCGGGGGATGCGGTTAGATTCAAGCCAGTAACGGAGCAGCAATATAAGCTTTATATAGAAGGTGAATTATGAGTATACAAGTGATTCGTCCCGGCCTGCTCGTTACCGTGCAGGATCTTGGGAGGCATGGTTTTCAAAAATATGGCGTAGTCGCAGGCGGGGCTATGGATACGGGAGCGGCGCGAGCAGCCAATCTGTTGGTCGGCAACGAGGGGCATGAAGCGGTGCTTGAAATTACGCTTACCGGAACGGCGCTGGTTTTGGAGAAGGATATGCTGCTTGCGATTTGCGGTGCACGAATGTTCGTCACTGCAGGTGGCGAGGAGCTGCCTCTATGGCGACCAGCGCTCATTCGCGCGGGAACCATCATCAGATTTGGTGCCTGCGAATCCGGCTGCCGCTCTTATTTGGCGGTTGCGGGCGGACTGGATGTACCGGAGGTAATGGGCAGCAAAAGCACCTACCTGCGCGGCGCTATCGGAGGTTATCAGGGAAGGGCATTAAAGGCAGGAGATGCGCTGACTGCCAAAGCTCCCGGCTTGCTGTCAGAGCGATTGAAGCATGCTTTGAGCCGAGGCTGGGGGGGCAGCTTTGCGGTGCCGCTTTGGCATGCAAGTCATTTCGCCATAGCGGATAATCTGGCTGACCCGATTATTCGTGCGATGCCGGGTACCCATTACGAGTTGTTTACACAGGAGAGCCGGACGAGCCTATTTCGCCAAACCTTTCAAATATCTCCTCAGTCAGATCGGATGGGGTACCGACTCGAGGGCGCACAGAAGCTTATGCTCGCTGCCCCGCAAGACTTGCTATCGGAGGCAGTCGCAAATGGAACCGTACAAGTGCCTACTGATGGAAATCCGATTGTGCTGCTAGCCGATAGACAGACAACGGGCGGTTATCCCCGAATCGCGCAGGTTGCAACGGTCGACATTCCTGTTTTCGCCCAGTTGAAGCCGGGCGACCGCTTTCGCTTCGAATGGATTACGCAGCAGGAGGCCGAGGAGCTTTATTTGGACAGTGAACGGGATTTGAGCATGCTAAAAGAAGCGATAGCGTTAAAAGTTAACTCAGCTAAATAAAGCTGACTCAAGAAGAGTACTAGCTAGTTATAGTATAAGAGCAAATACGTGCTTACAGGGCCATTTCGAGCAATCTCACATACCGAATTTTCTCTATAGGCACGTATGGGTGCTTAATGATCACAAACACAAGCTACTTTTTCGCTGTAAGAACAAATACGTGCTTAAAGTGCCATTTCGAGCAATCTCACACGCCGAATTCTCTATATAAGCACGTATGGGTGCTTAATGATCACAAACACAAGCTACTTTTTCGCTATAAGAACAAATACGTGCTTACAGCTCCTATCCGAACTCTTTTAAGTTTATATACGAAATGAAAGAAAGCGCTGAAGCCGCCATAGGGGCAGCTCAGCGCTTAAGTACAGACATGTTTTTAAGAACCATCATAAGGTTGGCGGGCTTCTCGGCGAGCCGGCGGGTGAAGTAGGGGTACCACATGACGCCGTATGGAACATAGCAGCGGATTCGATAACCTTCCTTGGCTAGCTTGGCTTGCTCACTCATGCGTAGACCGTACAGCATTTGAAACTCGAAAGCATGTTTCGGAATTCGATGCGTGCGCGCGTAAGCCTTCACCCAACTGATAATCGCATCGTCATGCGAGGCGATTGCCGCATAGACGCCTCTGTCCAAATGCAGCTTGATCATGCTTTTAAAGCTTGCAATGACCTCGTCAGGCTTCTGAAATGCGACTTCATCCGATTCTTTATAGGCGCCTTTCACAAGGCGTAGGTTAATGCGCGCTTGCAGCATATCCTTAGCGTCCTGCTCCGTTCGGAACAGGTAAGCCTGCAGCACGGTTCCCACATTCGTTAAGCCTTCGGCATGCAGCCGCTTCACGATGTCGATCGTCGCCTGCGTATAAGGCGTATTTTCCATGTCGATCCGAACAAAATTGCGATGGCGGCGTGCATGCTTCACCACATCGCGAATGTTGGCATAGCAGGCGGCTTGGTCCAGAGCGAGACCCATTTGGGATGGCTTCAACGATACGTTGGAGCTTGCCTTGCAGGCAGCAATGCCTTCAATAAGCTTTAAATATTGCTCCTTATATACGGAAGCCTCGCTTAAATCTCGGATGCCTTCGCCAAGATGATCGAGCGTAGTCATAATGCCGAGCTTGCCAAGCAACTCGATTTCCTTCAAAGCTTCCTCAAGCGTTTCACCCGCAATAAACTTGCTGGCCAGCCTCTTGCCATAGGTCGTTGACAGCTTCTCTACAAGCGGAATGCCCGTGATCGTCAATAATGTTTTGCGATACCATGTTGCTCCGATGCCCATCACTGCTGCTCCTTTCCCAAAAAAAGCGTTAGCAGGAGTCTGATTCAGGGAGTTCGGTACTAGTATATTCACAAGTCAGCGCTATCGCGCTATCCGAGCCTAATTATTTAAAAAACAGAAAATGGGTCGGCAGCTTGCGAAGCTGACTATCAGAAGGCTTATTGATGACGCGCCCGTTAAAAATGAGCGAGGAAGAGCCGCCGCCATCCAAATTATAGCCGTCGACCGCACCGTAGCGCTGAAGCAGCAGCTGCATTTCGCCAAGCGTAGCGCCGGAGCTGCCGGATTCGTTATACCCATCAGCGACAAGAAATAGCAGCTGGTCATCCTTGTAGTTGGCTATAATGGTTCGCGGAGCGCGCTTCGGACTCGTTTGCCATTTAACCGGAATCGGCTGTGGAGAACCGCCGCGAAGCAGGACAGGCACAAAGGATGCGCCGAACTTCGGATTTTGAGCATCAAGCTGCTGCTTAGTCGCGAACTTCCCGCCAATCAGCTCATTCTTATCATTTAATCCGACAAAAAACAAATCCGCATGCGGCGGCTCGAAGCCGGTCGCATAGCTGCCGTCAACGATAGTCGTGCTTAGCGGATATCGCTTCCCGCGGCCATCGGCGAAGCCCCCTGCATTAATGCCGGCTACAGCCTGATGACGTTTAACGGCAGCCAGCGTAGTCTCAGCCTTGCCGAGCTCATCGCCGCCAAGCGTCATCGTCATCGCGTCTTTGCTCTTTAGCTTCACTTTGAGCGCATAGGCAGTAAAGTTTTCTGCTTTTATGTAGAATAGCTGAGCTCTCAGCTTGTCCGATTCGATTGTGGCGGAAGTATTGCCCAGCTTCCTCGTTATATTGCGATCGTAAATTTGGAGCGGCCTCATTGCTTGCGAGGCTGCCATCGATGTAATTTTTGCCATATCGGCATTCGTTTGTTTATACAGCTTTATTTGCCTTTGTATCGATTCACGAGTTTGTGACGCCGTTTCCTGGGCAAGATCAAGACCAGTCGCGGCAGGCTTAATATCCGTTTCCGGGAGCCTTATTTGTTCGGTTATAGGCTTCGGAAACGCTTCTGCAGGCAATTGAATAACGATATCGGATAATAACAGCCATATCATAATGCCGAGAAAAGGCGCGCAAGCGAGCAAGGCTGTGCGGTTCAACGCTTTGACGGTCAGATTCATTTGAGCACATCCAAGCTCTTCTGCAGCTCGTTCAGCTGCTTCTTCACTTCATTCAATTGCGTATACAGCTTATTGCTGTTGTCGGTCTTGGAAGCGGCGTTATCCTTCGTGAACGTAAGCAGCTCATTCAGCGCATCGACCTTGGCCTTTAGCTCGGAAAGATCTGTCGTGTAATTCGTTTCGAGCTGAAGCATGCGAGCCTCGTAGGCTTGCTGCATCGCCGAAATTTGACTGGCGGTTTGACGCTCCAGATCAGCGGACAGTGTCTGCTGAATCCGTTCGGTATACCATTTGGCGCCTAGTATGCCGGAGCATATAATAATGAGCCAAACGCAAACGAAAAGGAGGAAGGGACGGTTCCCTTTCTTTTTGCGCGTCTTCTTGTCGGATTGGCTAGCAGTGCGTTGTTCCAAAATCAAATCACTCATTCTATTCATTCACCTCTCTTGTTAGTCACTTGCACGAAAGAACGGATGAACGAACTGCAAGCATTGGGACTCATCGTTTTAGACATCTATTGCTGCTAAATAGTTGCGGATGTCATCTTATTGTAACAAAGAGAGATATAGATGTCCTCCGTGTCAGGTGGGAATTTTATGTAAATTTGATTTTTCACCGGAACATTCTACCCCTTACCTGCGTCTAATCATTCGGGATGCGGCAGTCGATGCCGCAAATCGGAAGGAGATCAGGATGAATAGAGAGAATTGGATCAAGCGATTTGCTAAGCGAGCAATCGTAGCCAGCTTGCTAGTAGCGCTTGTAGGCACAGGTTTTGGAGCAAAGGAACAAGCAGATGCAGCAGAGCGTCAGCCAATCAAGCTGGTGTTTGTGCACGGGTCGAAGCAAATGACGTTGAATGGCAAGGCGCAGCAAATGGCGACGCCGCTGCCGGTAGTAAAAGGAGTCACCATGATTCCGGTTCGTACGATGGCCGCCTCAGTAGGGGCAAGCGTATATAACGATAGCAAGGGCACTCATATCGATACTTATCTCAACAAAGTGACGTTAAACGTCAACATGCGCGGCGCGGTCCGCAACGGAAAATATATGGTTATGCCAAATGCGGCAATGCGCATTAATGGTACGATGCATGTGCCATTGTCCTCCGTTAAGCTGCTGTGGAACGCAGCATATGTGTACAATGCACAGCTCAAACAAATTACAATAACGATTCAGCCAGATCCGAACATCGCTCCGGTAGCGAATTTTAAGGCTCCGGTTCAAGTGAAGCTTGGCGAGCCGGTAGAATTTGAGGATCTTAGCTATGATCCTGATGGAAAGATTCTGAAAACGGAATGGACGGGTCGCAAAAGCGCGTACTTTGAGCCGGGGGTTTATGCGGTTACGCAATCCGTTTATGATAACGATGGCACTTGGAGTCCACAAGCGGTGCAGGATATTACGGTTACTGACGAAGTCATGTACACGCCTTATGAATACTACATGCGCTATGGTAATCCCGGCGATAAATTCGGCGTGGATGCAAAGCTGATGAATAGCTTTGAGGATGTTCCTACTTTTGAAACAAAAGGCTATACGACATTGTATATGTCCAACGCGCCGGAGCGGTTTTTTGGCGAAGGACTGCTGTATGAGGATGTACTGGATGGTCCAAGCCGCATGTTCATTCATCATCGGAACGGCGCTGAAGAACGGATGAAATTAGCAGTTGTGGTTACGAATATGCAAAGCGAAGCGATTACATTGACGTTAGGCAACCGAGGCTTAGCGGGTCCAAGCGTGAATGCGATGCAATTTGGATCTGCCGCAGTGACAAGATACCTGACGGGCAGCTTGCCTCGCGAGATGATTATTGAACCTGGTACATCGGCTGTGCTGCTGCCGGAGCTGGAGAAAATCATTATGAATCCAGGAGAAGGCTTCTCTGGTTTGCTGGACGTTGACTCGGATGGACCATTGACGTTCTCGACGATGGCTCTGAGAGAATGGTCGGACGCTTTAAGCTCGGTGTTCAATCTGGAGCAGCTAGAGAAGGTAGGCAATCGGGGAAGATTTTTGGATACGGATCAGTTGATTGAAGTAAATGAGACTATTGGCCTTAAAGAGGGCAAGCTCCGTCTAGGCAGCCGCGGCACCAGCATGGTTGGTGTAGATGCGCTGACTGGCGAATCGACATTCAACGGCGGGGAATATGGGGCAGTGACGACAATCAAGCTTAAGGATGTCACCTACGGAACCCGCATTATCCTCAATCCGCGCGCAGGCATCTTTCAAGGCGCGGTTTCTGTAAATGGCAATGTTGTATCTGTCCCGACAGGCGGGCACTTGAACTTGGGAGAAGGCGTATTGATTTATACGCAGAAGAAACCGGAGGATGGGCAATCGGCTCCTAAGCTGCCGCCGGAAGTTACCATTACGTATACATCACCGGGGGCTAGTTCGTTGCCGATCTTATTCGTATTTTTACCGGGTTACGATTTTGAATAATTGACTTCAGGAGGATATGCCGTTTAACAGCGGCAGTCCTCTTTTTTTGTGATTAGCAGCAGTCGTCATGTATAATAGAGGTGCTAGTTATGATTTGAACCAATTAGGAGGGTGATCAGCATGGATCAACCAATCACAAATAACGGCGCGAGCCGAGTTCAGGCGAAAGCCATGTTCGCAGGAGGCTGCTTCTGGTGCATGGTTTCACCATTCGAGGAAATGCCAGGCATTATAAAGGTCGATTCCGGATACACGGGCGGGCATACCGTAAACCCAACCTATCAGGAGGTTTGCTCGGAGACGACAGGTCATGCGGAAGCGGTGCAAATTACGTATGATCCGCAAATTTTCCCGTACGAGAAGCTGCTTGATTTATTCTGGAGACAAATTGATCCGACTGATGCAGGCGGGCAGTTCCATGATCGCGGCGAATCGTATAGAACCGGCATTTATTATTATGATGAGCAGCAGCATGCGCTTGCGGAAGCTTCCAAGCAGGAGCTTGAGGCTAGCGGCCGCTTTGATCGTCCAATCGTGACGGAGATCGAGCCTGCGCAAGCCTTCTATCCGGCAGAGGACTATCATCAGGGCTATCACAAATCGAATCCTTACCGCTATAAAATGTACCGTAAAGGCTCCGGCCGCGACGCGTTTATTTCGCAGAACTGGACCGTTAAGAAGGACCAAGCCGAGCTTAAGCAGCAGCTCACTCCAATCCAGTACGAAGTGACGCAAAACAGCGGAACAGAGCGTCCGTTCACCGGCGAATACTGGGATCACACCGAGGATGGCATCTATGTGGATATCGTCTCGGGTGAGCCGCTGTTCAGCTCCCGCGACAAATACGATGCGGGCTGCGGCTGGCCGAGCTTCACGAAGCCGCTGCAGGCTGCTGCGGTTTCCGAACACACAGACACTACGCATCATATGGTGAGAGTCGAGGTTCGAAGCAAAGAGGGGGATTCCCATCTTGGCCATGTGTTCGATGATGGACCTCATCCGACAGGACTCCGGTACTGCATTAACTCCGCATCGCTGCGGTTCGTCGGCAAAGATAAGCTGGAGCAGGAAGGGTACGGCGAGTACCTGCATCTGTTCGAGCAATAGAATCAGAAGACCCGTTAAAGTCATTTGATCGAAGGAGATTCGGAAGATGAACATTGAGGAAGCGATTCGCACGCGAAGAACGATAGGCAGAGTGAAGAAGGACCCCGTTGAGCGTGCGTTAATTGAAAGGCTGCTGGACGCAGCAGCGTGGGCGCCTAGTCATTTTAATACACAGCCATGGTCATTTATTGTTATGACAGGTGACGGAAGAGAGCGGCTTGCTGAAGGCTACGCACGTGTATCTGCTGCCGCAGTTCCTGAGCTGGTCGGGGAGCAGCTTGAAGAGCGATTGGCTAAGGAACGTACGAAAGCCTACCGATCGCCTGTCGTAATTGCAGCCATATGCTCGCCATCAGACGATCCGCGCGCGGTGCTGGCAGAAGAGCTTGCGGCTGCTCAGGCAGCCGTGCAAAATCTGCTGCTGGCTGCCCATGCAAATGGACTTGGAGCGATTTGGCGTTCCGGTGATCCGATGTATCATCCACTTATGAAAGAAACGTTTGGGCTTGCGGAGAAAGACCAAATCGTCGGTTTTTTATACTTGGGGTATCCTGACATGGTTGCGCCAGAGCCAAAGCGAATTCCTGCTACGGCGAAGACCGTATGGCTGGTGTAGCAGCTATGAAAAAAACCGCAGTGTTCGTCATTAACGAACGCTGCGGTCTTTTTTTGTCAAACGAGACTGGGCGCTAAACAAGCTTTTTAATCGTAAAGTTGGCTTGAAGCACATACCAATTTTGCGGGAACGGAACGCCAAGCACCCAGTAGCTGACGCCGCGCAGTTTATAGGTTTTGACCAGATTGAATTTGGCCTGTACGCTGCGCGCATCCTCAAACCAGACGATATGCTCGCGCCCTTCCTCATCATAATAGCTGTAGTAAGGCGATTGACCTTCATCGTCATATTTGATTTCAGCGCCATATTTGCCTGCACGCTCTACCGCTTCCTTCGGACTGACGGTTGGGGCCCATTTTGCTCCTTGAACATAAGGAAGCGTCCAGTCATAGCCGTATAACGGCATGCCCATTACGATTTTTTCAGCTGGAATGACGGTCAGGGCGTAGCTAAGCACCTTATTAACCTCGTTCAGCGGTGCGACGGCACGCGGGGGACCGCCAGACCAGCCCCATTCATAGGTCATTAATATGACAAAATCAACGATACGTCCATGAGCGGGATAATCATGTGCTTCATAAAGCGTGCCGGTCTGGGCGGCGCTTATTTTAGGAGCGAGGCAGGTGGATACGAGATAGTTTTCCGGATGAAGACTGTCGACAAGTCTTTGCAGAAATGCGTTGTAAAGCTCGCGGTCAGCGGGAAAGATGTACTCGAAATCTACATTTAGCGCTAGATAACCCTTTTGATTCATCGTTGCGAGAATGTTAGTGATAAGCTTCTGTTGAAGATCGGGATTGGCCAAAATCGTATGTGCGATATCCGAGCTGAACGTGCCGTTCTCGAAATTTGTAATTACCATCATTGGAGCGGCACGCTTGCTGTAGGCGGCGTTAATTATAGCTGAATCGTCTAACGTCGTTAAAGTGCCATCGGTCTGTACGCGGTAGCTGAACGGACTCAGGTAGGTTAAATATTCACCGATTTCCTCAACGATTTCGACGCCTGCGGGTCCAAATTTCTCCGTATAAGCATTGACTTCAATCGTTGGCCGAGCTGGCTGCGGAATGACGATCGTTTGGCCGGGATAAATAAGTGCAGGATTAGTAATCTGGTTGGCAGCCGCCAGCTCCTGCAGCGAAACGCCGTATCGCTGGGCAATTTGCCACAGTGTTTCGGAAGCACGTACCCTGTGACTGGCTGCTTCGGTTGGAATGATTAGCGATTGTCCAACGATGAGCACCGTTTGATTACTCAATCCGTTGGCTGCTGCAATATCATCTACGGAAACGTCATGGTTCTGTGCCAGCTTATAAAGCGAGTCACCTTTTTGCACGACATGGATCAGCACCTTCGCCGAACCTCCTTTTCAAAATCAATCTGCATGCTCAAGCGACCGCCCTTGCCTGCCGCTTCTTATTCCAAAAAACTCGCCGTTATAACTCTATTCAAAGAGAGCTATTCCTAGTCTGCTTATTACAAAGTATGAATGTATAAACGAACAGCTTTTTTTGCTGTAAAATTCTGAAAAATCATAGCCAATCGCGGAAGGAATACGGAGGATTGGGAATAATAAGCAAGCAGAGTGGAAAAACGGCGAAAAATGCCTTTTTTTCTTACGGTTGATTCTGTTCATTGTAATTGATGATCGACACTTTGCTGATGCTGCTGATTGCGGCAGTGAGGCTCAATGGGGATAAATACGGCGCGCTGCAGCAGGTAATCCCCTTTTTTTGGTTAAGCAGTTCTGAATTTCCGGTTCTTTTCTTCAAAAAAACGAACCTTTATAAAACATTCTCTTTTAATGTTCGTATTTCATTGACAGTAGTTTGGGGATTAGATAAACTAGAATAGGTTTGAGGCAGAGATACTGCCGAAGCGAAAACGGCTGTCGAATTTCCTCGAATGGAGGCGGCGGCGTTGCGCGTAAATTTATAACTGGAACATAAGGATGAATCTGATTATTTTCTTCCTATTTTATTTAAAGTCACCCTCGTATATATTTGGGATTAGGCCTGAATGTTTCTACCCGGAAACCTTAATTTTCGGACTACGAGCAAGATGAATGGATAAGCGAATCAAGCGAGCTGCATCAATTGAAACCAACAGGATCTCGGCTTGGATCGCCATATAGCAAGTTCGCAGCTCATATATGCCCTTTTAAGTTGGACATAGGTTGCCTCTCTTATGGGGCAGCCTTCTGTTGTCTCTCAGGCATATTGGCCCGGCTTGCTCGTCCTCATTGAAGTGAAGCTTAATGGATGTCCGCAGTCATTGCGATTGCTTGTTGATCCTTAATGCTTCCGCTCGAGTCCTGCGGCATTCCTATTTAATTGGTTGCTGGCGGGCTTTTTCTGTTTTTTACGGCTTTAAGTCATAGTCGCTTGATGGTTTATAAACTTATACATGAAAGTGGGTTTGATCGCATGTCTGCGAAGGTTGGCGTCATCATGGGCAGCAAATCGGATTGGGACACAATGAAACTAGCCTGCGACGTTTTGGAGGAATTGCAAATTCCTTATGAGAAAAAGGTCGTTTCGGCACACCGGACGCCGGACCTCATGTTTGAATACGCGGAAACTGCGGTAGAGCGCGGGCTAAAGGTGATTATCGCCGGGGCTGGCGGAGCTGCACATTTGCCCGGCATGGTCGCTGCGAAGACGATTTTGCCGGTTATTGGCGTTCCCGTAAAATCCTCAAATTTGAGCGGGCTGGATTCGTTGCTCTCCATCGTTCAGATGCCTGGCGGCATCCCGGTAGCTACGGTAGCAATCGGCAATGCGGGCGGAACGAATGCAGGACTTCTGGCAGCGCAAATGCTCGGAGCTTTCGACCCCGAGGTGCAAGCGCGCGTGGAAGCCCGCCGCGAGCGCATTAAGCAGGAAGTGCTTGAAAGCAGTGAAACGCTATGAGCAGCGAAGCGGACAAGCAGCCTATCCACACGCTGCTGCCAGGCAGCACGATCGGCATACTTGGCGGCGGGCAGCTAGGCCGAATGATGGCGAATGCCGGCAGTGCGATGGGCTATCGGTTCATCGCGATTGACCCAGTCGCGGACAGCCCGACCGGGCAGGTTGCCGAGCAAATCGTTGCCGCCTATGATGATCGCGAAGCGGCTCGCGAGCTTGCGAAGCGTTCGGATGTCATCACTTACGAATTCGAGAATGTGGACGCCGATGTGGCAGCGATGCTGATGGAGGAATCTTACGTGCCGCAGGGCAGCAAGCTGCTGTACACGACGCAGCATCGGCTTCGCGAGAAGCAAGCGATTGAAGCGGCAGGAGTGAAGGTTGCACCATATCGCGAAATTCGCAGCACTGATGAGCTTCGCGAGGCGGTTGCCGCTTTCGGTACGCCCTGCGTGCTGAAGACGGCGATGGGCGGCTATGACGGCAAGGGCCAATGGGTTATTCGCAGCGAGGACGAAATCGAGGAAGCGTACGAGACGCTCTCGCGAGCTAAGGTTCAATTGGTACTGGAGCAGTTCATTCGCTTTGACAAGGAATTATCGGTTATAGCGGCGAGAAGCCCGCAAGGGGAGATTAAAGCTTTTCCCGTTGCGGAAAACATACATGTCGATAATATATTGCATTTGTCTATTGTTCCGGCAAGAATCAGCGAGGAGCTGCAGCGCGAAGCGGAACGGCTTGCGATGCGGATTGCTAAAGGGCTTGGCGTAGTTGGCCTAATCGCAGTGGAGCTGTTTGTGACGGCAGATGGCGAGCTGTTCGTGAACGAGCTTGCCCCTCGCCCGCATAACAGCGGCCACTACACGATGGAGGCATGCCGGACGTCGCAGTTCGAGCAGCATGTGCGCGCTGTGTGCAACCTGCCGCTCGGCGATACGGCGCTGATGAGCCCTGTTGTTATGGTTAATGTGCTCGGCCAGCATGTCGAGCCTCTCCTTGCCCTCACGGCAAGCCAGGATGAGGCTGCAAAGCGTCTCAAGGTTGCGCCGAAGCTGCATTTGTACGGAAAGAAGGAAGCTGTCTTTAAGCGGAAGATGGGACATGTCAATGTCCTGGCAGAGAACATAGATGCTGCGCTTAGCTGGATTGAAGAAACAACTATTTGGAAGGTGTGAAGAATTAATGTTAGAGCGTTACAGCAGACCGGAAATGAGAGCGATTTGGACAGAGGAAAATAAATTTAGAGCGTGGCTTGAGGTTGAGCTTTGCGCATGCGAGGCTTGGTCAGAGCTAGGCGTTATTCCGAAGGAAGACGTAGTTGCGCTTCGCGCCTCTGCAGACTTCGATATTGACCGAATTTATGAAATCGAGCAGGATACGCGCCATGACGTTATCGCGTTCACGCGCGCCGTATCAGAGAAAGCGGGCCCTGAAGGCAAATGGGTACATTACGGCCTTACTTCCACCGACGTTGTAGATACAGCAATCGGCTACCTGCTGCTTCAAGCGAACGATATTCTTGTCAAAGATATCGAACGCTTTATCGAAATTTTGAAAAACAAAGCGCTGCAATACAAGGATACGCCTATGATGGGCCGTACGCACGGCGTACATGCTCAGCCAACGACCTTTGGTCTGAAAATGGCGCTTTGGTACGAGGAAATGAAGCGCAACCTGGAGCGTTTCCACCATGCGGCTGACAACGTTCAATTCGGCAAAATGTCAGGCGCTGTCGGGACCTTTGCTGACATCGACCCTTTTGTTGAAGAATTTGTATGCAAGAAGCTTGGTATCACTGCAGCTCCTATCTCTACACAAACGCTGCAGCGTGACCGCCATGCTGAATATATGGCGACACTTGCGCTTGTAGCTTCATCGCTCGACAAGTTCGCAACCGAAATTCGCGCCCTGCAAAAGAGTGAATTCCGTGAAGTGGAAGAGCCGTTCGCCAAAGGTCAAAAAGGCTCCTCGGCGATGCCGCATAAACGCAACCCAATCGGCTGCGAGAACATTTCCGGCTTGTCCCGCGTCATTCGCGGACATATGGTTACGGCTTACGAGAACATTGCCCTATGGCATGAGCGCGATATCAGCCACTCATCCGTTGAGCGGATTATTTTGCCGGATGCAACGATGCTGCTCAACTACATGCTGAACCGTTTGGGCAACATCATCAACAACCTGACCGTGTTCCCGGAAAACATGAAGCGCAACATGCAAGCGACATACGGCGTACCGTTCTCGGGACGCGTATTGACGAAGCTGATCGACAAAGGCTTCAGCCGCGAGAAAGCTTATGACACCGTTCAACCGCGCGCGATGCAGGCGTGGGAGACACAGCGTCAATTCCGCGACATCATCGGCGAGACTGAGGAAATTACAAGCGTGCTGACTGCGGAAGAAATCGACGATTGCTTTAACCCGGCTTGGCATCTCAAGCATGTCGATACGATTTTCACTCGTTTGGGATTGATTTAAGGGGAGGCTGGCCTGATGACCGCAACATCGCACGCTTTATCGACGGCTGTCGATTATATCAAAGCTCCGCTTATTTACAAAGGAAAGGTTCGAGAGCTGTATGATCTGGGCGAGCACTTTCTGATCGTCGTAACCGACCGCATCTCCGCGTTCGACTACGTGCTTGACCCGGCTGTGCCGGACAAGGGCAATGTGCTTAACCGCCTGTCGGCGTACTGGTTCGAGCAAACAGAGGGCATCCAAGTGAACCACGTTGTTCATACCGATGTAGAGAAGCTTGGCGAACTCGTAACCGAGCCTGAGCTGCTCAAAAACCGTATCATGGTTACTCGGAAAGCAGAACGCATCGATATCGAATGCGTCGTACGCGGCTATATCACGGGCGGCGGCTGGAGACAATACCAGCAAACGTCTGCAATCAACGGCATCGAGCTTCCGGCAGGGCTTCATAAAAACGAACGTTTTCCTGCGCCAATCTTCACGCCGGCTGCAAAAAACGACGTTGGCCATGACGAGGACATCCCGTTTGAGAAGATGGCTGAGATGGTCGGCGCCGAGCTTGCCGAAGAGCTTCGCGACCGCAGCATCAAGCTTTATGAATTCGCTCACGGCTATTGCGCCGAGCATGGCATCATCCTAGCCGATTGCAAATTCGAATTCGGTCTTATTGACGGAAAAGTCATTCTTATCGACGAAATCTTCACGCCTGACTCCTCCCGCTTCTGGGCGGAGGACAACTATGCGCTGGATATAGAGATCGACAGCATGGACAAAGAACCAGTGCGCACCTACTTGCTCGGCTCCGACTGGGACCGCGACAGCAAGCCGGCACCGCTTCCGGAGTCCGTAGTAGCCGAAACAACGGCACGCTACCGCGATATTTATCGCCGTCTTACAGGCGCTGAGTTGTAGAAGGCTTTCGCATTATTGACTGTTCTCTGTGCTGAACCAATTCGCTCACCATGCAGCGAGAGGTCAGGATAGCTCATTTCAAGCAAAACTGCGTCAAGCGTAAGCGACAACGTTAACAAAGGGGCGCAACAGCGTCTGAAGCAATGCAGAAGCTATTGGCATGCAGAATGCGTGCAGTAATAAGGCTCTTAGCATGCAGAATGCATGCAACGAGGCAGGCAGCCAGCGAGAGCGCTGCTGCACCCCATAAATGCAAGGCAGCCAGCGAAAGCGAAGGCTGCACAAATCAGCAGCCAGTGCACTAGCAAAGCTGCACTAATCAATCCGGTGGCCAGTGACAACGCGGCCACAAAAAATTGCTTCACCGACCACCCTCGCAAAAGGTCTTAAATGAAAATGTGCGAAGCTCGGAGAGCGGGGAGTTGTTGTCGTAGAGCGACAGCGATCGCTTCTTGAAGCCGGGAAATTACCGCTAAGCGTGTAATCAGAATTTCCCGGCTTCGAAAGCGACGAAGACAATAACCCCCGCGCCCGAGCGGCTGCCACATTTGACAATTAAGCTGCTGCGAGAAAAACCCACATTTTCAGGAGGCTATTATGAAGGCAACCGTCTACGTCACCATCAAGCAAAACGTTTTGGATCCACAAGGAACCGCTGTACAAGGCGCGCTTCACACACTGGGCTTCTCCGAAGTCGAAAAAGTACGCATCGGCAAATATTTGGAGCTTGAGCTTGACACGACTGACCGCGCGGAAGCGGAAGTACGCATCAAAGCAATGTGCGAAAAGCTGTTCGCGAACACGGTTGTAGAAGATTTCCGTTTTGAACTGGAGGGATAAGGCGATGAAGTTTGCGGTACTCGTATTTCCTGGCTCCAACTGTGACATCGATTGCTACAAAGCAGTCGAAGACACCATCGGCCAGTCGGTTGATTACGTATGGCACACAGCTACGGATTTGTCCGCTTATGACGCAATTCTTGTGCCGGGCGGCTTCTCTTACGGCGACTACCTGCGCTGCGGCGCAATCGCACAGTTCGCAAGCGTGATGAGCGAAGTGAAAAAAGCGGCAGAAGCAGGCAAGTATATCCTGGGCATTTGCAATGGGTTCCAAATTTTGACCGAGGCTGGCCTTCTGCCTGGCGCATTGATTCGCAACAACGGACTAAAGTTCCGTTGTCATCAATCGCCGCTTGAAGTGGTGAACAGCAGCACTCCTTTTACAAACCAATATTCGCAAGGCGAAATTATAAATATTCCTATCGCTCACGGCGAGGGCAACTACTATTGCGACGACGCAGCGTTAGCTGAGCTCAAAGCGAACGATCAAATCATTTTCCGCTATGCGGGCGACACGAATCCTAACGGTTCGGTTGAGAACATTGCGGGCATCAGCAACAAAGCAGGCAACGTAGTAGGAATGATGCCGCATCCTGAGCGCGCAATCGATCAATTGCTCGGCTCGGAAGACGGCAAACGGATGTTTACATCGATTTTGAATGCATGGAGGGAACAACATGGCGCAGCAGTTAACAGCTAAAGAACCGACAGCGGAGCAAATTGCCGAGCAAAAGATTTACAGCCAGTTTGGCGTATCCGATTATGAGTTTGAGCTGATTTGCGGATTTCTTGGCCGTAAACCTAACTATACAGAGATCGGCGTATTCAGCGTCATGTGGTCGGAGCACTGCTCTTACAAAAACTCCAAGCCGATCCTCAAGAAATTCCCGATTACGGGACCTCGCGTTCTTATGGGACCGGGCGAAGGCGCGGGTATCGTTGATATCGGCGACAACCAAGCGGTTGTATTCAAAATCGAATCGCATAACCATCCATCAGCGGTTGAGCCTTATCAAGGCGCTGCTACGGGCGTGGGCGGCATTATCCGCGATATTTTCTCCATGGGCGCTCGTCCGATCGCTTTGCTGAACAGCTTGCGTTTCGGTCGCCTTGAGAATGAGCGCGTAAAATATTTGTTCGAGCATGTCGTTAGCGGTATTGCCGGCTACGGCAACTGTATCGGTATTCCTACCGTTGCAGGCGAGGTTATGTTCGATGAGAGCTACGAGGGCAACCCGCTCGTTAACGCAA
Source organism: Paenibacillus sp. Y660 (assembly GCF_057221575.1). Taxonomy (NCBI): domain Bacteria; kingdom Bacillati; phylum Bacillota; class Bacilli; order Caryophanales; family Paenibacillaceae; genus Paenibacillus; species Paenibacillus sp. Y660. The sequence goes on along the minus strand of NZ_JBXBBJ010000034.1, from coordinate 24,163 downwards.
TGTGCGTCGGCCTAATCGATCATGATAAAATTCAGCGCGGTGTCGCTAAAGGGGTAGGCAACCCGGTATTCTACGTAGGTCCTGCTACTGGCCGCGACGGTATTCACGGCGCTACATTCGCATCCGTCGAGCTTTCCGAGGAATCTGAAGAGAAGCGTACGGCGGTACAAGTCGGCGATCCATTCATGGAGAAACTGGTTATGGAAGCAACGCTTGAGCTAATCGATTCCGGTATCGTGCTTGGCATTCAAGATATGGGAGCAGCGGGTCTTACTTGCTCCAGCGCAGAGATGGCTTCCAAAGCGGGCAACGGCCTTGAGCTTTACCTTGACGAGGTGCCGCAGCGCGAGACAGGCATGACGCCTTATGAAATGATGCTTTCCGAGTCGCAAGAGCGTATGCTCTTCGTCGTAGAGCCGCAGCATGAAGCGCAAGCGAAAGAAATTTTTGACCGTTGGGGCATTATTTGCGCCAAAGTAGGTAAAGTAACGGATGACGGACGTCTCCGCTTGTTCCACCAAGGCCAAGAGGTTGCCGATATGCCGGTTAAAGCGCTCGTTGACGAGTGCCCTGTATACGACAAGCCTTCCAAAGAGCCAGCTTACTACAGCGAAAATGGTGCAATAGACACTTCGGCTTATGAAGAAGTAACCGATTTGACTGGCGCGCTGGAGAAGGTTCTTGCTTCCCCTACCGTTGCTAGCAAAGAATGGGTTTACAATCAATATGACTACATGGTTCGTACATCGACAGCTGTTCAACCAGGCTCCGATGCGGCAGTCGTGACGATTCGCGGCACGCGCAAGGCGCTTGCGATGACAACGGACTGCAACGGACGTTACGTATATCTAGATCCAGAAGTAGGCGGACGAATTGCAGTAGCGGAAGCAGCACGCAACATCGTGTGCTCCGGCGCTGAGCCGCTTGCCGTAACAGACAACCTGAACTTCGGCAACCCGGAGAAGCCGGAAGTGTTCTGGCAGCTTGAGAAATCGGCAGACGGCATGTCTGAGGCTTGCGTCGTGCTTAACACGCCGGTAATCGGCGGTAATGTAAGCTTGTACAACGAGAACGCTAAAGGCGCGATCTTCCCGACGCCGGTAATCGGTATGGTTGGTCTCGTACACGACATCGATCACATTACGACACAAGGCTTCAAAGCAGAAGGCGACGTTATTATTCTCGTTGGCGAGACGAAAGCGGAGCTAGGCGGAAGCGAGCTGCAATACGTATTGCAAGGCGCTGCTGCCGGCCGACCTCCTGAAATTGATCTTGCGACTGAGAAAAAGGTTTTGGATGCCGTGCTTGGCGCTATCCAAAAAGGTCTTGTAGCATCGGCTCATGACTTGTCCGAAGGCGGTATCGCGGTTGCTATTGCGGAATCGTGTATCAGCGGACGCCTTGGCGCGGAAGTGGCATTGTCATCTGAGCTTCGCGCAGATCACCTGCTGTTCAGCGAATCGCAATCCCGTATCTTGCTATCGGCTAAGCCGGAGCAAGCGGCAGCATTGCAAGCCCTGCTTGCAGAGCAAGGCGTTGTACATGCACAAATCGGCAACGTTAAAGGCAGCAGCCTTACTATAAGCGTCAACGGAAAAGCCGGTATTCAGGCGCCGGTACAACAACTGGAGAAGGTCTGGAAGGATGCGATTCCATGTCTGATGAAATAAGACAGGAGCCTTTGCTTTGGACAGGAGATCACTATAACGAAGGCATTGGCCGCGACGATATTTTTGATAAATTGCGTGAGGAGTGCGGCGTGTTCGGGGTATTTAACCTCCCCGAAGCGTCCAACCTCTCTTACTACGGACTTCATGCCTTGCAGCACCGCGGCGAGGAAAGTGCAGGGATTTGTACCGTTGATACAAGCAACGGCAACAAGTTCGCTTATCACCGCGGCATGGGCCTTGTAAAAGAAGTATTCGACAAAGAAAAGCTCGATATGCTTGCCGGCGACCGTTCGATCGGTCACGTGCGTTACTCTACAGCAGGGGAGAGCAAGCTTGCCAACGCGCAGCCGCTTATTTTCCGCTACAGAGATGGCGACCTTGCGGTTGCTACGAACGGAAATATCGTAAATGCGCCGGAAATTCGCCATGAGCTGGAGATGTCGGGCTCGATCTTCCAAACGTCCAGCGACACGGAAGTTATTGCGCATCTCATCGCACGCTCATCGAAGGATTTCGAGACGGCTGCGAAGGAAGCTTTGCAGCGCATTGTCGGCGGCTTTGCTTTCCTTATTTTGACCAATGACAAGTTGCTTGTTGCGTCTGATCCGCATGGCTTGCGTCCGCTCGTAATGGGCCGCATCGGCGATGGGTATGTATTCTCGTCGGAATCCTGCGCATTTGAGACGATTGGCGCTGTGTATGAGCGTGATGTTCAGCCGGGCGAATTGCTTATATTGGACGCTAACGGCATGCGCGAGGATCGTTACGCCAAGGTTGACCGCCGTGCGACCTGCGCGATGGAATATATTTATTTTGCCCGCCCGGACAGCGATATTAATGGCATTAACATCCACTCGGCACGCAAACGGATGGGACGCCAGCTTGCAACGGAATCGTTTGTTGATGCGGATATCGTAACGGGCGTTCCCGATTCGAGTATCTCGGCAGCGATCGGCTACGCAGAGCAAACGGGTATTCCTTACGAGCTTGGCTTGATCAAAAACAAATATACCGGCCGGACGTTCATCCAGCCTTCTCAAGAGCTTCGCGAGAAAGGTGTCAAAATGAAGCTGTCTGCCGTTCGCAAAGTAGTAGAAGGAAAGCGCGTCGTCATGATTGACGATTCAATCGTACGCGGCACAACGTCGCTTCGTATCGTGAATCTGCTTCGCGAGGCGGGAGCGACCGAGGTGCATGTTCGGATTACATCGCCTCCTTTCAAGAACCCTTGCTATTACGGCATCGATACGCCGGACCGCAAGGAGCTTATCGCTTCTTCCCGTACGGTCGAAGAAATCCGGAAGCAAATCAACGCGGATTCTTTAACCTTTTTGAGCGATCAAGGCTTTGTTGATTCGGTTGGCGGCAATGACGGAGCGTATAATCGCGGCATGTGTCTAGCTTGCTTCGATAATGACTACCCAACGCCGGTTAACGAAGAATCGGATAAAAGCTGCAGCTGTTAACAGCATAAATGATTAACCCTATGGAGCGATTGCTGCTCTTAAATTAGTTAAGGAGTTGACCGAGAGTGTCAGAAGCGTACAAAAAAGCCGGCGTCGATATCGCGGCAGGCAACGAAGCGGTTGAACGGATGAAGAAGCACGTAAAGCGGACTTACCGCCCAGAGGTGCTGGCAGAGCTTGGCGGCTTTGGCGGTCTGTTCAGCCTGAACAAGGACAAGTACGATGAGCCTGTGCTCGTGTCTGGAACGGATGGCGTCGGAACGAAGCTGAAGCTTGCTTTTGCAATGGACAAGCATGACACGATCGGCATTGATGCCGTTGCTATGTGCGTGAACGATATTATCGTACAAGGCGCGGAGCCGTTGTTCTTCCTCGATTACTTGGCATGCGACAAGGTTGTGCCTGAGAAAATCGAAGCGATCGTCAAAGGAATCGCGGAAGGCTGCGTGCAAGCAGGCTGTTCCTTGATCGGCGGCGAGACGGCTGAAATGCCGGGCATGTATCAAGGCGGCGAATACGATATTGCCGGCTTTACAGTTGGTATTGTAGATAAGAAAAAAATGATCGACGGCTCCACAATCGCAGCTGGCGACGCAGTAATTGGCTTCGCATCGAGCGGCATTCACAGCAATGGCTTCTCGCTTGTACGCCGCTTGCTGCTTGAGGATGCTGGCTACTCGCTGGATCAAGAGCTCGAAGAGCTTGGCGGCGCGAAGCTAGGCGACGTGCTGATCGAACCAACACGCATCTACGTGAAATCGGCGCTTAAGCTGGTTGAGCAAGTTGAAGTGAAAGGCATGGCGCATATTACAGGCGGCGGCTTCATCGAGAACATTCCGCGGGTTCTGCCTGATGGTGTGAACGTTGATGTGGAATACGGCTCTTGGCCGATTTTGCCGATCTTCGATTTGATGCAAAATAAAGGCGGAATTACGAATCGTGATATGTTCACGACTTTTAATATGGGTATTGGTCTAGTCGTTGTTGTACCGGCTGATCAAGCAAATGAAGCTCTTCGCATTGCAGCTGAGCTTGGTGAGCAGGCTTACCGTATCGGAACGGTTACGGAAGGAAGCCGCATCGTGACGTTTACGGGAGCGGACGTATAATGGGAACGCTTCGCATCGCTGTTTTCGCTTCGGGACAAGGTACGAACTTCCAAGCGATTGTAGATGCGGTGCAGGAGGGGAAGCTCGATGTAACCATCGAGCTTCTTGTTTGTGACAAGCTTGCCGCTCCCGTTGTGGAGCGCGCGAAGAAGGCTGGCGTGGACACGTTCCTGTTCACGCCGAAGGAGTATCCGTCTCGCGAGGCTTATGAGACGGAAATTATCGCCGAGCTTCAACGCCGCGGCGTGGAGCTTATCGTGCTTGCGGGTTATATGCGCATTATCACGTCCGTGCTCGTTGAGCCGTTCTACGGCAGGATGATTAACATTCATCCTGCGCTGCTGCCGGCATTTCCCGGTGTGAACGGCATCGGGCAGGCGCTGGCGTACGGCGTCAAGCTGACCGGCGTCACCGTACACTACGTGGACGGCGGCATGGACAGCGGTCCGATTATCGCGCAGCGCGCGGTTGAAGTAGCGGACGAGGATACGGAAGGCTCGCTCGCCGAGCGTATTCATGCAGCTGAGCAAGCGCTGCTGCCGTCCGTTATTCAGCAGATCGCGCAGGGCCGCGTCTCACTGAATGGCCGCCACGTAACGGTGAGCCGCTAGAGTGGCAGAAGGGTTGGATAGAGCTAGAAACTAGACCTAATGCCAGCAGTAGCGGCGGGAATGAGCTCATTCGGGGGGGTTGCGCCTGCCGAGCAGCGAGCTTGGACCGCATCAAGCGAAACGGGCGGTTTAAAGGTTTTCTTTTGAAAAAAAGCAAAGGTTTGGTCAAATAGATGAGGAGGTATTTGCGTGGCTATTCGTAGAGCGTTAATTAGTGTTTCCGATAAGTCTGGAATCGTGGAATTTTCAAGAGAGTTGGCAAACCAAGGTGTGCAAATTATTTCGACGGGCGGTACGTTCAGCCTGCTTCAAAAGGAAGGCGTTCCGGTTATCGGCATTTCCGATGTGACGGGCTTCCCGGAAATTTTGGATGGACGCGTGAAGACGCTTCACCCAGCCGTGCACAGCGGATTGCTTGCCGTTCGTGACGATGAAGAGCATCAGAAGGCGATGAAGGAGCTTGGTCTTGACTATATCGACCTCGTAATCGTTAACCTTTATCCGTTCAAAGAAACGATTGCGAAGCCAGACGTATCGTATGAGGATGCCATCGAGAACATCGATATCGGCGGACCAACGATGCTGCGCTCCGCTGCCAAAAACCACGCATTCGTAACGGTTGTTGTTGATGCTGGCGACTATAGTACGATTCTTGAAGAAGTAAAAGCACAGGGCGACACTACTCTTGAAACGCGCAAACGTCTGGCTGCAAAAGTATTCCGTCACACGGCGGCATACGATTCCCTAATCTCGGATTACCTCTCCAAGCAAATGGGCGAGCCGCTTCCTGAAACTTACACCGTTACATACGAGAAGGTGCAGGATCTTCGTTACGGCGAGAACCCGCATCAGAAGGCTGCTTTCTACAGCAAGCCGCTTGCAGCAGCAGGCAATGTAACAACGGCTGAGCAGTTGCACGGCAAGGAGCTTTCGTACAACAACATCAGCGACGCCAACGCTTCACTCGCGATCTTGAAAGAGTTCGACGAGCCAGCTGTTGTTGCCGTAAAACATATGAACCCATGCGGTGTAGGCATTGGCGCAACGATTCACGAGGCTTACCAAAAAGCCTACGCAGCAGACCCTACCTCGATCTTCGGCGGTATCGTTGCGGCTAACCGTACGATTGGCGCGGATACAGCTGAGCTGCTTAGCGGCATTTTCCTCGAAATCATCATTGCGCCAGACTTCGCGCCTGAGGCGCTTGATATTTTGACGAAGAAGAAAAACATTCGTTTGCTCAAGCTGGGCGAGCTGTCCGCAGCTGGCGAGCGCAAGCCGGAATGGCTTGTGACATCGGTTGACGGCGGCATGCTTGTACAAGAGAGCGACGTTCACAGCGTGACAGAAGCGGACCTGCAGTTCGTAACGGATCGCAAGCCGACAGCAGAAGAGCTGAAGCAGCTTCTATTCGGCTGGAAAGTTGTTAAGCATGTTAAATCCAATGCGATTTTGCTTGCGAAGGATGACATGACAATTGGCGTTGGCGCTGGTCAAATGAACCGCGTAGGCGCGGCTCGCATTGCGATTGAGCAAGCGGGCGAAGCAGCTAAAGGAGCAGCGCTTGCTTCCGATGCATTTTTCCCAATGGGCGATACGGTAGAGCTTGCGGCAAAAGCGGGCATTACGGCCATCATCCAGCCAGGCGGCTCCATTAAGGACGAAGAGTCTATCGCTGCGGCGAATGCAAACAACATCGCAATGGTGTTCACAAGCGTACGCCACTTCAAGCACTAGATTCGCGGAAAGCTATTCTATTGCAGCCGTTCGTTAACGACAGGAAGCTGGCGAAGGCGGCGGCTGCAGCTGTTTCATATAGTCAAATAGGGGGTTAGTGGATATGCGTATTTTGGTAGTAGGCGGCGGCGGACGTGAGCATGCCATCGTCTGGGCGCTTAAGAAGAGCGAGAAGGTTAAAGATATTTATTGCGCGCCCGGCAATGCCGGTATCGCACAGCTTGCGGATTGCGTGCCGATTGCAGTCAGCGATTTCGACGAGCTGATCCGTTTTGCGAAGGATGCATCGATTGATCTTGTATTTGTAGGCCCGGATGAACCGCTTGCGGATGGCATCGTTGATGCTTTCGAGGCAGCCGGCATTCAGGCGTATGGTCCTCGCAAAAACGCGGCGGAAATCGAAGGCAGCAAAATTTTCATGAAAAATTTGCTTAAGAAATACGATATTCCAACTGCGAAATACGAAACGTTCACCGATTACGAGACAGCTTCCGCATACCTTCGCGAGCAAACGGCTCCGATCGTAATCAAAGCGGACGGCTTGGCTGCGGGAAAAGGAGTAACGGTTGCGGCCACGCTTGAAGAAGCGGAGCAAGCGCTGCGCGAGATGATGGTCGATAAAGTATTTGGCCAAGCGGGCAGCCAAATCGTAATCGAGGAATGTCTGGTCGGACAAGAAATGTCGATTCTAGCTTTCGTTGATGGCGAAACGGTTCGGGCTATGGTTCCTGCACAGGATCATAAGCCGATTTTTGACGGTGACAAAGGCCCGAATACGGGCGGCATGGGCACCTATACACCGCTGCCGCATATCGATCAAGCGATTATTGATGAATCCATCCGGAACATCATTATTCCTACGGCAAAAGCGATGGTTAGCGAAGGACGACCGTTCCGCGGCGTCCTGTTCGCAGGCCTAATGATTACAAAAGACGGCCCGAAAACAATCGAGTTTAACGCGCGTATGGGCGATCCGGAAACGCAGGTCGTCTTGCCTCGTTTGCAAACGGATTTGGTCGACATCGTACTGGCATCGCTTAGCGGTAATCTGGACCAGCTGGACATTCAGTGGAGCGACGAAGCAGCCGTTTGCGTCGTTGTGGCATCGGAAGGCTACCCGGCTTCGTATCCGAAGGGCAGAGTTATTACTGGACTTGCTGAAGCGGAAGCGCAGGGCGCTCTCATCTTCCACGCAGGTACTGCCGAGAAGGACGGGGAGTTCGTTACTAACGGCGGACGGGTGCTTGGCATCGTGGGCCTTGGCCGCGATATCGCGGAAGCGCGTGCTCGTGCATACGAAGCCGTCAGCGTCATTGATTTTGAAGGCAAGCAAAACCGCACGGACATTGCGGCTAAAGCACTTATTTAAGCTATTTGCTTGCTATTAAAGCTTAAAGAGAGACCAACCCACTTCGAAGCTCGCATAGAGCATCGCGAGGGGTTGGTCTTTCGTCTTTTTAGGTCGGCCAAAGCTTTTTGGCTGGCCTTTTTTTTATTCGCTGAATATGTCAGATCCTCTCGAATGGTGTTACTTATTTGTAACTCTATTAATCAGCAGTAGAGTTACAATCAATCTATCAGCGAGGAATAGTAGGTGAGTGGAATGGCAAAAGCAAAAAGGCATCGTAGCATTATTTTTACAGGGATCATTATGGCTGCTGTGCTCCTGTTTATCAGCGGTTGCTCGGCAAGCGAGAGTTTCAGTTTGGCATCAATTTTGAGTAATGGGAAGTCCCCTGTTGTAAACGAGGGCAGCGTAGGGAAGGGACCGCAGTTGGAAGACGGCGCAGACGCCAAAGGGGATGTCGTTATCGTAGGCAATAGCGGAGTGGCAGAAGGCGGAATTATCCAGGGCAGTTTCGAGGGAGAGCCATCCACAGGCGAGGCGACTGATCCATCTAAAACGGAAACGGACGGAGATGAGCCGGACGCATCGGCAACGGACAAGCCGGACGCATCGGCAGCGGACAAGCCGGATGCATCGGCAACGGACAAGCCGGATGCATCGGCAACGGACAAGCCGGATGCATCGGCAACGGACAAGCCGGACAAGGTTGTTGACAAGCTGGATAAGCCCAATCAGCCTGTAACGGAAACGAAGCCGGGCAAGGAAGAGATGTTGATCGCGCTCACGTTCGACGACGGGCCGGATAAGCGTTACACGACCGATATTTTGGATATCCTGAAGGAAAAAGGAGTAACGGCTACTTTTTTTGTAGTCGGACAGCAAGTGACTAAAAATCCAGAGGTGCTCCAGCGCATCGTGGACGAAGGGCATGCGGTTGGCAATCATACTTATCATCATAAAGATTTATCCAAGCTGAATAAGCAGCAAATCATCGAGGAAGTCAAAACAGGTGATGCGGCAATCAAGAAAGCAATAGGCTATACACCGTCCATGGTCCGCGCACCATATGGAGCCGTATCGGATACGCTGAAGGTGTTATTGAAATCGAATCATCGTGAACTAGTCGGTTGGAACATAGATACGCGTGATTGGGCAGGCACTTCGTCAGCCGATATCCGCAAAATGATTAAGAACGAGGCGAAGCCTGGTGGTATAATATTAATGCATTCTTTTGGCGGCAAGCATATTAAGAACACGGTACAAGCTCTGCCGGACGTCATTGATGATTTGGTGGAAAAGGGTTATACGCTCGTTACCGCCGATCAAATCGCTTAACACGGGTACTTGCACGAGGAGGCTGCAGAGTTGAATGACGGAAGTGATACAAATGCCAAGCATAGGCGGGGGAAAATAATGCGATGGAGCTTTCTGCTCAGCGGTGCTATCTCACTCCTATTCTTGTCAACTGGCTGTCGTTATACAGCCGCGCCTGCAGATCTTCTGCAGAAGCCAGCCATCTCGCCTGAGAAGCAGGCTATTGTACAAGCAATTGAAAAAAATCTGCCTGTTTACAGCAAGCTTACACTTCCCCTTAGGGAAGAGCATATGGAAGCGATCCGCCTAACTGATGTGGATGGAGACAGCACGAAAGAGGCTATCGTTTCTTATTACAATGAATACAGTTCACCTGAGCTTATGGTGTTTAAATATACAAAGTCCTTATGGAAGCCTTGGGTGCTTGTGCAGCAGCCGCTGGCAAGAATGATCGATTGGCTGAAAATAGAGGATCTCGATAAAGATAGGCGTATGGAAATGTTGATCGGGTGGATCGGCGCATTCGACAGTCCGAACGTGCTTGAGGTTTACTCATTTGACTCTACGCCAGTACGCAACGAGGCGGGCAAGCTGACGTTGAAGCCAGTGGAGAGCATCCCCTATTCGTACGGGGATACAGGAGACATTAACGAGGATGGACGGCTGGAGCTCGCGATTATCTCAGAGCATGGGACCAATCAGGAATTGGCGCTGCCTGAATATCATTTAACCCTCTACAATTGGAAAAAAGGCGGCATGAAGGAGATTTATACGGAAAAACTGTATGACGGTGTCAATAGCTATGATCGTTTGCTGATCGGAAAAATCTCGGAGCGTCATAGAGGGATTGTTTTGGAGGCATCTACGGGGGCTCAGGCTACTTACACGGCCATGTATGTCTGGGAGAGAGGCAAGCTGCGGCTCGTATACCCAAACTTCGATACAGAGTATGAAGGGTTTAGCGGTACGCCTACAATGAGCAAGGATATTAACAGCGATGGCATCTTGGAGCTGCAGTGGACGAAGGAGGCTCCGGGTTACCCGAACGTCTCTTATGCGGAGTCCAAATGGTTGAATGAATGGGTGCAATGGGATGGCAAAAATGATTTTGTGAAGGTTAGAGAAGATTTTACCGATTATCGATACGGCATGCAGCTTCAAATTCCCAAGGAATGGATGGGACGCTACACGCTGCACAGCTCGGATGAGCAATACGCCTTCGTGGCGGTTAATTATTGGAATGAGAAGACAAATGTTACGGCCAAAATGGCTACTTTATATGCTGTGCCGCAGAAGCTTTGGGAAAGCGTCGAAAACGCTTGGAAGCAGGAAACGAAGCCATATCGCGAGCTTCTGACGGACAGCGGCAATGTGTTTGCGGTATCTTTCGTAAAAGAAGCGCCGACGGGCTGGCCCGAGGCGGAACGGCAAGCATTTCGCGATATGGTAGGGGTTGAAGCAGCGTTCGCTTCTTCTTTAACGATTCGCAACGATTAAGAGAGAAAAGCGGGTGCTCTAAGCTATGCGAATATTATTGTTGGAGGACGAGGAGTCCATCCGCGGCTTTGTCCGTATTAATCTGAAGCGCAACGATATGGAAGTGATTGAAGCAGAAACTGGCGAAGAGGCAATCGCGCTCGCCAATACGGAAGGTCCTATCGATATCGCGCTTCTGGACGTTATGCTTCCTACGATTAGCGGCTTCGAGGTATGCGAGCAGCTTCGCTTGCAATATCCGCGCATGGGCATCATTATGCTCACGGCGAAGTCGCAGGAGGAGGATAAAATACATGGGCTGGAGCTTGGTGCCGACGATTATGTGCAAAAGCCGTTTAGCCCGGGTGAGCTCATCGCGCGTATCAAATCTCTCTACCGTAGAATGAAGCCGGACATTGCCGCACCGGAGCGGGAGGCGTCAGCCGCTCAAGAAGGAATTGCGGCGGCCAAGGAAGGAGCTGCAGAAGCCGACGAGGCAGCGGCAGCTGGACATGACGATGCATCGTTCGCACCCTTTGCACAGCAGCTTATACCGATACAGCAGATGTCCGCTCCTCATGCGACGAGTTTCCATCAAGAGCTCCGCGTGGAGCCGTTTCGCTTGTCCGTTGCAGAGCGCAAGCTTTGGAAGCAGGAGCAGGAAATAATTCTGACGCCTACGGAATGGACGCTGGTCAGGCTGCTGATGGAGCGCGTAGGCGAAAGCGTCAGCCGCGATCATATTTTGACTGAGGTATGGGGCCGGTATTATGTTGGCGACCTTAAGGTGGTTGACGTGAACATACGGCGAATCCGCCAAAAAATCGAGAAAAACCCGTCTGATCCCGCTTTTATTGAAACGGTTTGGGGTTATGGCTATCGGTGGAAGCGGGGATGCGTCGAATGAAAAGCGTGCAAACGAGAATGGTGTGGAGCTATTTGCTGCTCATCGTGCTTGTCGTCAGCGTGCTCGGCGGCGTGTTCGCAGCTTTGATGTGGAACTATTATTACGGAAGCGCGCAGAGCTCGGTCAAGCAGAGAGCAGAGTCGGCATTATCGCTGCATAGTCGTTCGCTTTCATCGCTCACCGTGCAGGATCAAGGCGATTACATGCTGCAATATATGGTAGAGAGCAGTACAAGGCTGCAATTGCTCGACAGCACCGGTCAAATACGGATTGATTCGGACGGCTTTGCGCCGAATATTCATTATACGACAGCTGATGTGAAGGCGGCTATTGCCGGGAAATCCGGCAGCTGGCGCGGCGTAGATCCGTACTATGGCGAGCGAGTCATGTCGGTGACCATTCCGCTCTGGAATGAAACGCGAGTCGTATCTATGCTGCGTTATTCAGCTTCATTGAAGCAAGTGGATGCGATGGTCAGCCTGCTCATTCGGATGGCTGCCGCTGTTGGTGTAGGAGTCGTGCTGTTGTTTCTTGGCTTAAGCTTGTTTCTCGCGCAGCGTATTGTAAAGCCGATTCGCGAGCTGACGCGAGCGGCGCGCTATATGGCAGAGGGGGACTGGACGCGGCGGGCGATACAGCGCAATGACGATGAGATCGGACAGCTGGCTGAAACCTTTAATGTGATGGTCATGGAGCTGAGCAAGCGGGAAAAGCTTAAGGATGATTTTATATCATCGATTTCGCATGAGCTGCGTACCCCTCTGACATCGATAAAAGGATGGAGTGAGACGCTGAAGGAAAGCGAGCCTACCGAGGATGACGAGGAGGTTAAGCTAGGCCTCTCGATCATTAGCAAGGAGACGGAGAGGCTATCGGGGCTGGTCGAGGATTTGCTCGATTTCTCAAAGCTTTCTGCGCGAACGATGGAGCTGCACAGCGAGGTGCTTGATTTCAACGGTCCGGTTAAGGAAACGGTTAATCAACTGGCTGTACGCGAGGAGCATACACGGGTACGGATACTTGCCAATTATGGAAAAAGCCCGATCGTCGTGCGAGGAGATGCGAATCGGCTCAAACAGGTCATTATTAACTTGATTGACAATGCGCTCAAGTTTACACCCGCGGGCGGAACGATACGAGTCGCCACTACGATTGAGCAAGACCAAGCAATGCTCACTGTAGCGGATACCGGCTGCGGAATCGAAGCGGAGGATCTTCCGCATGTAACGGAAAAGTTTTATAAGGCAAACACGGGTCAAGGCGGTTCTGGGCTTGGGCTGGCGATTTGCAAGGAAATCATAGAGCTCCACGGCGGCCGGCTTACGATAGACAGCGAGCGTGGAGCCGGTACCATTGTGACGATTCGAGTGCCGATCATGCATGAGGAGTAATCCTCTGCCCGTAGGTGCTTGGATCGTCATTCTTTATAGAACAGCATTTTCCGATCGGCAATCACATAAATAACGGCAACAACAGTTCCTAAAATAAGCAGGAAGGAAAGCCAATGTTCCTTCAGCCAAGCAATCCACAAAGGCATGGAAGCACCTCCTAAAAGTTTTGTGAAGCAAAACTGACTTCGTAAGCATGAGCTTTAAAGTTTTGTGAAGCAAAACTGACTTCGTAAGCATGAGCTTTAAAGTTTTGTAAAGCAAAACTTGCTTCGCGTTATTTCATGTGCATAGTATGTCCTGAATAAGCGGCAAAATAATGATGACGTGCCTTATATGGTATAATAACCGGGGACAAATTCGCGAACGGTTTTATTTTCCTATGTATCATTGACAGTCTGAGAGCAGTGATGCTATTATGGTTCTATTGTTAATTCAAAGTATACGGGTAGGAATTATTATATATAAGCTTTCAGGAGGTTATCGGGATGGAAAAGCACTTGACGCTGCGACACGACGGGCTTGAGCTTGCGGCAACGCTGCATTACCCCACTGACGGGAACAAAACCGATTCAGAGAAAAGGCAAGCCATTATTATATGCCATGGATTCATTGGCTCCCGTATAGGAGTTGATCGTTTATTTGTGAAGACGGCGCGCGCGCTTGCAGCGCAAGGCTCTTACGTCCTGCGCTTCGATTATGGCGGCTGCGGCGAGAGCAACGGTGATTACGGCGCGCTTGGCTTTGATTCAATGGTCGATCAAACAAGAAGCGCAATCGATTATATGGCAAGCATGGAATGCGTGGATCCGCTGCGAATCGTATTGCTTGGCCACAGTCTTGGCGGGGCGATTGCGATTATGACTTCCGTTAAGGACAAACGGGTGAAGCGGCTTGTGCTCTGGTCGCCGGTTGCTTATCCTTTTAATGATATCGTCCGTATCGTAGGCCGCAGCAGCTATGATAATGCGGTTACGACAGGCAGCTCGGATTACCAAGGCTATACGCTGCAGCCTGTGTTCTTCGAATCTTTGCTCCAACATCAGCCGTTTCAAGCGGCGACTAGATTTGGCGGCGAGGTGCTGCTGGTTCACGGAACGAGCGATGAGCTTATTCCAGTCGACTACAGCTTCCTCTACCAGAAGGTTTTCTGGACGCGCAGCGAAGGGTTATGCGACAAGGAAATTATTTTTCAAGCGAATCATACTTACTCTGCCCGCGAGCATCAGGAGGGAGCGATTCACGTTACCTCCGAGTGGTTGAGCGGTCTCGATAAGAAGCAAGAGGAATGGCATCACTGGAGTATTTAAGCGAGTTGAATAGGGATAGCAAGATGGAGCGAGCTTTTTTGATCATAAAAAAAGCTTGCTCCTTTTTTTTATATCACCGAGAAGAACTTATTTGTCGAGACATACGTCCTTAATTGTGTTTAAATGGAAGTTAAGTGTAAACGAATACAAGCTGAGCAAAGCTGGAAAAGGCAGGGTTTGCGCATGGATAAAAAGATTAAAAATTCAGCATTTTTGCTATTATTGACGCTCATTCTATTCCTAACAGCATGCAGCGGGGGCAACGGAGGCAGCGAATCCCCGCAGGAAACTAGTGACATGAGCGAGCCGACTGGCATAGCTGAGCCCATTGCTACGTCTGTTCCGCTTCCCTTTGATGCACCGTTAACGGGCCTAAAACTTGAGAAGGCTGCAACAGCAAGGCCTATCGTCGTTATGATTAATAACTTTGCTGCAGCTCGTCCGCAATCTGGGCTGTCGAACGCTGACGTCATTTGGGAAGTGCTTGCGGAAGGCGGCATTACAAGGTTAATTGCCGTATTTCAGAGCACAAGTGCATTAACGGATACGATCGGACCGATTCGCAGCATCAGGCCTTATCTTATTGATATTGGAGACAGCTTCGGAGCTGTGCTCGCCCACGCAGGCGCCAGCAACGATGGCTATGCGGTTTTGCAGCGGCAGGGCAAGCCTTATTTGGATGAAATCTCGAATGCGGGCAGCTATTTCTGGAGAAGCAAGGAAAGGAAAGCGCCGCATAATCTCTATTCGAGCTTGGAGAAGCTGCGTACGGGCGCTGAGAAGAAGAAATACAGCATGGATAAGCAGGTACCGCCTTATACATTTGCGGAAGCGGGTTCTACGGAGATCGGTGTTCCGGCAAGCGACATTACGGTATCATTTTTACTCAACAATTATAGTGTGGGCTACAAATACGATTCCGATGCTGGATTATACAAACGTTCCATCGGCGAAAAGCCGCATATTGATCTGAACAATAACGAGCAGCTATCGGCGGCGAATCTGGTCGTGCTTGGTGCGGATCACAAGACGCTGGACAATGAGGGGCGGCTTTCCGTGGACCTGAATGAGGGAGGTTCGGCGATTTTGTTCCAGAAGGGCAAAGCAATCGAAGCGGAATGGGTACGGGCTTCCGATGGCATGATTCGAATTGTAATAAACGGAGAAGAGCTGCCATTTGTTCCGGGCAAAACGTTTTTCCATATCGTGCCGAACAATCCGACATTCGAAGGACATGTCAAATGGGTACAATCATAGCAGATTGGAAACACTGTTAACAGACGTTAACGGATGAGCTTCCAAGGATAGAAGAGGACGCAATCTTGTTTCGAGATTGTGTCTTTTTTATTTTTTTTATGAAAATCAAAAAAGTTTTCTTAAAACCTTTACATTCTCTTAACAATTCACATGTAAACTATGTTAAGATATTGTGGGCTCACAACAGTACGCCTAAACATCAAGTCGGATAAAGGGGATTACGATGTTCAAGAAAAAGGATATTTTCTTTAAGACGTTCGAAGAAATGGCTGACGCCATTGTAGAGGCAGTTGAGTATTTCACCAAAAGCCTTTCAGATCTATCGGATGTATCAGCTTTCGCTAAGACGATGAAGGAATACGAGAGCAAATGCGACAAATACGTGCATACGATTTTGAAGGAATTGAACAAAACGTTCATCACTCCGATCGAGCGCGAGGATATTATGGCCCTTACGACTTCGCTTGATGATGTGCTTGACGGCATTGAAGCTTGCGCGTCCCGGTTTGAGATGTACAACATTCGTGAAAAGGATGAGTACATAACGCTGTTCGGTGACATTCTTGTTCGTTCCTCTCACCAAATTAAGAAGGCAATCTACTTGTTGACTGAGCGTAAGCTGCTTGCGATCCGCGAGCCGAACATTGCTCTTAACGAGCTGGAGAACCAAGCGGATGACCTGCTTCGGGTTTGCATCAAGAGCTTATTTACAAATGTCAAAGATCCAATTGAGCTGATGAAGCGCAAAGAGATTTACGAGATGCTGGAGCAAACGACCGACTTCTGCGAAGATGTAGCGAATACGCTGGAATCGATCATTATGCGTAACAGCTAATCTGAGGAGTAGGAGTATTACACAATGGATTTAATGGTTCTATGGATTGTTGTCTTTTTGGCGCTTTCGTTTGATTTTATAAATGGGTTTCACGATACGGCGAATGCAATTGCAACAGCCGTATCTACGCGGGCACTAAAGCCTCGCGTCGCAATCGTTATGGCTGCCGTTATGAACTTCGTCGGTGCAATTACGTTTACCGGCGTTGCAGCAACAATTGGTAAAGGCGTCGCCAATCCGGCGGAGCTGGAGCACGGCGTTCCAATCGTTATCGCAGCGCTGTTGTCGGCAATCGCTTGGAATTTGATCACATGGTGGTTTGGCATTCCTTCCTCATCCTCGCATGCTTTGATTGGCTCACTTGCAGGTGCAGTCATCGGCGGTGCAGGCTTGAGTGCTATTAACTCCGGCGGTCTAATCAAAATCGTTCAAGCGTTGCTTTTTTCACCGCTGATCGCTTTCTCTGCCGGTTTTATCATCATGTGGATATTGAAGCTGATTTTTGCCAAATCAAGTCCGCATCAAGTGAATAAAGGTTTCCGGTTTGGTCAAATTCTTACGGCTGCGTTCCAATCGTTCTCACACGGTACGAATGACGCTCAAAAAGCGATGGGCATTATCGTATTTGCCCTTGTTGCTTCTGGCCTTCAGACGACGATGGACGTTCCGCTTTGGGTTAAGATTTCCGCTGCGACTGCAATGGCGCTCGGTACATCTGTAGGCGGCTGGAAAATTATTAAGACGATGGGTACAAAAATTTTCAAAATCGAGCCGATCAACGGTTTCGCTGCAGATATCGGTTCTGCTGTCGTCATCCTAACGGCAACGATGATCCACTTGCCAGTTAGTACGACTCATGTTATTACTTCGTCAATCCTCGGTGTTGGTAGTGCAAAGCGCTTCTCCGCTGTAAAATGGGGAGTAGCAGGCCGCATCATTGTAGCCTGGATTATTACGATTCCGATTACCGTTTTGATGGCGATGTTCTTCTATTGGATTATTCACTTCTTCTTCCTATAAAATGGAGTGACAATGCGATAGTGAGGAAAACTTCACTCGCCGTGAGCTTATGCTCATGGGGATTGAGATTTTTCTCACTATTTTTTGCGTTCTCTGCAGGTCGAATAGAAGGGCTGCAAGAAGTTAAACACTGTGGACAACCATTGGCGAAACAGGGCGAAAACTGCATGTATGCACATAATTAGTAACAGTTGTGTACGAATAACGGGAATTTGCGCATCTTTTGAATGTACAACGTTTTGGCGACCTTTGTGGGATGGGAATGTGTATAGGGTGAAGGCTGCCGAAACATGTCGAAGGTTGCACTGTGCACAGGTGAATTGTTTTTTTATGCGTGAAAAGGGAGAAATGCTGTGGATAGACTGGAAATATTCTTTATCCACAACCGGATAACTCGTTAATAGATGTGTGAAACGGTGCATAAATGAAAAAAGTGTCAGAATAATTTGATTTATGCACAAATCGACCACAGCTGTGGATGAAACGAAAACACCCTGATTGCGGCGCAAGGCGCATGGCAATCAGGGTGTATGACTTCAAAATGATTAACGGCGCTTTGGCTTGCGGCGGCGAGGCCCGCTTTTGCCTGCGCCGCTGCCAGAGGTAGGCTTGCGACGCTTGCGGCGTTTTGGCTTCCATTCGATTTCATCATCGTCATCCGATTTTTTGGTTTTTTTGAAGGAGCCCATGAGCACTTTGACAAGTGGCGCCATTTGAGAGACGCTGGACATCACCTTCTGAACTTTCGTAACCGTTGTAAGGATTCCGTCGATGCCGCCAATACGGTCGACGAAACCTTTGATTTCATCTAGTTTAGGTAAGTTGGCAAGAGAGAAGCCGCCTGCTTTGGCACTGGCGGTCGTTTCGATTAGCTCAGCTGCTGTCTCCGGTATGACGGCGGGCAGGATATCCTGCGTTGGCGGCGTCACTGTTGCTGGCGGCATGGTGGGCAGGTCAGCGGCAAAGCTGAAGCCGGTTGACTTTGCGCCAGATGATTTGCTCAGCTGCTCTGCCGTTAGGCGTTGGCCGCCGTGCCAATCATAATGCTGGTTGCCGGTACCGGGGTTATTGCGATAATTCACACGGATCACAACCCTTCTTTTATAATAGTCTATGGGGTAGGCGAACATAAGGATTGGACGAATGTCCCGAGTGCGGAATTTTTTTCTAGATAATGCCCTGTGCTTGTATGAGTGATTGCTTCAAAAATCAGTTGCTTGGTTCTTCCGTTCTGTAAAGCGTGAATACGGTAATGTTTGAAAAAAACGGGTAAAAAAGATACAATAGTAACATTAGTTTTAATAGGAGTGAATACGAATGCAGCTTAAAAAACTTAACGATAAAGCAATAGATCAATTATTCGAAGCGATTCTTACATTGAAATCAGTTGAGGAATGTTATGTGTTCTTTGACGATTTGTGCACAGTGAATGAGATTCAATCCTTATCTCAAAGACTTGAAGTTGCGCGTATGCTCGGCAAGGGCAGCACATACAATGCAATTGAGGCGGAGACAGGTGCCAGCACGGCAACAATCTCTAGAGTGAAGCGTTGTTTGAATTACGGCAATGACGGGTATAAAATGGCTTTAGAGCGTCTTGGAAGGTAGGTTCCTTCAATGAAGCCAGGCATTCTCGTTATTAGTCACGGCTCTAGGGAAACCGCCTGGGTACAGCTAGTCGATCATGCGATTGCGGCAGCGGCTTTGTCGCCTCGTTTGTCAAACGTTCCAATCATGTCGTCCTTTCTTGAAATTGTCGAGGGAAGGCTTATTCAGGATGGAATCGATTCGCTTGAGGAGCAAGGTGTGACGGATCTATTCGTTGTGCCGCTATTCGTATCTTCAGGAAGCACGCATGTGGATGAAATCGGGCAAGCCTTCGGCTTTCCATGGGTTTCGGATTTGGAAGGCGATCTAGGCATGTTCCGCGTTGCTGCTAACGTTCATTATGGAGAGCCAATCGATGATGATCCGGAAATTGCAGAGCTGCTTGCGATGAATATAGCAGAGCTGTCCTCGGAGCCAGAGAAGGAAGCTATATTGTTGATCGGCCACGGAAGCAAGGAAAAGGTATTCCATGAGCGCTGGCAGGAAGGGCTGATGAAGCTCGGCGAGCGTCTTCGTGTGCTTGGCGGCTATAAGCGTGCCGAATATGCGATGCTTTTGCCCGATCAAGCAGCGGCTAAGCTTGCAGCGATGCAGGCGGCTAATCCGGAGGAAGCGGTTATTGTGGTGCCGCTGTTCCTGAGCCAGGGTTATTTTACGAACCATGTCATTCCGACGCGTCTTGCTGGGCTTGCTTATCGGTATAACGGCAGAGCGATGCTGCCACATGCTGCGATTGAACGATGGCTGGAGCGCCAGATGTACAAGGGCTTGCAGCGTTTAAATAAAAAGTAGACATATCGTCTGGACCATAGAAGATTGGGTGATTGGATGGTTAGGAGTGAACCGGGATGGCAATCAAACGGGCGAGATTAATCTATAACCCGACATCGGGAAGAGAAGAAATGAAGAAACGTCTGCCTGATATTCTCCAGCGGCTTGAGCAGGGCGGTATAGAAACGAGCTGCCATGCGACGATCGGTGAAGGAGATGCGACCATTGCGGCAGCGGATGCAGCGGATCGCGGCTATGATATGATTATTGCTGCTGGCGGCGACGGTACGCTGTACGAGGTCATTAATGGTTTGGCGACTAAGGCGAATCGGCCTCCGCTTGGCATTTTGCCGGTGGGAACGACCAATGATTTTGCACGGGCGACAGGCATTCCGAAGCATTGGGAGTATGCGGTCGATCTGATCATTCAGCAATATACGCGGCCGATTGATGTCGGCAAGGCGAATGAGCGTTATTTTATAAATATTGCCGGGGGCGGCTCCTTGACGGAGCTGACCTATGATGTGCCGAGCAAGCTGAAGACGATGATCGGGCAGTTGGCTTATTATATGAAGGGTATGGAGAAAATGACCCGCCTTCGCCCGACCGAGCTAACCTTTCAGGCGGCCGGCGTTGGAGAATTTCATGACGAGTTTATGATGTTCCTCATTTGCAACAGCAACTCGGTCGGCGGCTTCGAGCGCCTTGCGCCAGACTCCAAGCTGGATGACGGCTTATTGGATGTTCTGCTTATCCGCAAGTGCAACCTGCCGGAATTTATTAAGCTGGTGACGCTCGCGCTGCGCGGCGAGCATTTGAACGATCCGCATGTGATCCACTTCCGCACGGATGAGCTGAAGGTCACAACGCCGGATTATGTGCAAATAAACCTCGATGGCGAATATGGCGGCGTGCTGCCGTGCACATTCTCGGTGCTGCCGTCGCATCTGCGTATTTTTGCGGATGAGACTGGGGAGTCGACGTACCGTTAGGTGCGGAGTTCGGGTGAAACTAGGGAGTTCTACGGACCGCTAGGCGCGGATCTTCGGATGAAACAGGTGAGTGTCGACGTACCGCTAAGCGCGGATGGATATTGGAATTAGGGAATAATGGAATAGTGGTATAGTAGAACGATGGAACAATGGAATAGTGGAACAATGAAACAATGAAACAATGAACAATGGATAGTTTTTGATAAGCAACAGCATTGAAGATAGAGCGGAGAGAGTTTATGAATAAAGGTAGAAGCAGAGGCGGCAAGGGGAGATCGCGCGGCGCGGCAGGTACGAATGCAGCGGCGATACCAGTAGATGCGCCTTTTCAAAAAAACGAAGAGGTCACCGTCGATATTATCGGCCTGACGCATGATGGTGAAGGGGTAGGCCGCGCTGACGGCTTTACCCTTTTTATTCAGGGAGCGCTCCCTGGTGAACGCGTGCGAGCGAAGGTCATGAAGGTGAAGAAGCAGTATGGATATGCACGGCTCGAGGAGCTGGTGCTTAAGAGTCCATCGCGCGTGGAGCCGCCATGCGACATTTTTAAGGAATGCGGCGGCTGCCAGCTGCAGCATTTTGATTATCCAGCGCAGCTCGAGTGGAAGCGGCAGCATGTCGTAGACAATTTGGTCCGCATTGGGAAGCTGAAGGTGGCTGGAGAGGACAATGCTGAGGGTGAGGGCATTGTTGTGCACAAGACGGTTGGCATGGACGAGCCTTGGCGATACAGGAATAAGGCTTCGGTACCTATAGGTTTAAGTTCCGATGATGGACAACTAATTGCAGGTTTCTATGCTCGCGGAAGTCACCGAATCATCGATATGGACGATTGTCTCATTGAGCATGAGCACAATGACGAGGTCATACGCGTCGTGAAGCGCATCGGGCGCGAGCTTGGCATTGCGCCTTACGACGAAGCTACGGGCCGCGGCGTGCTGCGCCATGTGATGGCGCGGACTGGCGTCGTAACAGGCGAGATTATGGTTGTGCTTGTAACCAACGGCAAGAAGCTGCCGATGGCGGATCGCTGGGTTGAGAGAATCCGCGAGGAGCTGCCGGGCGTGAAGAGCATCGTTCAGAACGTGAATGAGCGCGACACGAACGTTATTTTTGGCGATGTGACCCGCGTCCTATGGGGCAATGAGGTCATCTATGATGAGCTCGACGGCATACGATTCGCCATATCGGCGAGATCGTTCTATCAGGTGAACCCGATGCAGACGGTCGAGCTATACCGCAAAGCGGTTGAATATGCGGGCTTAACGGGCTCGGAAACCGTAATTGACGCCTATTGCGGCATAGGTACGATCTCGCTGTTCCTCGCTCGTCAGGCAGGGCGCGTCTATGGCGTGGAAATTGTGCCGGAAGCGATTGAGGATGCGGCGCGGAATGCTGAACTAAACGGCATCACGAATGCGTCGTTTGAAGCTGGACCAGCGGAGGTTGTTATACCGCGTTGGCGCAAGGAAGGGATTACGGCGGATGTGATCGTCGTCGATCCGCCTCGTAAAGGCTGCGATCCGGCGCTGCTCGAGACGATTCTGGCTATGCAGCCGGAAAGAGTGGTTTATGTGAGCTGTAATCCATCTACGCTGGCAAGGGACTTGCGAGTGCTAGAGGATGGCGGGTATAAGACGGTTGAGGTGGTGCCGGTGGATATGTTTCCTTGGACGGTGCATGTGGAGTGCGTGGTAAGGATATATCGGGGGGATTAAAATCAGGGAGGAAATATATCGTGAGTATGCTTGAAAAGTATAAGAAATTTAGAAAAATGCAAGTTGATCTGCACATGAAAATTCTAAATGAGTTTGTTAGTGGCGAAGACTTCAAAAATTCTGCCGAAACCGTGGGTATCCTTAACAAAAATAAGGTTATGATAGAATCTGATGCAGAAAAAGATGCTCTCTACGACTTCAATGTATATGAAAATATTAGAGAAGGTAGAAGTGCTTTATCTGAGTACATAGACAAATATGCACCTTCAAACGAAGAGGAAGAAGAACTATTTCAGGCAATGAAGCGATCAGAAACAATTCTATACGAGGTCGTAGATATCAACAAGGAAAACTCAGTGGTCATGCTTAAAAGTTTGTTCGATAATAATCAAGTTATTCATATGGTGGATATTGCGCTGAGCGATTGTTTGAAAACCGGTATGCTTTTGTTTTCAAGGCTGATTCATCTTAATGGGTTTAGTATGACATCAGGACTAGGCTATGGGTTTTCCGTAAACCATAAAGATTACATTGTTAATCGAAGTCGGAAATTGCTCAAGAAAATAAAAAGTGGAGACGATTCGGTGGATAGATTTGTCGCTTTTTTTCATATTAATAGATCAGATGGAGTTTCCAAATTATTAGAAAAGGTAGAGTAAAGTGTGATACGTGTCATGATGGAGGTTAAAGAACTATGAGCCATAAACAAACAGAAAGCAAATCTTCTTTACTGACTGCTACTCAAATTAAGCACAAGGTAAAAGAAATGACCAAAGATGAAATTACCGAGCTGCTTATTGATGCAGTCAAATCGAATAAAGCCGCACATTCTATAGTCTCTATCAAACTTCAAGGCGAGAGTGGCATTATCCAATTCTTAGAAGATTGCAAACAGAGCATCTACAAAGAATTTTATCCGACAAGAGGGTTTCCTAAATTACGAGTAGCTGCTGTAAAACAAACGATTTCCGATATGAACAATGTCGGAAAGGGAACCATTTGGCCTTTTGAATTAAGGGTATATTTCTGTGAAATTGTCGTTCAGTATATTCATGAAGAAGGCGATATCTTTGAGAATATGGGCGATTTTTTCACGGATGCTTATGATAAAGTGATTCAAACACTCAATAAAGAGAAAACGCCTGATATATTTGAAAAATATAAAGATCGCGTCAAAGCTATTGTCAATACACCTGGTTGTGATTGCTGGGGAATTCATGACTCGTTAGGATGTTCCTATTCTGAACTAAAATGGGTAGATCACGATGAGGAATAAGAAGACTTCCCAGACCCCAGTAGCAAATGTTCAAGCGCAACTACTTTAGTAAACTTTTCAATAAGTTTGGATGGATATGTACTTTTCTTAAATGGCTGCTGTAATAAATGCAATAACGCTGCATTAATAGTTATTGAAACGGATTAGGCCTCCCCATCGCGGTGGAGGTTTTTTCATGTGAACATACGCTTGTATGCGGAATATTCAATCCCATTCCACCTCCCACAATAAAGTAATGTTTTCTCCCGTTTTCTCGCTTATTCTCAGTATTACAACATTGACACCTTGTGTGGTAGTGGTGGAGAATGTAGACTCTACATCATTTTCTGTAAGGACGTAGGCGGGAACAG
>NZ_JBXBBJ010000033.1:0-48829 GCF_057221575.1 Paenibacillus sp. Y660 | reverse complement strand
TATTTCCCATAATGAAAAATGGGATTAAATGAAAAATCCCCCTAACCAAGTAGGAGGATGCTAATAAAGATGGTTCGAGGAAACCCTTGTCCCATCAGCCTCGGCAAATGCCGAGAGGCTATTAGAGAGAATAGGAGGAACGACATGATAAAATATGGGCTAGACCGAATAACAGAGCTTACATTCAGCTCCTTTCAACCTGCGATAGAACTAAGGAACGAGCAGTGGGTGGATATTGTTCTTCGCTTTGAGCTAGCTCCTGATACGGAAGTACCTGATGACCTCATAGACTTTACGGCACTCGTCATTAGTACCATTGACGGGACGATCGCTCAAATGGTGCCTCTTGATGAGGGCTGCGACTGCGAGTATCAGTTTACGGTGAGCGAGAAGGAGCAAATTGCTGCTTTTATTATGCAGCCGCATATTCAAGCTGAGATTCGCAAACTTAGCTCACTATCATAAGGAAAGATGTGGTAAAATAGGGTTGAGATGACGCGAAGGGGCGATTCGTCATGCCAGCCGATGAAGCATACGTTCTGTCTAAGGCAGACGTTCGGAACATTCGAAGCTACGTTCAGCACAAATACGCTGCGATGCCGCAGGAGAAACGGGCAGAGATCGTAGCGGATGCGGTCAAACGGATCATACATAAGCAGTTGCCGAATTTCGAGAGCAGCGTGAAGCGATCCATCACGGGAACATTGATTCGAACAGCCGTTTTGGAGCGACAAAGACCAGTACGGGCTGAAGATATTTTTCAGGCCTGTTTGTTGCTGGACCGATCTGACACTCATATTTATGAGCCTTTCCATGAATGGGTCGAGCTGAAGCTGAATGTAAGCTGTATGAAGCCCGTCATGCAGCGTCTAATGGACGAGCTTTCATCTTCAAGGGAGCAATCGGACTTCTCGCATGCTGAGGCTGAGAACAGCCTTTTGACGCAGCTGAGAGGTTTACTAATAGCAGAAGGTGCCCAGGTTCGTGTTGAATCAGCAGCTGCGGGCACTGCCGAAGTAATTGCACTACCCACCGCTGGGTGGATGAATCCAGCAACTCGTAAGACAAGAGCAAGAGCTTACATGTATAGTGCATTATGCGTGCTCTTAATCATAACTACCTTATTTTATGGCAGGTCTTTAAGCAAGCCTTCCGAGCATAAGCTTCAGCCGACTGTTGCTGTGAAGCCTGCTCAGAAGCTGGCGGTACCTTCAGACGGGCTCCCTGCTGAGCTCCGTTATGTTGATATTGACCAGGCGCGATTGATTGATTTTTTGGAGAGCAAATCATCCATATTGGCTGAGAAGCACTATTTTGACGCTATTGTCAAAGCCGCCAAAAGCTTCGATATTCATCCTGTCGTGTTGTTTGCCATTACAGGCCAAGAACAGGGCTTTGTGCCGAAGACGAATAAACTGCATAAGCAGATCGCTAATAATCCCTTTAACGTTTTTCACAGCTGGAAGGAATTTAATACGAATATCGGACAATCCTCAGAGATCGCAGCGCGAACGGTATTCAACTTAAGCAAGGACCGGCCTGCGGATGTGGACCCGTTCACATGGATCAATCGGAAGTATGCGGAGGACCCAAAATGGTCAGACGGTGTCCGCTCTATTTTCACCACCATTAAGGCTTATTTGGAAGCTCCGTCAACTGGCGAGTAGAGATAGTTCCTGGTTCGTTAGAGCCACTATACAGTGAACCCATTTGGGACAATCATCCCATTGGGTTTTATTTTTTTTGACGGCACTTGTCGCTGCGAAGACGAAAAAGGATTCCTTTTTGGAAGAGAAGTCTGTAAAATGTTTAGAGGCAAGGCTGTGCGTGGCTAGTTCATGTTATGTATGGGTGGGTGGCACAATCAGCTGCGCTTATGAAATGCTTAAAGAAGGAGCGATTATCTTTTGAAGACATTAATCATTGCGGAAAAACCGGATATGGGCAGAAATATTGCAGCCGCAATCGATCCCAAAGCAAAAAATCACCGTTCCTACATAGAAGGCGAACAATATATTATTACGTGGGCAATCGGGCATTTGATCGGGCTTGCGGAGCCCGATGCTTATGACGATCGATATAAGAAGTGGAACATCAACGATCTCCCGATCATTCCGTCTCAATTCAAGCTGGTGCCTAACAAAAAAACGATCGATCAGCTTAAAGTCATCGGCGATCTTGCCAAACGCAGCAATTTGCTCGTCAATTCCTGCGATGCGGGGCGGGAAGGGCAATATATTTTTTCGCTTATTCAGCGGCATCTGGGGCTTAGCCAGCCGGTAAAGCGTCTATGGATCTCGGATCTTACGCCGGAGACGATTCGCAAAGGATTCGCCGAGCTGAAGGAGGGAGCCGAGTATGAGAATTTGACGCGTGCAGCAACGGCAAGAAGCGAAGCGGATTGGCTAATTGGAATGAACGGCTCGCGCGCCTTTACGACCAAACATAATGTGCTGCTCTCTGTCGGCAGAGTACAGACGCCTGTTCTTGCGCTCATTTACGACCGACAAAAGCAAATTGAGGCGTTCTCGTCCTTGAAGTTTTTTGAGCTGGAAGGACATTTCTCGCAAAATGAAATGTCATACCGAGGCATGTGGCAGGCCGAAAGAATGACCGATCAAGCGAAGGTTGAAGCCGTCGCAGCCAAGGTGAAGGGCAAGCAGGGACGGATTTCGTCTTATGAGGTGAAGGAAACGAAGGAGTATCCGTTCAAGCTTTATGATCTTACGCTGCTTCAGCGCGAAGCGAACGGCAAATATGCATTTTCTGCGAAAAAAACGTTGGATACGGCGCAAGCGCTATATGAGAAGCATAAAGTTATCTCTTATCCGAGAACGAACTCGAACTATGTGACGGAGCAGAACATTCCGGAGATGCACAAAACGCTGAATGCGCTGCAGGGTACAAGCTATGATGAGCTTGTAAAAGGGACGAATCGCAGTCTTGTCCACAAGGGAAACAAGTTTATTTGCAACCCGGCTAAGGTAGAGGATCACCATGCTATCCTGCCTACGAATCGCAAAGCAAACGGGCTAAGCCCGGATGAGCAGAAGCTTTATGACTTGATCGTTAGGCGATTTCTGTCCCAGTTCTATCCGCCTGCTGAATATAAGGTGCACACCGTCTTGACCGAGGTAGAGAACGAGATGTTCAAGACAACGGTCAAGGAGCTGCTGAGCTTGGGCTGGAAGGTTATCTATGCCGATCAGAAGAAGGAAAAGGCAAAGTCGACGGCCAAAGGCAAGGATAAGGAAGAAGCAGAGGAAGAGGAAATAGAGGTAAATGAGCCATTTTCGATCTCGGCAGAAGAGGGCATCGCCTGTACGGATGCCGTCGTGAAGGAGAAGGATACGCAGCCTCCGAAGCATTACACGGAAGGCACGCTGCTAAAGGCAATGGAAAGCGCGGGCAAGCAAATTGAGGACGAGGATGTTCGGGATGCGATGAAGGACTCGGGTCTTGGCACGCCTGCGACGCGCGCAGCAACGATTGAACGGCTCAAAAATGTCGGGTATATCGATATGCAGGGGAAGAAAATTCAAGTGACGCAAAAGGGCCGAACCGCTATAGAGCTCATTAGAGGTGCGGGAATCGACCTGCTTACCTCTCCGGAGATGACCGGACTATGGGAGCGGCGCCTGAATGAAATATCAAGAGGGACGGCCTCTGATGGACAGTTTATGGAGAACGTGAAAAAGTTCGCAACGATGATTGTCGACAAAGTTCGTGTGCAGTCGCGTGCTGCGAAAACCTCGTTTGAAAGCGAAGCGCCGGCTCCTGGCAAAGGAGCAGCGGGCAATGCGGCGGCTGCTCCGCGCAGCCGCGCAACGAGAGCGAAGGCGGCTGGAACAGCAACAGCGCAGAAGAGCGCAGCTTCTTCTAGTGCGCCTACAGTGATCACAACCTGTCCGCGTGCGGGCTGCGGCGGGTCTATCTTTATGGGGCGCAAAGGCTATGGCTGCTCGCATTATAAGGAAGGCTGCAAATTCGTCATTTGGAAGGAAAGCTTCGGACGAAGTTTAACCGATTCACAGGTGAAGGCACTCGTTGAAAAAGGAAAGACGACGAAGCTGAAGCTTGAGCTTGCAGACGGCACGCCAGGAGAAGGCCGAATCGTGCTTAGAAATGTAGATACAGGTGAGCTTGCCATTGAGCAGTGACAGGCCGCTGCTCAGAACAAATAGACTCGAATCCGTCCTCAGGTGCTTGCGAGGGCGGATTCGAGTCTATTTTTATTGCCTGCCTTATCGGTTCACATAACCATGAATAGCATCAGGCACATCCTTAAGGTGATCCAGCGTCAAGAAGGCGCCTTTAGGCTCGATTTCGATTTGAATAATATTGTATTCCCACTCGGCCACTGCGCGCATATGAATGGCATGGATGCCAGCCGTTAATGCAGGCACTACATCAGTCCGTATAGAGTTGCCTACCATCCAGGTGCTGTTGCGGTCGAACGTACCTTTGGATAAAATGCTTTCCAAGGCGTCGCTATTTTTCAAGTGACGGATATAGATGCGTGAGCCAAAGTAGCGCTCCAAATTCATTTTCTCAATTTTGCGACGTTGAATCGGCAGCTCGCCGCCTGTGTACAGGTGAAGCTCATGGCCAGCCTCTGCAAGCGAGAAAAGCGTTTGCTCCATATTGGGATAGGGCTCTGTATCATGCTCGTAGACGCTCAGACCAAGCTTCCATAGAAAGTTCTCTTCACTTGTAGAGCGTTTGCGTCCCGTTAAGTGAGAGTAGTGAATGTAAGTGTCGACAAAGGATTGCGGAAAGTGTTCGCTCTTAAAGCCAAACACGGCTACTGCAGCAATGTCGATCTCCATTTGCTTATCCCGTATCGCTTGTGCGGTGACGAGCGGCGAGGTGCCGAACCAAGTAGTCATCGCATCAATAAATTGATCGATCACGAGGTAAAAGTATTTATTACAGTGAATTAACGTATCGTCTAGGTCAAACATAATCTGTTGCTTCATATAAGCGATCTCCTTTGCGGAACTTGGAACTGTATGATCAATCTACCGCAATTGGAGGGGGTGAGTCAATGTGCGAAACACCAGCAGATAAACTTTTTACATAGTTATCCAATAATATCGGCATAATGATAGTGGAGGTGATTGGATTGGCATTTAACAAAAACAGCAAAACGGATAATCGTCAAAATCATTCTAGCTCACAAGGACAAGCGGGCAAGCTAAAAACCGATAAATTCGCGAAGCGCCCGCCAAGCTTAAACGGCATTAACAAACAGCTTCCTTAGTAAGAACGAATGGTTAAGCAACGTAAAAAGGAGAGCTTATATTGTCTGCTCTCCTCTTACTGAATCTATGCATATTTAAGCTGTGAAGCTCTTAATTGATTCTTAATAAAATCGATGCGCCTGCGAACATAAAAGTCCTTGCTGGCGCCCTTCAAATCTTTGGGAGTGATCACCTCCTCTGCAACATTATCAATGATGATAAGCCGTCCATCGGCGTAAAACTTAAACGTTAAATCGCGTCCAGGACGTCCATTCTCTAAATAACGGAAATTTTCGCAGATGTTACTCATGGTGATCAGGCCTCCTTCAAATGGTTGAATTCGATGATCAATAGAACGTTTGTTCTTGTTTTTAATTATACCAAACATTTGTTCGTATGGAAACTGTTTTTTGTTTGACGTAAACTAGATTCATAGAGGCAGTTGCTGTAAACAGAAGGAGCGCGGAAAATGATCAGAATAAAGAACCTATCCAGACGAATTCCAGGTGGGCCGAAGGTGCTTGACGATATTAGCTTCGAGGCTTATCCAGGTGACTTTATTGCTATAAAAGGCGATAGCGGGAGCGGGAAGTCAACGCTGTTACGCTGCCTTGCTTTGCAAGAAAAGTGGAGCGAGGGCACCTATCAATTCGATGGCAAGGATATTTTCAAGGAGGGCTTCTCGGGCAAGCTTAAAGTAAAGCAAGAGGTTGCTTACGTAGAAGAAAAACCGTTTCTGTTCCCTAATAAGACGGGACTCAAAAATGTAATTATCGGCTCCGTCACGCAAACGCCTGCTTGGCGCAGATGGACAGGCATGGTGCGAAATGACGATTATATGGGCGCTATGGATATGATCGAGAAGCGCGGACTACTTGAAAAAGCGCATCAAAAGGCCAGTACCCTAAGCGGCGGAGAACGTCAGCGTATGGCAATTGCCAGAGCGCTTGTTCATGGAGCCAAAGTTATTGCGGCAGATGAGCCGGTATCAGGCCTTGACCCGCATACGGCAGATCAGGTGCTAACGGATTTGAAAGCGCTATGCAAGGAGCAAGGCGTCATCGTCATCGCAGTTATGCATCAGGGCGACTGGGCAGAGCGGTTCGCGGATCGCATTCTCGGCTTAAAAAATGGCAAGCTGGTGCTCGACGTTAGCGGCAGAAGACTGACCGAACGCGAGAAGGCGCTGCTGTGAGCAAAATTGAGCTGCGCTTGATAGCAGTAGAGGAGCTTGAGGACGCTATTTCACTTGAACAGAGCTGTTATACGCCTGAAGCGGCGGCAACGCTGGCAGGCTTTCAATATCGTTATGAGCATTATCGGCCATATTTTTGGTCAGCTTGGGACGGGGATCAATTAGCAGGCATTACGAATGGCATACGTACAGAGCAGAACGCTTGCGGCGATGAAATGAAAGGCGTTCAGGCCGATTCACTAGCGGGAAGCAACTTTTGCGTGCTAACGGTTGCGGTAGATAAGGGCTATCGCAGGCAAGGGATCGGAGCTTTATTGCTTCGAAGACTCGTGAAGCAGTGCGAAGAGAGCGGCATCGATACGATTATTCTGATGTGCGAGCAGCATCTGATTCCATTTTACGAGGCAGAGCAGTTTGCGCTGCGGGGCGTTTCGTCCTCCACTCATGGCGGCATCGTTTGGTATGAGATGAGCCGTGCTTTGCATACAATGGAGCATCTTACCGAATAGGAAGGTGTCTTCATCATGCCATTTCAATCGCCTGTCGTCGTACAAACTGCCAAGGCTGATTTTCCAAAAGCGGAGCTGTCACTGCCTTATATAAGCGGGGGAAAAAGCGAGGCAGCAGATAAGAAAATAAACCATACGATCCATCAGGCCGTACAGCAGCTCGTTCACAATCAGGGCTCATTGGACGATCCAAGGGCTCAGATGCTGGGCTATTTTGAACAAAAGAACAATCAAAAGGATTATCTCAGCCTATCGTTGTTTAATTACGCCTTCACAGGCGGGGCGCATGGCTTGACGCTGCAGCAATCGCTGACCTTTAAGCAATCGACAGGGCAAACCTATACGCTGGCTCAGCTTTTTAAACCGGGAGCAGATTATGTCGGTCGGATAAGCGCCATCGTAAGTGCACAAATCAAGGAGCGGAAGATTGATACGCTTGAACCGTTTACATCCATACGGCCCGACCAAGACTATTATGTGGCCGATCGCTCGCTCGTCATTTACTTCCAGCTCTACGAGCTGGCGGCGTATGTTTATGGCTTTATATATTTTCCGATATCCGTCTACGAGCTGCAGGATATTATTAATGAGGATGGCCCTCTTGGTCCGATGCTAGTAAACGACTAGTATGGCTAATGCCTATTTTGGCTAAGCTGCAATCTGCCGCAAAGCTATAAGGAGACAACGAATTGATTTATTTTCTTCTACTCATCATCGCAGCAGTGCTTACCGCTATTTCGATTGTCTTCTACTATCAGCGTAAGAGGGAAAAGAAGCAACGTCTCATCAAAGATAGGCCAAAGGTACAACCCTCAAAAACGACGAGTACAATTGCAACAAAGCAAATGGATTCTAACTCGAATGCGGATGCAAGCGGGTTAGCCATAAGCGTCCATACGCATATGGCGAATCAAAAAAGAGCTATATTGGTCGTAGACGATCAACTTGCCATTCGAATGATGCTTACTGAATTATTTACGTCTCAGGGCATTGAGGTTTATGAGGCGAGCAATGGGAGCATCGCGCTGGAGCTGTTTGAAAAGCATACGGTTCACTGCGTTTTGCTCGATTTGCGAATGCCGGATACAAACGGAGTCGAGGTGCTTCGCGAGATAAGGAACCTATCAGCAGAGGTGCCCGTCATACTCATTACGGCTTATGCTGATCCTGAAAAATTGGAAGCTGCGGAGATGCTCGGCATAAGCAAATGCATCACCAAGCCTTTTGATATTATGGAATTGAAAGAGGAGGTTCTACGTTTGCTTGAGCAATACGGCAAGCAAGCGTAAGGTGAGGCCTCAGAAAGATTGCTTCGCATCTAATAGGATGCGAGGCTTTTTTTTGTTCCAGCTGAAACGGGTCTCCATTGCATGCCGACTGCAAACGGCTCATACAGTTACGTATGGAGGTGGACGTATGATCGAAATGATCGTTGGCGTTCTGCTGCTGTATGCGGTATTTCGCTGCTTTCAAACGTTTGAAATATAGGAAATATTCCGACTATTTAAAAAACATTTCCCGGGGAAGCGCAATAAGCTACATGAAAGAGAGCTTTTCGACATGCAAAGGGGAAAGCTGTAATAAAACATGTCGAAAGCGTTTGCATTGATATAATAACCCACATTAATTATTAATGTGGTTATATCTCTTTGCCAACATCTCCCTCCCAAGATTATAATAGTCAAATAAGAGATTCGAATAGGAGGAATCTGGGATAATGACAACACAATTGTCGGAGGCAAGCCTCGTATCATTGAATGTCGGCAAGCCTGTGGCCGTTGCGCATGGTTCAAAAGAGGTTATAACGGGTATCTTCAAGCAGCCTTCAGAGCTTTCGCATTTGCTCACCTTTACAGGGCTGCAAGGCGATGGGCAAGGCGATATGGTCAATCATGGCGGTCCGGATAAGGCGGTCTGCGTTTATTTTGAGAAGCGTTATTCCTATTGGCGGGATCTGCTCGATAAACCACTTGATTATGGAGCCTTCGGAGAAAATTTCACATTATCGAATTGGACGGAGGACGATTTGTGTATGGGCGATATCGTTCAAGCTGGTGAAGTCATCCTTCAAGTGAGTCAGCCCAGGCAGCCCTGCTTTAAGCTGGGTATAAGGCATCAGATGCCGGAATTACCGGGAAATGTTCAGCGCAATGGCTATACGGGATTTTATTTCCGAGTGCTTCAAGAGGGCAGCATAACAGCAGGAACGATGTTTTCCTTGACTCATAAACACCCTGCGCGCAAGTCGATTACAGAAGCTAACCGTGTGATGTACGTAGATAAAGAAGATATAAAAGGCATTCGTGAGCTGCTTGTCATTAAAGAGCTTGCGGCGAGCTGGCAGCAGCAGCTAGGAAGTAGGCTAGAAAAACTGATGATGGAAGAGCAAGGAGGATAAGAGGGTTGTATGACACCTTAGATTTTACAACATTTCTTAATGAATATGAGTTTCAAGAGCCTTGCAAGGTTGAGCTTAGGGAAAGCGGAATGAATAATACGACCCGCATGATCGCATCAGGCGGTCAACGATTTGTTCTGCGTATCTATAATAATCATAAGGATGAGAACATTGTCAGGTTGGAGCATGAGGTGCTGGCCCAATTGACGAGGCAGGAGCTCTCCTTTCGAGTGCCTGTGCCGATTCGCAATAAACGAGGCGATACGGTCAGCATATCGAGTGACGGCACGCTTTCTTCGTTGTTCCGCTACATTGAAGGGGACCGGCCAACAGCAGCTAATGCTGCACATGTGTATGCGCTTGGGCAAGCAGCAGCAGAGCTGACAGCTGCATTAGGCTATATTCAGCCAGAGGGCATGCCATTGTACAGTCCTTATTATTTATTGGAAAAGACTTACGCATCTATGGATATTGCTGCATTCTTATCGATGGCTGAACGTTCGGGGCCGCTTGCAGCAAGAAGATCCAGCTTCATAGCGATTAACGAGGAACGCCGCAAGCTTGCGGCAGAATGCGAAGAGCTTGCACTGCTGCCGCAGCAATGGATTCATGGTGATTTGGTTTTCAACAATACCGTGTCTAATGACGATGAGATAATCGGCGTGCTGGATTTTGAGTTCACGACGGTTGACGTAAGGGCAATGGAGCTTGCCGTTATCGCTGTTGATCTCATCAAGCCAAGTAATACGGCCGTTTCGGAAAAGGTGAAGCTCTTGCTGCAAGGCTATCTGAATACGCTGCCTTTATCCGAACAGGAGCTGAAGAAGCTGCCGTCCTTAATGAAATTGCGCTTGCTGGACGTAGCGCTGCATTTTGCCGTTCGTTTAAGAGATCAGTTGGACAAAGAGGATGTGCTTTGCAGCATTATCGATCAATGTATGTTTGGCTGCGATTGGATCAATGAGAACTGGGAGGATGAAATAAATGAGTTTAGCTAAGGCGCTAGGATATGATGAAGGTGAAAAGCTGCTTCTTGTAAACGCGGACGATTATGGATTATGTCACTCGGTGAATAACGGCATCCAGCAGCTACTGCTTGATAGCACGGTTAGCTCGGCTACCTTAATGATGCCCTGCGGCTGGGCACGGGAGGCTGCGCTTTGGAGCGCGAGGCATCCCCAAATCGATGTTGGCGTACATTTTACGTTTACAAGTGAATGGGATCTCTATCGCTGGGGACCGGTTAACCGCAAAGGGAGTACAGACTCGCTTGTTACAAATGAAAATTATTTTCCGAAGGATTGCAAGACGTTCGAGCAGCAAGCTGATCCTGAGCAGGTAAAACAAGAGATGATTGCCCAAGTGGAGATGGCATTAGCTATGGGAATGAAACCATCGCATGCCGACAATCATATGGGCAGCCTTTATGGATTAGAGACGGGACGCCACTTTTTGCCAATCGTATTTGAAGTATGCGCTTCCTATGGTTTGCCGTTCCGTTTGCCTCGTTATTTACTGCAGGAGAATGGCCAGGTAGCCCCGCCAGAACTTGCGGAGCAAGTTAAGCAGCTTGCGCAGCTTGCCGATTCGAAGGGGGTCGTCATATTAGACTATTTGGTGGGGCTTCCATTCAAGCTGCAGGATGGCGAAGACTATGATTCACTAAAAACTAGCATGCAGCAGCTATTGAAGAGTCTGCATCCAGGTGTAACCGAGCTTATCATTCATCCTTCACTCGTCACGGAAGAGCTGAATGCTTTTCACGGGCAGCCGCTTAAGCGTGGGATGGAGCTGGAGCTGTTCCGCGACTCTGAGATCAGACAGACGCTGCAGGACGAAGGCATCCGCATGATCCGTTGGCGGGAGCTTCAGAAGCTGCAGCGCGAGCGTACCGGATTTGCAAAGTAACCTATTCGAAGGAGCTGACTTATGTCTTTTGAAACGATAAAACAGTTGACAGAATAGGTGAAAGCAAATATTGGACGTGTAATCGTTGGCAAAGAGGAAGTCGTTGATTTACTGCTCATCGGACTTATAACTTCCGGGCATGTGCTGCTTGAGGATGTTCCAGGTACGGGGAAGACGCTGCTCTCGAAATCGCTAGCCAAATCGCTAGCGCTCACGTTTAGACGAAGACAGTTTACGCCCGATTTACTTCCATCGGATTTGAGCGGCATTCATTTCTTTAATCAAAAAATAAGCGAGTTCGAATTTCGAGCAGGTCCGTTGTTTACAAATTTACTGCTTGCCGATGAAATCAATCGCACAACGCCTCGAACGCAATCCAGCTTGCTTGAATGTATGGAGGAGCGGCAAATAAGCATTGACGGGGAAACGAAGCAGCTAGAGCGTCCCTTCATGGTAATCGCTACGATGGTCTAACCTGCGTTATGGCGTGAGGCTTTTGCTAGCGATAGCGATTGGCGGGTTGGATGGCGCATTGATTATCGGTAACGGTATGGCGATAAGGAGCCGGATGAGCAACAGGTGGAAGCTTTTAAAAGCAATTGGAGAAGAAGAGTTAGAGAATGCATAGGAAGCTTCTTGCGAATGAATGAGTAGTTTGATGATATCGCTTTGATATTGACATAAAAGAAGCGACAGACGGAATGGCGTGCAAATTGACTATCAATTTGACACGCCATTTTGATTTATTTTTCGAAGGAAGGTATAGGCAAAGAAAAAGGGGGAGTGTGCTTTCATTAGCGAAGAATAAAAGACACAGGAGACAGGAGACAATGGTGGGACTAGATTTTCTCCCTTTAATATCCAGGTTTTTACCTATTTAGGGTAAAAATACCGTTATTAACGGGAGTTTTTCCAGTTAAATGATCGAAAGGCAGCTCCATTGGAGAATTAGCAGGACATTTTCCTGTTGTTGAATATGTCGAGCGGCAGCTATAAAAATGACCGATATGCATAACGAGCCTTAGAAGCGCTAAGCGACTCTAAAGGCTTGACTCTAAAGGCTTGACTCTAAAGGCCCGACTCTAATGGCTCGGTTCCATTTTAAAGTCAGCAGCTATAAGGTGTGGCTATGGATCTAGAGTTAAAGGTGTGGCTATGGATCTATCTTTTGCTAACAATATGCTCAGCTATTTTGTTTCCATGGTAACGGCCGGATTCGATAAATATTTCATTCGCTTCATGACGGGATGCCACGACTCCTGCCAGATAGATACCGGGTACATTCGTTTCCATCGTCTCTTGATCGAAGGTAGGAAAGCCTTCCTCCTCCATCGTAACCCCGGTCGCGGTTAAGAAGTTGCGATCAGGATGGAAGCCGGTAAGCGCCAAAACAAAGTCATTCGGTAATTCCATATCGCCTTCAGGCCCTTGCACGGTTATAGAAGTGTTTTCAATGGCGACTACTTTGGATTGGAACAGCATGTTGATTAATCTATTAGTCACCTTGCTCTGAAAGCCTGGCTTCACCCAAGGCTTGATGCTTGTGGAATAATCCTCGCCTCGATAGACGACTGTCACTTCCGCGCCTACGCGTTCTAATTCAAGCGCTGCGTCGATCGCCGAGTTGCTGCCGCCGATAATAGCTACCTTCATGCCGACGTAAGGATGAGATTCGCGGAAAAAATGGCTGACCTTGTCGAGCTGCTCACCAGGAATGCCAAGCTCGTTCGGATGGTCAAAATAACCCGTCGCTATGACGACATACCGGCTTTTGTACATGCGCTTATTGCCGAAACGGTCCTCGCCCTGCAGAATGTAGGCGCCATCCTCTGGCGTAATGCTAGTAATCGCTTCATACGCCTGCACACGAACGCGGTTACGCTGAGCGGCAGTACGGTAATAATTCAGAGCTTCCAGCCTAGAAGGCTTATCATTGGCGGTCGTGAATGGAATATTACCTATTTCAAGCTTTTCCGGCGTGCTGAAAAAATGCATATACGTCGGATATTGCGAGATCGAATGAACGATATTTCGTTTTTCTATGACAAGGGGTTGAAGCCCGATCTTCTCAAGCTCGATCGCTGCCGCCAAGCCGCAGGGGCCTGCTCCAATTATGATCGCTTCTTCTATTTGCATATGTATTACCTCCTAAAATATGACGAAGCAAGTGCAGCTTCCAGTATTTCATCTAAAGCTCATTTTACTGCTAGACGCATATTTTGTGCAAATTTGGTGTTTTGACTATCTTGTACAGGCATTGGATTATTGTATAATAATGTGGAACCGTTCTTGTTAAGCAAATGAGCTCATAAGAAGCTAATATTCGTTCATAAAATGATTGGAGGAGATCACATGCGGCGGCGTTTTGTAATAGAAGCAGTATTGGTGGCAACGTATGGGCATCTTCTTGTACCTAGCCGTCCAATTGATTATGTCGTGCCTTATTCATCCATAGCAGAATTGTATGAAATGAGGGATGGTGTCGATCCTGTCATGGATGATCCTGATGATGATGGGCATGTAAAAAGCAAAATAAACGAGCTCATTGCTTTCTTTGAGGATTCACTCAATCGGAAAAAAATTGAAAAAGCGATGCAGGTGCCGTGGAGAGAAAGCTCGCCATTGCTCCTTAATGACATGATACAATTTACCGTGGTGCATGCTGTCGATAACGCGCATTATGGCGAAATGTTCGATCCCATCGAAACCGAGCTGCTGCTAACGGGCTTGAAGCTGAATTTGCCTTTGCTTTCTGATCAATTCGAGTTTCAGGATAAGCTGATAGAAGCCGAGGTGCCGGTACAAATTTATGATATAGAGGATTTTGAGTTTGCGGTAGAAGAGGGGATTTCCACAAGCGATATAGATCTCCCTTTGGAGTCGGACAGATTTTAATATTTTTTTCCAAACCCCTCTTGCGCAAAGACGGAATACGATGTTAAGATTTGGGTGGGCTAGGAAGAAATGATCAATCGGAATACGAAAAGGGGGGCTTAAGGATGTTTAACAATTGGACTTTTAAAAATGTCGACGGCGTACAGAGCAGCATGCATTTTCATATGTCCAATCAAACATGCCGACAGGCCTGCCTTCGTGCACTGGTGTCAACGTAGCTAATTTGCTTCGTTGTCCGCCATCATACGAAGACCTCAAGCCAATTGTGGCTAGAGGTCTTTTTTTGTTTCCTAGAGGAAAGGGGTTGTCCCAATGAAAACGCTGTTGCGATTGATGATTTACGTAAGACCAAGTGCCAAATGGGTGTTTATCGCCGTCACCATTATGATTTTAGCGACGATATTTGATTTGGTTGCACCTTGGGTTTTAAGGGAAATTTTTGATGAAGGCATTGCAAAGCGGGATATGGGCGTCGTAATCGGACTTACGCTTGCACTTGCAGGCATACAGGCTCTCAAGAGCGCAGGGATGTTTGTACAGAGCTATTCGCAAGAGCTAGTCGGGCAAAATGTCGTGTTTAAGCTGCGAAAGGAGCTTTACGAGAAATTGCAGCGCTTGTCATTTTCGTATTATGATCGGGCGCAGACAGGCCAATTGATGTCTAGAATGACAGGCGACATTGATGCAGTGAAAAATTTCATCGGGTTTGGCGCGATGAATTTATTTACGGGCATGCTTACCTTCCTCGGAACGATCATCTTCATGATGTCGATGCAGTGGCAGGTTACGGTGATCAGCTTGA
The DNA here is from genome assembly GCF_057221575.1 of Paenibacillus sp. Y660. NCBI lineage: Bacteria > Bacillati > Bacillota > Bacilli > Caryophanales > Paenibacillaceae > Paenibacillus > Paenibacillus sp. Y660. The sequence continues at coordinate 33,879 of NZ_JBXBBJ010000033.1, read as the reverse complement.
TCACGATTCCGTTTATTTTGTTCGTATTGTACCGTTTTAATCATAAGGTAGGACCCGCTTGGTCTAACATTCGCGAGCAAATGGGCCGATTGACGACGACGCTGCAAGAAAATATTTCAGGGATTCGTGTCGTCAAGTCGTTTGCGACTGAGTCGGTCGAGCAGCGGAAATTCGCTGACCGGAATGAGCAAAACTTCGAAACGAATATGGAGCGCGCGAAGCTTGAGGCGAAAGCCTTTCCACTCATGGGCTTCTATGGCGGCATTACCTTTGTCATGATGATCTGGATTGGAGCGATCTTTGTCGTTCGTGACGAGATGTCGCTTGGCACCTTTATGGCGTTTCAATGGTACACCTGGGGCATTATTTGGCCCCTGAACATGCTTGGCTGGCAAATTAATATTTTTCAGCAAGCAATTAAAGCAGCTCCGCGCGTGTTCGAGGTGCTTGATACGCCTATCGATATCGAGAATCCCGCTCAAGGAAAAGAAACCGTCAATATGAATGGAAATGTGAAGTTCGACAGCGTTACCTTCCATTTTGCCGATCAAGATGCTGCCAAGGATAAGCCGATCCTTGACGATGTTTCCTTTGAGGTGGAGCAGGGCGAGGTTATTGGCGTGCTTGGAGCAACGGGCTCAGGCAAAAGCAGTCTAATTGGCTTGCTGTCGCGGTTTTATGATGTATCCGGCGGCCGCGTTCTTATTGATGGCATTGATGTGCGGAATTACGAGCTTGACGGTTTGCGCAGAAGCGTAGGGATCGTGCCGCAGGAAACGTTCCTGTTCTCCGCTTCGATTCGCGATAATATCGCTTATGGCTATCCCGATGCAACGCAAGCGCAAATTGAGGACGCAGCACGCAAATCGCAAATTCATGCTTTTATTGAAAGCATGCCAGACGGCTATGATACCCGCATCGGTGAACGCGGGGTTGGCTTATCCGGCGGCCAGCGGCAGCGTGTAGCGCTTGCGCGCGCGATTCTAATGGACCCGCCTATTCTCGTGCTTGATGAAGCGACGGCAAGCGTGGATACGGCGACAGAATCGGCTATTCATGAGGCTTTGCTGGAAGTGATGAAAGGCCGGACGACGTTCATTATCGCGCAGCGGCTTTCTTCCATTCAGCACGCAGATCGAATCATTGTCCTTGAGAACGGCCGACTGACCGAGCAGGGTACACATAAGGAATTAAATGAAGGCAATGGCTTCTTCCGGCAATTGTTTGACCGTCAGAAGCAAATCGCTCATCAATAGAAAAGAGGTGAAACCATGAGCCAAGTGGAGTGGGATTCGGATACTGAGATTGAAGAGAAGCCATTTAACAGCAAATACATGCGACGCATGCTTCGGTATCTTGCCCCTTATCGCAAATTAATGACATGGGTCGTTATCATCGTGCTCATTAATATGCTGCTGAGCTTATCAGAGCCGATTATTCTTGCTTACATCATTGATAAAGGAATTTTAGCCAAGGATTACACCGTTATCCATGTGCTTGGCGCTGTGCTGCTTGGCATTAAGCTTATTAGCTGGCTTTTTAGCTGGATGCATACGAGATGGATCAATTTTACCGGACAACGCATTTTGTTTGATTTGCGTCAGCAATTATTTAATCATTTGCAATCGTTATCGTTCCGTTTCTTCGACGGTCGTCCTGCAGGAAAGATCATGTCCCGCATTACTAACGATACAAATGCCATTGGCGAGCTGATAAACGGCGGGTTAATTACGATGGTCATGGAAGTGACGCATCTGCTCGGTATCGTCATCATTTTAGTATGGATGGATTGGCAGCTCGCTTTGCTTTCCTTTATTATGCTGCCTTTGCTTTATTTTATCGTAGCGAAGCTGCGCCCAAAAATCGAGGGCTCGTGGTCGCGTTCGCGTTCAACCATGTCGTCCATTAACGGCAATCTGAATGAAACGATTCAAGGAATACGCGTTATTCAAGCCTTTTCCCGCCAGCGGACGAACAACGAACGTTTTAATGGCATCAATACAAGGAACAAGCAGGCGTTCATGCGAGCCATTACTTTGGAATCCACCGTCTATCCTCTGGTCGAAATGATCGGGATGATCGGAACCTGTATCGTCGTCTGGTTTGGAGCGATGCGCGTTATGGAAGGCGTGCTCACGCTTGGGTTTATTATGGCGTTTATTAACTATTTGTGGCGTTTCTGGGGGCCGCTTAGCGCATTGTCGAAGGTTTACAGTCAATTGCTATCGGCAATGGCTTCCGCTGAGCGTATTTTTGAAGTGCTGGATACCGATCCGGAAGTGAAGAACAACAAAGAGGCTCGCGAGCTGCCGCAGGTTCACGGAGAAGTTTCGTTCGAGAACGTTTCCTTCCGCTATGAGGAAAATAAGCCTAACGTGCTGCATGATGTTTCCTTTCATGTGAAGCCAGGCCAACGGGTCGCTTTGGTTGGGCCAACCGGAGCGGGAAAGAGTACGATCGTTAATCTATTGATGCGATTTTATGATGCAACTGAGGGCTCTGTTCGCATCGACGGCGTGGATGTCAAGCAGGCCACGCTTGAATCCTTGCGCAAGCAGATGGGGATCGTGCTGCAGGATTCCTTTATATTCGCAGGTACGGTAGAAGAGAATATGCGGTACGGCAACGAGGATGCTTCCGAAGATCAGCTTGTAAAAGCAGCGGAAAGCGTTAGGCTCGACCGAGTTGTCGCCAAGCTCTCGGATGGCTATCAGACGGAGCTGGAGGAGCGGGGCTCGAAGCTCTCCGTAGGGCAGAGGCAACTGCTTGCATTTGGCCGCGTGCTGCTGTCCGATCCGAGAATTCTAATATTAGACGAGGCTACTTCGAGCGTGGATACAGAAACGGAGCAGCATATTCAAGAGGCTTTGCAGACGCTGCTTGCCGGCAGAACGGCATTTATTATCGCACATCGACTATCGACCATCAAGGACGCCGATCTTATCTTGGTAGTAGAGGATGGCCGAATTGCCGAACAGGGCTCGCATGCGGAACTCATGAAGCAACGCGGCATTTATGCCAATCTTATTTTAACGCAGCTTTCGATGCAGGAATCTGTTATTTTGCAAACGAGCTCCTAAGCGTGCGGATTAAGGGGATAAAAAAAGAGGGCAGGCAAGCGAGCGCGTGAAGGAAGCGCTAGCTTGACTCGTCCTCTTTTTTCGTGCGATCGATTGCTTGTGCCATCGTTTTGTCGGTTAAATGCGCATAGATCTGTGTCGTTTCTGGTGAGGCATGCCCAAGCTGCTCTTGGGTTTTGTAGATGTCATTTCGCAGGTAGTAGTCGGTAGCGAAGCTATGTCTCAGCTTATGAACGGATAAGTACGGCTTGCCGAAGCGCTTCGCGTATTTGATGACCATTTCTTGAATTGCTCTCTTTGTCATGCGCGAGCCTTCTTGCTTGCCATTGGCTATGGCGAGAAACAAAGCTTTCTCACGCTTAGGAGCTTTGTAGCGCATTTCACGGAGAGTCATATATGCTTGCAAATCCTCCACTGCTTCTTGACGGAAATAAACGGGCGTTTTGAACGTATCATCATTTTTACCTTTGCGATAAACGTACGACAGCTTTTTTTTAAGATCAATATCATCTACGTTCAAATTAACAAGCTCCGAGACGCGCAGGCCAGAATGCAAAATAAAGCTGATGATGCACGCATCTCGCGTCATGTTTAGTTCATATGCGTAAAGCGCCTGCTTATTAGAGGCGACATCAACCCCGTAATATTGTTTAATATAAGCCATAAACTCCGATATTTCTTCCTCTTGAAGCAGCTTGCCTTCGAGCTTAGCCGCAGTATCCTTGGGCTTATGCGTTCGCTTAATCGCTACCTTCGCCATCACGTTGCGCTTAAGCAGCGGATAAAACTCCTCATCCTCCGCAATTTGGCTCAAATAATGGAACAAGGAACGGAGGGAGGAGAGCTTGCGAGATATTGTAGTCTTGCTGTTGCGCTCCTCCTTGTAAGTCGATAAGTACATGCGAAAGCCGTCAATGCTGTCCATATGCAGCTTTTCCAGCTCAAGTAAAGCTACATCTTTAATCCGTGTCGCTTCGGACAGTCCCTCAGCCATCAACCAATTCAGAAATGTTTCATAATCCCTCATATATTCGACTAGCGAGGAAGGCGACAAATCCGGCAGCTTATAATTAATAAATTTTTCAATATACCAGGGCATGGAAGGGAGCCGTTTATCGAGCTCTTCACGATCCTTTTGCTTTAAAATATTGATAGTAAGCCACCTCCACTAATAATCGGGAAATCCGTTAACGACACTAAATGAACATAACAATAATTATGTAAACAAATTCGAGCATTCACACGGAACAGAATAGTTTCATTGTAACAATTGAGGCAGGGGTGGACAACGTAAACAGGGATATTCATGGTTATCGTTTTAGTAGAAAGTGGTCATTGCCGAGCTTCACTTAAAAATAATAAGCGACGATGCTCCATTCATGTAACTATTTTAGTTACAATTTGCTTATAAAATCAACTTTTTGTTTCAAAATGATTTGGATTTGTAAATTAGTAAATGTATGTAATTGCTCATTCACGGTTACATTTCAAAAATAACTGTGCTAAAATCGAACGAACCAGTCGACCGGTTAACAATTTAAATATATTTTGCATAAAATTTGTTTGTTTTATGAGATTAGGGAGGATTATTTCTTAAAATGAAAATAAAATATATCCAATATATTATGGCATTTATTCTTGTTTCTACGATGGCATTTGACATTCCAGTGCAAGCTGTTCATGCTGCTTCGCCAGCAACGCTAAAGATAGGCAGCTCGGGTCCAGATGTGCCGGATTTGCAATATCGTTTAAAGACATTAGGTTATTTTAACACGGATGTAACAACTTACTTTGGCAAAACGACGTTGGAGTCACTGAAACGTTTTCAGAAGGCATATGGAATCAGGGTGGACGGCGTCGCCGGCAAAAAGACTTGGGAAACGTTGAAGAAGGTTTCGGTAAACAAGGCAGAGCTGGATATGCTGGCAAAAATCATTTATGCCGAAGCCCGCGGCGAATCCTATAAAGGTCAGGTTGCGGTTGGTGCCGTCGTTATGAATCGGATGGCTTCGTCCAGCTTCCCTAGTTCGGTCAAAGGCGTTATTGAGCAGCCGAGAGCCTTTACCGCTGTTGACGATGGTCAATATAAGCTTAAGCCGGACAAGACATCCTATAAGGCAGCTCAGGATGCGGTGAAAGGCTACGATCCAACGAACGGGGCGATCTATTACTTCAATCCAGATACTGCAACATCTGATTGGATCTGGTCGCGCAAGCAAACCATTAAGATTGGTCGACATATTTTCGCAGAATAAAAGTAAATTTCGGTGTTTAGAAGAAAACGATGCAAATCGGCAAGTGAATTTGGCCTTGCCGTCAGCATCGTTTTTCTGTTTGTTCTACATATTTGTCAATGAGAAGTTTTCAAACTCGTAACCAAACATGTTACAATACGAAATAGAGCATTTTTTTTTTCCGAAAAATTATCGGAGGTGTCTGTGATGAAGGTGGAAATTTGGTCGGATTATGTGTGTCCGTTTTGTTATATAGGCAAAAGAAAGTTCGAGCAAGCGCTCGAGAAATTCGTACACAAAGATCAAATCGAGATCGTGTTTCGCAGCTATGAGCTGGATCCAAGCGCTGATCCTAATTCCAATATTAGCACATACAGCATGCTGGCATCCAAATACGGGATGAGCATCGAGAAGGCAAAAGAAACGACGGTTGGTGTAACGGAGCAGGCAGCAGCCGTTGGTCTTGCTTTTCATTTTGAAGGTACGAAGGAAACAAACACGTTTGACGCGCACCGCGTCGTTCATCTTGCAGCCCAGCAAGGCAAGGATAAAGAAATGTCCGAAAGACTATTCAAAGCCCATTTCACAGATGGAGAAAATGTTGGCAATCGCGAGCGGCTAGCTGTGCTTGCCGCTGAAGTTGGTCTGGATGCTGCCGAAGTAGCCCAAATGCTTGAAACGGAACAATTCTCAGATGCCGTTCGCGGTGAAGAAGACGAAGGCAGCCAGCTTGGCATTCGCGGCGTTCCTTTCTATGTCTTTGATCGCAAATATGCCGTCTCCGGCGCTCAATCGCCTGAGGTATTTTTGGATACGCTAAACAAAGCATGGAAGGAGAAGCATCCTACGTTTATACAAGTAAATGACGGGGATGCCGACGCTCTTTGCACAGATGGGCACTGTATTCCGGATTCATCAAAATCCTAACGGGAAAAATATAAAAGTTCCAATTGCCAAGGTCGCCGAGAAAGTTTGTCCCGGCGACCTAGTTGTCTGGACTGGCAGCAGCTGGGAACGACTTGCAAGCATATCTTAATGCGTAAATGTAGAACTTAATTGTCTGGAATGCGATCACGACTTATAATAGATAACGGTAAACAAGTCAGACGCTCGTACTCGTGCTCTGATACGCTAACGTTAAGGGGGAATTATTCGTGACAGTTGAACAGGAGCGACTGCTAGTGTTCGCAGGCTCATATGCGGAAGCGGAGGAATGCGGCGTTTATGTGTATGATTTCGATGAAGAATCGGGCACATTAACGTTGACAGATGAGTTCGTCGGACTCAAAAACCCGACATTTCTTAATGTTGATGCCGATCGCAAGCTTTTGTACGCCATCGCCGAGACCGTGAATCAAGAAGGACAGAAGGTTGGCGAAGCGGCCGCTTTTTCAATTGATGCTGCCAAAGGCTCAATTCAAATTATGAACCGTGCCATAACGGTTGATTCGACGACCTGCCACATTCAGCGTGATGCGGACAGCCGGTTTTTGACGGTTACCAGCTATCATGGCGGAATGATTGGTCTCATTTCCATTACAGAAGAAGGAGGTATCGGAGAGGTTCTTGACGTTCAGCAGCATGAAGGCAGCAGCCAGCATCCTGATCGCCAGGATCGTCCGCATCCTCATTCCTCATTCTACAGCCCAGATGGCCGATATTTACTCGTATCGGATTTAGGACTTGATCGCATCGTTACATACGCTTTAGATGCTGGAAATGGCAAGCTTGTGCGTCAAAACGAGGTTGCGCTGCATGCTGGCGCTGGCCCTCGGCATTTGTCGTTCCATCCAAACGGAAGGTACGTCTATGTCATTAACGAGATAGATTCAACGATAACTTCGTTTATCTTCAATAGTGAGACCGGTGCGTTAACGACATTGGAAACCGTAAGCACATTGCCAGCAGATTTTAAAGAAGAGAATTCATGTGCTGAAATTACAATATCTGCAGACGGCAAATTTGTGTATGGTTCTAATCGCGGGCATGACAGCATTGTCGTATACGCGATTGATGAGCAGACAGGCTTATTATCGCTTGTTCAGCACAAATCGGTAGAGGGCGCTCATCCACGCCATTTTGCATTGACGCCAAGCGGACGTTATTTGCTTGCTGCAAGCCGGGACACGAACAATATTGCAGTCTTTGCGGTTGATAAAGACAATGGGAAGTTAACGTATACTGGCCACAGCACTACTGTATCCAAACCAGTGTGCGTAGTTCCTATTTATTTAACGTTATAAACAATTAATATCATTAGTACAGAAGTGAAAAGGGGAATACAGAGGCGTGGCTACTAGCGAAGAGGAAAAACCGAAATTAAAAGCAACCAAGATTTTCAAATGCAAAAACCAGGACTGCAAAGCTTGGGTAAGGGATGAGTTTGCGGATGCCGAGCAAGCTTGTCCGATCTGTAAGGGCCCGATGCTCCGCAGCATGCGTCATTTGCCTGCTGTTCAGAACAAGCCGAAGCCACAGCCACGCAAGCCGAAATCTGATTACTAACCGAACTAATAAATCCCAATCCATTGAATGCAATAGGATTGGGATTTTTTTTTATGCCGAATGATGGAACTGCTGGACTTACCTGTATCGATATATGATACGATAGACTAACCAAATGATGACGGGACGGGAGACGGTGCCTGAGCATGCTCTTTTATTTTTTAGCCTTATTCACAGCAGCCATTATCGTTATCCTTAACAACCGGAACAGCGAATCGAACCGTTGGGCGGCGTTTTTCTTGTGCAGCGCTTCAATTGGTGGTTTGTCCGATCTATTCATGGATAGCAAGCTCTCTGCAGCAGCTGAGATCTTGCAATTTCTCAATTATACGTTAACGCCGTATGGCGTTATTGTTTTTAGCCTTATTTATTCAGGAGCCATAAATACTAAGCGGGCAAGAAGCAAAGTTAAATTATTATTGGCTCTGCCAGTCGCTATTATGGCTGGTCTTGAATGGTTAACCGCTGATAAGCAATGGTTTTTCAATTTGTTGCTTATTTGGAGCGCGCCTTACTATTTGATATCTAGTTATTTATTAGTGTCTTCGTTTTGGAAAGAGCGGGATGCTCGTTTAAAGCGCAGTCGATTTATTACAGCCATTATCATTGTCCCGACGCTGCTTGCCGTTCTCTTTTTCATTTATATTGCAAAGGTCATTTCTCCTGCATTTGAATTTTTTAATTATATTTCCGTTTTTATGATTTACTCGCTCGCGGTGGCTTTGCTCTGCACGTTTATGTATGGCGTGCTTGGCGTCAAGCTGCGCTTTGAGCATGACCCGCTGGAGGGTACGATGCGAGCCGTCAGTTCAGGTGCTGCGATGCTGAACCATACGATAAAAAATGAGCTTGGAAAAATCGCGATCAGCACCGAAAACCTTAAGCGCTTATATCCTGATTCGAATGAGCAGTCAAGCCAGCATTTACAAATCATTGCGAATGCTTCCAATCATATGTTTGAGATGATGAGCCGTATTCACAGCCAAATGAAGGATATCGTTCTAAAGGAAGAACCGGTTCAACTCGATAGGCTCATCGATCAATGTCTTATGCAGAATGAAGGTTTATTAAAAAGATATGGCGTATCCGTCAACGTCACTCATGAGCTTCGGCCTATACTTCTGTGCGACCCCACTCATATTAGCGAAGCGCTAGGAAATGTGTTAATGAATGCTTGTGAAGCCATGCCAAACGGAGGCGCGATTACGGTACGTCTGGATACACATAAGAGTGGGGTTATGCTGTCTGTTCAAGATAGCGGCATCGGGATACCGGAAGATAAGCTTGGGAAAATATTTGATCCTTTCTTCAGCAGCGGGAAGGGCGGAAGAAATTTTGGCCTAGGTTTATCTTATGTTTATAACGTCATGCAGAAGAGCGGAGCCAAGGTCGAAATGATGAGCCGAGAAGGCCAAGGCACTAAGGTTGCTTTTATATGGCCACGGAAAAAGCTTCTATAAAAGATTGAATGGGGAGGGAATAGCCTTGAGCCATATTAAAGTATTGATTGTAGAAGATGATGCGGATTGGATTAAAGCGCTCACCTCCTATTTGAATCGGGAGCCGGATTTGCTTGTCGTCGGTACGGCTGTGAATTCGAGCGAGGCGCTCAGTATGGCTCAGACGAGTGTATTTGACGTTGTTCTGATGGATATTCAGCTGGAGGGCAGCAGGCTGGACGGCATTCAAACGGCGATGATGATGCATGAGCTATCAGCAGCCAAAATCATTATGCTAACGTCATTAAATGACGAACAATCGATGACGCAGTCTTTTACAGCAGGGGCTGTGCAGTATTTAGAGAAATCTCGCTTTCAGGAGCTTCCGCAATCGATTCGCAGTGCCTATCATCATCCTGCTCCGATGGAGGCATTGCTGAAGGAGCTGGCACGTCTGAAGCGCGAGGAGCAGTTAAAGGAATTGACAGGCGCAGAACGCGAGGTGTTCGAACTTATCGAAGCCGGCTATACGCAATCGCAAATCGAGCAGAAGCTGTACAAGGCTGAGAGCACGCTTAAAAATCAGGTGAACAAGATGCTGAAAAAATTTGGCGTTCGCAGCAGTAAAGAAGCGATCGAAAAGGTTAGAAGAAGAGGTCTGTTCCAGCGGGAGGATAAGGAATAGCGCTTTGTTCATAGCTTACATGATGAGGGGTACTACGATATGTAGTACCCCTTTGCTTGTTGTTCTATGAAAGATGGAACTGCCTGAGAGGCTGCACATGCGCTTACAATAGTTATGAGAGGAAGCGATAAGAATGGATCGGTCTAGATCACGCAAGGATGAGCCCGCTGTGCTGCTGATTGATGGACAATGCTTGCTATGCAGTGGAATCACACGCTTTGTAGCAGCAAGGGACAAAGCGAGAGCCTTTCGTTTTGCGATGCTGCAATCGTCAATCGGGGTTCAGCTGCTGATTAAAGGAGAGCTATCAACGCAAGATTTAAATACGTTCGTGATGGTCCAAGGAAATCATTATTATACGAAATCAGATGCGGCATTGCGTGTTTTTCGCAAGCTGGGAGGATGGTGGCGGATATTTTATATATTTATTGTTGTTCCGCGAGCATGGAGAAATCTAGTTTATGATGTTGTTGCAAATAATCGATACCGCTGTTTTGGAAGGACTGACATATGTATACGGCCAACGCCTGATTTGATCGGAAGTTTTTTGGAGCAGGGGATACAAGCTGTTGAGCAGGAGGGAATTCCGGATGAAATCGAAACCGATATATGTCGAGCTTGATATACGTACGGAACAAGCCGAGCTTTGGGAGCATACGCAATCGCCAAAGCTGCATGAGCAATGGGATTTACGTTTTTCAGAAATTCATTATTTGCCAAGGCTAGCTGATACCGAAAAACAGAAGTTTTTATATGAGACGAGAATCGGTTTTGGATTAAAAATCAAAGGTACGGGCGAAACGAATAACACCCTGGACGCTCGCACAACTGAGCAAATGTCCGTTTTGTCGTTTGCATCAGAGCAGCCTATTTCGCTTATTCGCCGCGGCGGCGGCTACTGGAAATACAAGGCTAACGGAGACAAAGTAACGTTTATAACGCTATTCGATTATCGAACCCGCTTTGGATGGGCTGGACGTTTGCTGGATCGCTTTATTTTCCGGCCCCTGTTCGGTTACGCGACCGCATGGAGCTTCGATCGACTTCGCATATGGCTGGAGGAGCAAGTTCCGCCTTCTGTCATTACTGAAAGAGCATTGATTCATTATGTCAGCGTTATGATCATGATGCTGCTCTGGCTCTATGAAGGCATTGTGCCTAAGCTTTTATTTCCACAAGCAGGAGAGCTTTTTCTACTGCAGCAATTAGGCTGGTTTGAGGGGAGAGAGCTATTAACGGTTCATCTTATAGGGATTGGGGAAATGGCATTAGCCTTAATAACAGCTTTTTTTCATCGGAAAAAGGGACTCTATATCGCTCTAATTGCGATGCTGCTTACGTTAACGCTTCCTGCGCTATTTTATAGCCCGCAGCTTCTCATGTCGCCATTTAATCCGCTGACGCTTGCTATTCCGATGATTGGCTTATGCTTAACTGCGAGGTGGAGCACACGATATTTGCCGCAAGCAAGCAGGTGCAAGCGACAATCAAAATAAACTTAGTCAGCAAGGGGGAATTGATGATGCGTTCGATCTATGAGCAAGCGCTGGGTGACGACTTTCAAAAGCTTCATCCGCGCATTCAGCAGCGTTTTGGATTTTGCAGTCACGATAAGGCCGCATCCATTGGTCATGGCGTGATGCAGCGTATTTGGTACAACAAGCTCGTTGCATTACCGCTATTTATTGGGACGTTTCGTCATATTATGTTCCCGCAGGGGGGCAGGGACATTCCGTTTTCAATCGAAAACTTTGCGTATGTCGATCGATTTGGACGCGAGACGGTGACCTGGATTCGTAAATTTAAATTTCCGCGCACGGTTAGATATTTTGATGCTACGATGGTGTATAGCAGCGAACGGGAGCAAATAGTAGATTATTTGGGCAACAAGCAGCATCTGGCGGTAGACTTGGACATTTCCGCAGCGGCAAACGGAGGCATTCGTATACGATCTGGCGAGCAGCGCTTCTACGAGGGGAAGCTGAAGTTCCGGTTCCCTAAACGATTGACCGGCTGCGCCGAGGTTAACGAATGGTATGATGACGATGAAGGCTGCTACAAGATTACGGTTGATGTCCGAAATCCGATAATTGGTCAAATTTTCCGCTACGAGGGTACTTTTCAAGCTTCCTTTATTGTGTCTGATCCGGAAGCGATCCCGGTTGGCATTCAGCCATTGCGCGAAGAGAAACGGGAATAAGCGGCAGCTGCCGTTTATTCCTTTTGTCACTTCCTTGCTTGGCGTTGTATAATAGCGATAGAATTAATTGGGATGATTTTTGGGCTTATATAATGTAAACAGCTGAGTCAACGGATTGGAGTATATGAAGAATGAAAAGGTTTAAAAAGTTTTATATAGAAACAACAAGCATTTGCAATTTATCGTGCAGCTTTTGTCCTCCTACGCTGAGAGCGAAGGGGTTTATTAAAGTGGAGGACTTCAAGAAAACGCTCGATCAAATAAAACCGCACACGGACTATATTTATTTTCATGTAAAAGGCGAGCCGATGCTGCACCCGAAGATGGATGAGCTGCTCGACATCAGCCATGAGAAGGGCTTTAAAGTCAATATAACGTCCAATGGAACGCTAATTACGAAAAATAAAGAAAAGCTTCTGAATAAACCGGCTCTGCGCCAAATCAATTTCTCGCTTCACAGCTTTGATGGACATGCGGGATCAACGAATAAGGAAGACTATCTTGCGGAAATTTTGTCGTTCGTGAAGGAAGCGGTAGCGAGCACGAATATCATTATTTCATTCCGACTATGGAATCTGGATATGGATAATGAAACCAATCAGCAGAAGAACAAAAACCGCGAGCTGCTTGGCATGATAGAGAAGGCGTTCGATCTTGATTATAAAATAGAGGAGAAGTTCATTCCCGGCTCAGGCGTAAAAATTGCGGAGCACATTTACTTAAACCAAGATCCTGAGTTCAAATGGCCGGATTTGAAGGAGCCTGAGTATAACGGCAAAGGATTCTGCCATGCGCTGCGCAATCAAGCTGGTATACTCATTGACGGTACTGTCATCCCATGCTGCTTGGATGGAGAGGGCGTTATCAATCTTGGCAACATTCACGATACTCATTTCTCCGAAATTATTGAAAATGAACGGTCAACGAACCTCTATGATGGCTTCTCTAGAAGGGAAGCAGTTGAGGAGCTTTGCCGCAAATGCGGGTACCGTCAGCGTTTTGGCTGATAAGTCAACGACAGTCGTCGTTCAGCTCAATCCTGAGCGAACGGCGACTTTTTTTATTTCAATTGCGACAAATGGGAATTTTTTCAACCGCTCGATTTGTTGGAAGAGGGCATTATATGTTATGATTTGAAAGGTTCTGTTCTTTATCGTTTTTCTATCATTCATAGAGTTGGGAGATTCAAGCGCACATGGACTTTTTGACGATCTTAAAAGCGATTATTTTGGGAATTGTGGAAGGCTTGACGGAGTTTGCACCTGTATCATCAACGGGACATATGGTCATTGTAGACGATATGTGGCTACAATCAGAGCAGTATTTGACGAAATACGTAGCGAATACGTTCAAAATCGTCATCCAGCTAGGATCGATTCTAGCAGTTGTCATTATTTTCCGAAACCGTTTCATCGATTTGCTCGGTTTAGGCAGCAGCAAAGAAGCAGGTCAGTCTACGTCTGTGCCGCAAAAAAAGCTGAAGCTTACGCATGTCCTCGTTGGCCTTATTCCAGCGGGAGTGTTCGGCCTCCTATTCGATGACTACATCGATGAGTATTTATTCTCGACTCGGACCGTGCTGGTTGGCCTCGTTATCGGTGCCATATTCATGATTATTGCGGATCGTTTTAGACCTGCGAAGACGAAGGTGGAAACGGTCGACCAAATTACGTACAAGCAAGCTCTTTCGGTCGGTCTGATTCAATGCTTATCACTCTGGCCAGGCTTCTCGCGCTCGGGATCAACGATTTCAGGCGGGGTGCTGCTAGGGATGAGTCACCGTGCAGCCGCGGATTTCACGTTTATTATGGCTGTTCCGATCATGGCGGGTGCAAGCTTGCTATCCTTGGCGAAGAACTGGCAATATTTCAATGTAGAGTCGCTGCCGTTCTTCATTGCAGGCTTCCTCAGCGCATTTGTGTTCGCGCTTATATCCATTCGTTTCTTCTTAAAACTCATTAACAAAATCAAGCTGATGCCCTTCGCGATTTATCGAATCGTGCTCGCGGCTGTTATCTATATTGTCTATTTCTAAACAAAAGGAATGGCCTGCGCCCTATAAAGGGAGCAGGCCATTTTTGTGTAGGTGAGGGAACTTACCTCTGTTTTTGAGCTTCGTAAATGCCGACCCGACCAGAGCAGAGAAATGCGATTACACAGCCGATGAACATATAAATAGCACCTTCGGCGCCGAAAAGTTCAATTCCCATAATAAAGCAAGCGATTGGGGTTTTGGCAGCGCCGCTAAATACGGAGACAAAACCTATTGCAGCAAGTAGCGGGACCGGCACTGCAAGCAAGCCGGCGAGCGCACTGCCCAGCGTAGAGCCGATGACGAAGAGAGGCGTCACTTCGCCGCCCTGGAAGCCTGTCCCAAGCGTAATGGCTGTAAATAGAGTCTTAAGAACGAAAACAAGGGGCGAAACCGCTTCTTGAAAGGCTTGTTGAATGAGCGGGATGCCAAGTCCCAAATAATCGCGAGTCCCTAAAGCATATACAAGTGCGATCACAATGAAACCGCCGATTGCACTTCTTAAGACAGGGTTGCTAAACCACTTCGTTAATAATAGCTTGAGACTTCGAGTAAGCTGCGTAAATAACAGGGCCGTCAAACCAAACAAGACGGATGCCAATACAATTTTGAAAAGCAATAGCCCATCCATCTGCGGAACGGCACCCATCGAATAATGAAGATGATTAATTCCCCATGCCGTGGTAATCAAATGGCCAACGTAGCTGGCAATAAAGCACGGAAGCAGCGCTTCATAGCTAATAAGTCCAATCGTGAGCACCTCTAGCCCGAATAGCGTACCTGCGAGCGGCGTTCCAAAAACCGCGCCAAAGCCGCTGCTGATTCCGCACATGAGAATGATTTTACGGTCAAGCGGATTCAGCTTAAATAACTTGCCTACCCATTCGGATAAGCTTCCGCCCATCTGGACAGCTGTTCCTTCCCGCCCGGCTGAGCCGCCCAGCAAATGAGTCGTAAGCGTTCCAAATAAGACAAGCGGAGCCATTCTTAACGGAATTGTGCCATCTCCGGAGTGAATTTGTTCAATAATTAAATGATTGCCTTTTCCCGATTGTTTGCCGAGCTTCAGATAGAGATAGCTAACTAAAGCGCCGCCAGCTGGAAGCAGCCATAGCAGCCAAGGATGATCGATCCGCGTCTTGGTCACCCAGTCGAGACTAGCCAGAAAGAAGGCGGCGGCAGAGCCGGACAGGACACCAACCGTGCCTGCGATCAGGAGCCATTTTAACATAAATTTGATAAGGGTGAAGGGTGCATTTGTTCTTGCTTCGAGCATGTTGAACTCCTTTAATGTCCCAATAGAAATGAGAGCTGCTGCTAAAAACCTATACTAGCTATTATACAACAGCCTAAATCGAGGTAAAGAAAATCTTTCCATGGGCGAAGATTCATTCAAGCACCCTAAGCGACATAAGAAATCCAGATAAGATGATAGAGATTGACGATGAAATAAAGGAAAACCGTTAAGAGAATAAGCGGGTTAATCCAGCTCCGATTTTTCATGCGATAGTAAATGAGAATAAGGATGATCGGAAGCGATAGCTTCGTCGCGTAATAGCCGGCTGTGTTCCATTCATAGAGACGCGCTACGAGCGGATTAAGCTCCTCTATTAGTTGTAGCCGCAAACCGATATCTGTAAATGCGGCATCGGCAAAGCATAGAAATAGAAGTCCGAAGAGCAGTGATTTTAAATCCCAATTCTTGATAGCGGCGATAGCTTCCATACCTCCGTTCTGAACAAACTCGTGATTGATCGCATATTAGATGCATATGACTCATATGGATTAACATTCCATGCGTATTTCTCTTGGAATAAAGGAGGCATGCCGTTGAAGCGAATATTAATTGGAAGTCCCATTCGCCAGAAGCCATCTGTATTGCGCTATTTTCTAGACTCGTTGGAGCGGCTGACGAAGAGCTCTTATACAGTTGATTATTCCTTTTGTTATGGGGAGAGGACCGTCATTTTTGCGTCAGGGCAGCTGCGCTTGGCATTGGCTTGCATGTGGATACCAGATATCCAGCCTTCCATGTGTACCGTGAATCCGATCTGCCTCGAGCGGCTTTATTTATGGCGTCAACGGGTGTTACTCTTCCAAATGCAGCAGAGGCTGCTACATTAGCAGGACCAACCATTATCGTGCCGGAAGCTGGTCCTAAGCTCACTTTATCGATGATTGTAAAAAATGAAGGTGATCGCTTCTTGCGTAAAGTACTTGAGCATCACCGGCAATATATTGACCATGCGGTCATTATTGACGATGGGAGCACGGATCATACCGGAGACAGCCTGCGAGTTAAGCATTTGGGCTGGGCGCGTGAGAAGGATCGCTTGTTTAAGTATGAGCGTTATAAGCTGCTGGATCCGAATGCCATTTATTGCTGGAGGGAGCAGTATGAATCGATATTGGACGAAAATCCTAATCTCGTGCGTTGGATCGAATGAATAGGAAAGAATCGGTATACCCTTTGACTAAACATAGTCACTAGTGCTATATTTGAGTGTGCGATTAGTACAGGAGATTTCACAGTCGGCTGCGTGCATGCACGCAGCCGTTTGTGCCTACTATATGGAGGCAAGCTACCCGTGAATAAGTATCCGTTTGATTTTGACCCGAAACACCCTTTTATCCAGCAGGCAAGCGATTGGATTGCCGATGTATTTTATGAGAAGCTGCCGGAGGCCGGCTTTGAAATTAGGGATGAACAAATTTATATGGCCTTTCAATTAGAACGCGCTTATGCCGATAAGCAAACAATTTTTGCGGAAGCAGGAGTCGGCACAGGCAAAACGTTCGTATATCTGCTATATGCAATCAGTTATGCGCGTTATACGAGAAAGCCAGCCATTATTGCCTGTGCGGATGAATCGTTAATCGAGCAGCTCGTGAAGCCTGAAGGGGACATTGCGAAGCTTGCGCGCTACTTGGACTTAACCATTGACGCTAGACTCGGTAAGTCAGCGGATCAGTATATTTGCTTGAATAAGCTGGAGGATGCGAGAGCCGGACAGGATGATGCGGAGCTGTTCGATAGCATCTATCGCGGCCTGCCAAGCTTCGTTAACAAGCCGGATTCAATGCAGAGCTTCCATCCTTACGGAAATCGCAAGGACTATCCAAGCCTCAGCGATGAACAGTGGAACGAGCTTGGCTGGGATGTATTCCAAGACTGCTTAGTGTGCGACGTCAGACATCGCTGCGGACAAACACTGTCGCGCGACCATTACCGCAAAGCGGCAGATGTCATCATTTGCTCGCATGACTTCTATATGGAGCATGTATGGACATATGAGGCTCGGAAGCGCGAGGGGCAGCTGCCATTGCTGCCAGAGCACAGCTCGGTCGTCTTCGACGAGGGACATTTGCTGGAAACGGCTGCACAGCAAGCATTAACCTATAAGCTCAATCATGCCGTTTTCGAAGGAATTGTTACTCGTCTGCTGCAAGAGGAAATTCGCGAATCGCTCGCTGTTGCGGTTGAGGATGCCATTGCCCAAAGCGAATATTTGTTCAAAATGATGGACAAGCACAGCCTGAAGGTGCCTGCCTCAAGCCGCAAGGAGATCATTTGGAGCCCGGAGCTCATCCGAGAGGTCAATCGTTTGCAGGATACGCTCTCGGTTATTGAAGAAGAGCTCGTATTTGAAAGCGGCTTGTATACGATCGATACGTACCAACTGAAAATTGTAGAAGAGCATTTGGAGATGATTCAATTTGCGCTTTCCTTATTCAAGAAAGAGGACAAGCCGATTAGCTGGGTCTCCCAGGATAAGGAAGGCACCTCGCTTGTCATTATGCCAAAATGGGTGAAGGAAGTGCTGAAGGAGCAAGTATTCTCTCGTAAAATGCCAATCGTATTTTCGTCAGCGACGCTGTCGGTAAACGGCTCGTTTGATTACATGATGGACATTTTGGGAATGGAGAGCTCCTTGTCATTTTCTGTTCCTTCACCATATGATTACGAGCAGCAAATGACATTGTCGATTCCCGAATCCACTAATTTAATGGGGTTAAATGATAAAGTGGAGGAAGCCTTTACACTGCTGAAGCAGTCAGGCGGAAGGACGCTTATTTTATTCCCATCCATGGAGCAATTGGAGCAGTTCAAGGCTGAAGCGGACAAGCATACTGATGCCGCATCTTATTCTTTCTTGTATGAGGGCTCAAGCGAGATCAGTTACTTGATTGAGCAGTTCCAAAATGAGGAAGAAAGTATATTATGCGCGGTAACCTTATGGGAGGGCTTGGATATTCCAGGGCCATCGCTCTCGCAGGTTATCGTGTGGGAGCTTCCGTTTCCTCCAAATGATCCTTTATTTGCAGCAAGGAGAAATGATGCGGTTTCGCCATTTGAGCAGGTCGATATGCCTTATATGCTGCTGCGTCTCAGACAAGGAATCGGACGATTGATTCGAAAACGTGAGGATAGCGGAAATATCGTGATTTTCGGTGAAAAAATGAATGACAGCTACGTGCGGGGACAGGTTGAAGGCGTCCTTCCGAAAGGTGTAGCGCTTAGTTATAAATGAAAATAGCTCAGTTAAGGAGAAGGGGAAATCCCTTCTCCTTTTTTTAATTTTTTCGAATAATCATACGACCATAAGGTTACTTACATGAGCTGATTTTACCCACTACGATCGTTATCTATTTGTTAGTAATGTTTATGTCATTAAAAATATTTGAATTGGATAATCTAAGGCCTGCATTAGCAGGAGGGGTTATGCTGGTATTGATGGGAGCCAAATCAACAGCATTGTCATTCCAAGGCGGAGAAGTCCGCAGAGAAGGAGGTGCGGCGACTTATCCAGTTGGGATTAAATAAGATCCAAAAGCAATATAAAACGGATGTTGTCGGGTTTGGAAAACGATTGAGCATTGAGCATCCTGAACAATGGCGTAGAGTAAAGGACGATTGGGACATGGAGTTTAGCCGAATTCCGATTACCTATAGCGTCAATCCTACGATTACAGAAACAGGAGCAAAAAAGGGGCATTAGGTGATATTTTATCGGAAAAAGTTTGTTTTTTCGGATGCAAAAAACTGCGTGAAATACATATTTCACGCAGTTTGCATTTATATCGACTTTTCAGCTATCATAGTAGAGTAGTTGATCACTTAATTAGAGTACATAGAATCGTTTTTATGGGGGATTAACCTTGCGAGAGAGACAACATGAGGTAACGGATAGCTACGGAATCGAAATTGAGCTTTTTTCCATATGGATGAAAAATAAAGGGATGACCAGATCGACGCATCAAGCTTACATAAGTGATGTAAGTGATTTTCTTCAGACCGCATACCCAACCGAAACGAAGCAAATTACAAAAATGGATATCATGCGTTATATGGCCGTTTGCCGGGAGAAGGGAGCTGGTGATGAGGCGCGTAATCGGAAGCTGTCTTCACTACGATCTTTTTTTAAAGCGATGAATGAGATGGAGCATCTTGAGGGAAACCCTGCGTCGCTGATTGCAAAGTCCAAGCAGGAGAAAAATCGCATCCCGGTTTATTTGGAGGAAAATGAACTTGAGGCGCTGCTCCATACGATTAAGGGCAAATATTACA
The DNA here is from genome assembly GCF_057221575.1 of Paenibacillus sp. Y660. Taxonomy (NCBI): domain Bacteria; kingdom Bacillati; phylum Bacillota; class Bacilli; order Caryophanales; family Paenibacillaceae; genus Paenibacillus; species Paenibacillus sp. Y660. The sequence continues at coordinate 14,135 of NZ_JBXBBJ010000033.1, read as the reverse complement.
TACGAAATGTAGCTATCGTACTTTTAATGGCATATGCCGGTCTTCGCGTAGGAGAGGTGCATCGGATGAATGTGCAGGATTATCGGCAGGACGGCTCGATTCATATTTTGGGGAAAGGGCGAAAATGGCGTGTCATTCCTCTTCCGGAGGCGCTGCAAAGCATCTTGAACGATGCGCTTGAGGATCGGAAGGAATCGCGGCAGGGGAAGGAGCAGCCGTTTTTTGTGTCGCAATTCGGGCGGAGGCTTTCAATTCGAATGATTCAGACGGTAGCCGACGATACGATTAAGCTGCTCAAGGAAACGATGCCTTCGCTCGCGGATAAACGGCTGTCCAGCCATAAGCTTCGCCACTCATTCGCGACGATGCAAATACGCAGCGGGACGGACATTCGGACACTGCAGGAGCTGCTCGGACATGCAAGCATCGAAACGACGCAAATTTATACGCATATCGATAATAAGCAGCTCCGAAATGCGATGAATAACATTTCTAGTAAAATTCCTTTAAATCTCCATAAGAGGTAACGTAATTATAATTATGTAAACTATTTAAAGGGAAATGGATTAGACAGGGAGGATGCAGCAGTTTTTCATTAAGATTACTGGTGCAGACTTATTCTAAAAGGACAGGAATCATTAAAGAAAAAAATACAGTACCAACGAAATCCTCATCTCAAAAGCAGATGACAGATACATGAAGTATCTGCCATCTGTTTTTTTGTTTAGTGAGCGCTTACGAGAACTTGCTTGCGTCGTTCCTCCCGCTCGTCAGGAAGCATGCGCGGGCAAGTGTAGCATTTCTCACCATCGATACGGCAATCATACATGCAGCAGGAAGAGCGGAGAATGAGCTTGCCGTCTGGCGGCGACCATGGGTTATCAACATAACGCGGTTTATGAACGAAAGGATTCCGTTTCCGGTTAAATACTTCTGCTGGCAGGCCGATAACAACGTCAAGATCCTGCTGGAAGCTTGCTAGAAGCGCATCATCCTTAATATTTTCGAAAACGTAGTCCCGTACAGCATGGATTTGGCCGCCAACCTGATTCCATATCATCGCCGATTTCACATCTGCGCTTAAGGCAACCGCTTCAACAATGGCATTAATCTCATCCTTAAAAAAGGAACGGAAGGCTTGCTCGAGAAAGCTATTGCGCTCGTGCTCATCGAGAGGAACATCTGTCCAGCGAAGCTCATTAATCTTGAAGCCAAGATGAGCGTGATCATTGTGGTATTCCAGCTGATAAGTCAAGTTATGCAGCGATAAATCCAAATACCGGTTATACTGCGCAGCGAAAATAAGATTTGTAATACAAAGATTGAAGAAGGACATGCCGACGAAAGAAGCCGCTAATTGAATCCCTGTTGCTTGAACCATTTCACCTGCTTTTATCAATGCAGCATGCGAAATTTCACGGTTAAGAAAATCGGTCGCGGGCAGCTCTAGCGCGGGCTCAGCTGCTCCGCTCGGAGAAATATGAAAAAAGGTTTCAACAAGCGTAAAATCCATACCATGTGCCATTGGAGCACTCCTCTTAGTTCGTCATTATAAAATACTTATAGAGTATATGATGCAACGATAACGATTATCATTGTTATCGACTCTATAAGTATAGGAGGGTGCTAGCGCACTGTCAATATGTAGGGTTCGACAATAGACTTAATGCGATCTAGCCCTTCCCACATGTCGCCAGGCCCATCATATATGAGCACATAAGCGCCATCATAGCCTGTTTCTTGAACCATATTCAGATTTGAAATGAGCTCCTTTTTATCTGGAAAACCTACAGCATCATAGGTTGGCTTGACATGAATGGATACGCTCAGTGGCGCTGTTGCACCGATTTCTTCCACTTTCCCCTCACCGTGATAGTTGCCGAAGTCGGTAATGAACCCAACTTGCGGACCAGCTTGTGCAAGCAGTTTGAGGCTGCTTTCGGCTGTCGAGGTGAGTGATTTGAAATTTTCTGAAATGACATGAACGCCTTTAGTGGCGCCATATTGCGCCAAATCAGCCAAGGCAGCTGCAGAAGCTTGAATTGCTTCTGTATCAGTGGGCGAAGCTTCACCCGCAATGACGCGAATTTGCTTGGCGCCGGAGAGGGATGCTACGTCGATCCATTGTTGGATGAGAGAAAAGTCAGCAGACTTTCTAGCTTTATCAGTCGATGTTAAATCGCCATAGTCTAAAAGGAGCGTATCGAACTTAATGCCAGCTGCGTTAAAGGAGCTGCGAAGCTGTTCCAGATATGCAGGTTCCGTCGAATGAAAATGAAAATGACAAACCTCGATCGCTTGATAGCCTCTTGAAGCTGCTTCAGCTGGCAATTCAAGCAGTGTTAATACCTGCGGCTGATCGTGCAATTGGGTTTGATGGGTGAGGGATTCGGCATCCCATACCGTCCACCGGAGTGGACCAAGAATGCGATGCAAGCTCCATGTACTAATGGATAGATAAGACACTATTTATCCCGCCTTTTTATATTTTAGTCTAACCTATAAATAGCATAGCACTTTGTAAGCTGAAAAAAATGATCCGCTTGTGTCATATTACTCCTCTTGTTGGTCATTATTGAGCGAAATGGGGAAGACCAAGGAAACAAAAAACCTGACGAGATTTACCTACGTCAGGTTTTGAGAAAGAAATAGAAAGTTTTGACGAAATTTTATTTTATTATTTCATCGTCCAGCTAGTAGCTTTAACAACTGCAGAATCGGCGTTTTTCAGAGAAGAGTAGCCTTGATTCAATAGATCGTTCCATTGCTTGACACGATTCGTGCCGTTTGGCGCTTGATTGTAGTGGTTAGTATTGACGATCTTAGTACGTGTAGCATGGAAGCTATTCATGAACGTTTTTTCATTACTGCTAGATCCTGAACGTGAAAGCAGGCCTTGAAGCGTGTTCGAGCCACCAGTAGCACCGTGATTCAGGGCTGAATCAACAAAAGATCCGATTGTCAAAGCGGACTTGAAACCACGTTGATTTGCTTGTTGCACAGCGTAGTTGATGTACACGTTGTAGAACGTTTTCCAAATAGCGTCTCTCCATTTAGAGTTGTTTTGCAGTCCATTGATCTTTTTGCAGAAGGAAGATGCGCTTTCCGTAATATTCAAAATCCGGCCATTCATTTTTCCTTTAGCGCCAATACGCGCTAAGCCACCTTCGATCGTAGGGTTGCTTGCACCGCTAGCCGCATCATATTCCTTGAAAAGTGCTGGGCCATCAGGGTATGTGTCATTTGAACCGCCTGTTGTAGCACCGAATATACCAATCGTATAACCACGGTTGTCGTTGATATTCTCACAATAGCCATAATGCTTAGTCCAGTTGAGTGAGTCTTGTTCCGGTTTGTTTATCAGTTTCATAATATTGTCCCATTGCTCGCCGTCAAGACCTGTTTTGGATTTAAGGAAGCTGAGTGTGGCAGGGGAAAAGTTAGCATCGTGTTGAGGCCCAGCAGAAGCCTTCGATAGAAGTGAAGCGGATGTTAACGAAAGAATAAGTGCAAAACAAACAAAAGTAATAAAAAATAATTTCCCTTTTTTTGGAGCTTGCTTAGTCGTTTCCATTACATAAATTCCTCCTAAAATAAAGTGATTGTTGCGTACGTCTCGGTAATTTACCGGAAGTGATGTCTGTCCACGATTTTTCAAAGTCAATCTCTTACTAAATCGGCGGATCACCTCCTCAAAGTTATAGCGCTTTAACTTTTGTCAAAAAAAAATGATTGAATTTGTAACGCAATTGAATACCTTTGGATACGCTTTCACATTTGTCTCGTATGTATTTCTTCTTTCTGTAAGTTAATGTATCAGATGAACCGCTTTTGTGTCTACAGAAAAATTAATTATTTTTTATTCCTATCGTTTATTTACTCCGCATTCCAAACAAAGAAACTGGAGGTGCCGGTCATTTTGGATATTACATAAATACTGTTTTTTTTGCTAATTCGAGAAATAACACTATAATATATGATATGGGCTGCCTCTTTGCAGTGTGAAAGAGATTTCGTTATGGAAGGAAAGAGAGATATGGAAACGAAGCGTGTTACGACAGAAGAGCAATTAGAAGAAGCATTCCGTATTCGAAAAGCGGTCTTCGTGAAAGAGCAAGGAGTAGCGGAGGAAGTCGAGCTGGATGAATTTGATGATATCGCAAATCATGTGCTTGTTTATTACGAAAATGAACCGGTCGGAACCGGCAGAGTTCGGATCGTGGATGATTTGGCGAAGCTCGAGCGAATTTGTGTGCTGTCCACGCACCGCAAGCATCGGTTAGGGAAAGCGATCATGGAAGAGCTGGAGGCCATTGCTCGTGAAAAGGGTGTGGCGAAAGCCAAGCTGCACGGTCAGGTTCAGGCGGCGCCGTTTTATGAGAAGCAAGGGTATGAAATAGCGTCCACCGTATTTATGGAAGAGAACATTCCGCATGTTAAGATGATTAAAGATTTACCACATTAAATACCTGGAAAAAGCCTGCGGCATGCAGGCTTTTTCTTATATCTAGACGATTTTTTTTCGGTAATGTGAGGGCGAAATCCCCTTTACTTTTTTGAACATTTTCGAGAAAAGGAGAGGATCGGTATAGCCTACCGAGTGAGAGATGTCTGAAATCGACAACTGTTGGTTTCTCATTAAATGACAGGCTTTATCCATTCGATATTGCAATAAATACATTTGCGGCGAAAGCTGAAGAGACTCTTTGAACAAAGCGGATAAATATATCCGATCTATGCCGATCATGTTTGCTAGCTCAGAGATGCTTATTTTACTGTAATAGTTCATTTTCAAATAATCGATTGCCTTGCGTACATATACTTCCTTCGCCTTCGGCAAATAGCCGATTTGATGAGGTGCGTTAAGCATGTCGATCCATTCGGATAGGAGACTGAACAGAAGGCTGTGAACGACTAATCCGCTATTTCTCTCGAGTGCCTGGGCAGCGGTAAGCTGATCCAGCCACGGATCAAACCACGCTGCGGGTGCAAAGTGAAAATGCGGATTAGACTTGCTTAGCTGTACCTGGGAAAGCAGTTGATCGACGCTTCCGCCTTGAAAGGCGATCCAGGAATATACCCATGGGTCTTGCTCATCAGCCTTCATCTGGCAAATGATGTTTGGGAACACCATGAAGCCTTGACCTTTTTTGAGCGCATAAGTGGTGCTGTTGATTTGATAAGTGCCTTTGCCTTCATGGATAAATAGTATTTTATAATGGTCTTTAACTCCAGGACCCCACGTATAGCCGGGCTCGCAGTACTGCTTGCCATGATAATAATAGATGAGTTCGTAGCTTTCGCACATGGAATCCTCACTCCTAATCTCATTAAACATTTATATTACATTATGCCATATAATACTTGCTTGTGGACATTCCAATTATTGATTCTTCTGAGCTATACTTTGAAAGCAGTCAGCTATTGCAGCATTCATTATTGCATGCTTCAAGAGAACAATCCATTCTATTAATCTAAAGGGGAATACGAACAGATGCCTTACGTTGCTGATCAAAAAAGATATTCCGATATGCGGTATAATCGCTCTGGCAAGAGCGGCATTAAGCTGCCAGCGATCTCGCTCGGCCTATGGCAAAACTTTGGCGGCAATGAGCCGCTGGAAAATTCACGTGCGATGATTTTAAAAGCATTCGATCTAGGTATTACACATTTTGACCTAGCGAATAACTATGGACCGCCAGCAGGCTCTGCCGAAGAAACGTTTGGAGCTGTATATAAGAAGGATTTGATACCTTACCGCGACGAGCTTCTTATCTCGACCAAAGCAGGCTACTACATGTGGGAAGGGCCGTACGGCGAATGGGGCTCCCGGAAAAACTTACTCTCCAGCTTGGATCGCAGCTTGATGCGGATGGGACTTGATTATGTTGATGTTTTTTATTCGCATCGTCCAGACCCGGAAACGCCGCTCGAAGAAACGATGGGCGCGCTTGATCATGCGGTTAGACAAGGGAAAGCGTTGTATGTCGGCTTATCCAATTACAGTACGGAGCAGACCATAGAAGCGGTCAAAATTTTGAAGCAGCTTGGTACCCCATGCCTCATACATCAGCCGATCTACTCGATGCTGAATCGCTGGGTAGAGGATGGATTGCAGGACGTATTGAATGAAAATGGCGTAGGCTCAATCGCTTATTGCCCGCTCGGACGCGGACAGCTGACCAACAAATATGTGGATAAAATCGAAGCAGAGTCCAAAGCTGCTTCAAGCACGATGAAGCCTGAGGCGATCACTGCTGAGCGCGTTCAGAAATTCCGCAGCCTTGAGGCGTTGGCAGCTAGACGAGGACAAACGTTGTCTCAAATGGCGCTTAATTGGGTGCTTCGCGAAGGCGGAGTAACTTCAGCGCTAATCGGAGTCAGCCGCGTTAGCCAGATTGAAGAGAATGTAAAGGCGCTTGAGAGCGCGCCGTTATCTGCCGAAGAGTTAACGGAAATCGATGCCGTATTGAGCAACTTGCAAGATATTCCGTGGTAAAAAGCGAACCCAGGCGGCTATGCCTGGGTTTTTTGCCTGGCAACAAACCAGCAGCTGGACAAGTATCATATAAACTATTTAAGTAATCTTAAGCTTTATTTAAACTTTAATTACAAGCCTCTTAAATATTGACGGTTATCTTTAGTAGAGAGATAACAAGTCGATTTTAGGAGGTTTTTTTTGTGAAAACAAAGCTTTATGTCCTATATGGCGGCAAATCCGTCGAGCATGAGGTTTCTTTAAAAACATCATATACCGTTATTCAATCCATAGACGAATCCAAATTCGAGGTTTTTCCTATCTATATTACTCGTGAAGGAATCTGGTGCAGTCCAGATGAGTTTAACCGAGATCAGCTCATCATGAGCGATCTTGTCGCACAGCGAGCAACCGCATCAGCAGCAAATTCCATTGGGGATGTATTAGTAAGCCAATTGTCTCTGCCCGGCAAAAAAGTTGTACTGCCGCTGCTGCATGGCTCAAACGGAGAAGACGGCACGGTGCAAGGGCTGCTCGAATTGCTTGATGTGCCGTATGTGGGGAACGGCGTACTGTCTTCGGCGCTCACCTTGGACAAAGCCGTATCAAAGCAGCTGTTAGCCCAAGCAGGCATCAATCAAGTTGATTACCTCGTATATCGCCACGATCAATGGCTGGAGAATCGCTCTGACATGCTGCAAACGGTAGCGGAAAAGCTTGGTTTTCCTTGCTATGTAAAGCCCGCATCCTTAGGCTCGAGCATTGGCATTAGTAGATGCATGGATAAGCAGCAATTGATTGCTGGCATCACGAAGGCATTCCGATTCGATACTAAGCTCGTCATTGAACAAGAGGTCATCGGCAGAGAAATTCAGGTTGCTGTCATGGGCAATGAGAAGCCACTCGCTTCGCTGCCAGGTGAATTCATCCATAACCATCGTTTTTTCGATTTCGATTCGAAATATTTGGACAAGCAGTTGACGATGTCGATTCCGGCACAGATTTCCAAAGAAATTACCTTGCAAATTCGGGAGCTGGCCATTCAATCGTATCAGGTGCATAGCTGCTCTGGACTTGCTCGGATTGATTTTTTCCTGGATGAGAAAGGGCAATTGTATCTGAACGAAATTAATGCGCTGCCGGGCTTTACGAATTTCAGTATGTATCCGGTCATGTGGGAGCGGACGAATGGCACTTCTTATGCCGAGTTAGTCGAAAAGCTGATCGATTATGCTTTTACGCGCCATGCAGAAAAACAAACCATCCACTATACGAGGTGATTGGCATGAATAGAGACACGTGGTCTGAGGTTAGTTTGAGCAATATACGCAATAATATGCTGAAAATTCGTCAAATGCTGCCTAAAAATGTGAAGCTGATGGCGGTCGTCAAAGCAAATGGCTACGGCCATGGCGACATCGAAGCTGCCCAAATGGCTCAGCAGGCTGGCGCAGAGCAGCTAGCCGTTGCCTATTTGGATGAAGCGCTCCATCTAAGGGAGCATGGGATTACGCTGCCAATTCTTATTTTAACCCCCATAAAACCTCGGCAGGTGAAGCTTGCGATCGAGCATGACCTCATGCTTACCGTAACAAGCGCCGAATGGTTTAGAGAAGCAAGATGCTTTAAGCCTGTCACTTCTTCAAGGAAGCTGCGCATACATGTAAAGCTGGACACCGGCCTTGGCAGACTGGGGATTTATGAGAAAGACCAGTGGAACGAAATTACGCCATGGCTGAAAGCTCCTGATGTAATCGTTGAAGGGATATATACGCATTTTGCTACTGCTGGAAGAGAGTATACATCGTACCTGAAGCAGCAATATAAGCGATTCGTTGACATGATTGAATGGGCGAAGGAGTCGCGGCTCGCCGTTAACAGCTATCATTGCGCCGGAAGTGCAGCTGCGCTTCGGTTTCCAGAGCTTGCGATGGATATGGTTCGAATTGGTGCGGCGATGTACGGCTATTATCCGCAGAAGCTTGTGCCAAGCCTAAAGCTCGAACCTGCGTTAAGCTTGCACAGCACACTCATGCAGGTAAAGAAGCTGAAAAAGGGGGAGTACTTAGGCTATGACAATTCTTATCAGGCGGATGAGGAACAGTGGGTGGGTACGGTTCCAATCGGCTATGCCGACGGTTGGTCGCAAAGCATGCAGGGAACGGATCTGCTCGTAAATGGGCAACGTGCCAAAGTGGTCGGGAAAATATGTATGGATCAGCTTATGATTCGATTGCCGGGTCCGTGCAAGGAAGGTGCCGTTGTGACTTTAATAGGCAGCCAAGGCTCTGAGAGCATTACATTTGCCGAGCTGGCTGCCCACATTGGCAGCGTACCGCAGGAAATATCAACCTCGCTAACGACAAGAGTAACTAGAATATATAACGATAAAGGGGAGGCGCAAAAACGATGGGACAAGCGATTGATCATTTCCAGCAGCAAGTGAGCCATCTTATAAATCACACTACCGTTCAAGTAAGCCAAGCGGAAGTCTACGTAGGTCATTTGGTGTTAATAAACGGCGATAATCCGATCAAGCAGCCTATAAAAGAAGACAAGCTGCTTCCGATCAGCTCCAACGAAGACATAAAAGAGCTGCATGATGGCATGTTTATGGAAAAGACCAGTTTGCAGCAGTTGTCGGTTTTATTAGCTGCAAGCAAGGCGTTAGAGGAAGTTGTAGTCGTAAGCGCCTATCGTACGAAGGAAGAGCAAGAAGACATTAATGCAACGTCATTGATCGAAAATGGTCCTGTTTATACAGCTAGCTACGTGGCGCTGCCGGATCAAAGCGAGCATCAAACAGGTCTAGCCGTTGATGTGGGCAAATATAGCCGTGATGTCGATTTTATAGCGCCTTCTTTTCCGAATAACGGAGCCTGTCAGACCTTTAAGCAGCTTGCTGCGGATTATGGTTTTATTCAAAGATATAAGGAAGGGAAGGAGTCCATTACTAAGATCTCCTGTGAGCCATGGCATTTCCGCTATGTTGGCTATCCTCATTCGAGGCTGATTGAGGAGCATAGTTTTTGTCTAGAGGGGTCCCGCCAACATTTTAACGAAAATATACGCTAAGCCCTCGGATGTGACCAGCTTAGCGTTTTTTCTTACTCTAAGCCCATCAGTCCGGGTGGCATAGCCCGGACCACCGGTCATTCAACTTCCTGTTCCTTCAGCGGCCGTAATGAATTAAGAGACGTATTCTGCCTGAAATTGAACTTGTATTCGCCTAAGAAATTGATATGCTCCCATCCAAGCGGAGAAATATGGTTTAGTAGCTCTTCCTGAAGCTTTCCTTGCTTTTTGCGGTGTTCTGTTGCCTGCTGTAGATAGACGGTATTCCAAACGCTAATTGCATTGATGATAATATTCAATGCGCTGGCCCGTTGGAGCTGGTCTTGTAGCGCACGTTCTCGCAGCTCGCCGTGTTTGCCGAAGAATATCGCTCTGGCCAATGCGTTCATGGCTTCTCCTTTGTTTAACCCCCGATGGATTTTTCGCCGCAGCGCCTCGCTTGAAAGGTAATCCAGGATGAAGATCGTTTTCTCGATACGCCCCATTTCTCGCAGCGCGGTAGCCAAACTGTTTTGTCTTGCATAAGAGCCGATTTTCCCCATAATGAGTGATGCTGAAACGGTTCCTTCCCGGATGGAGTGAGCCAGCCGGAGTACATCGTCGTAGTTCTCTTGAATGATCTTTGTATTAATCTGTCCGCGCAGCAGCTTCTCCAATTTAGGAAAATCGGAAGGTTTCCCTATAGCGTAGAGCTTGGAATCAGCCAAGTCGCGTAAGCGCGGCGCAAAGCGAAATCCAAGCAGATGCGTTAAACCAAAGACTTGATCAGTGTAACCGGCTGTATCCGTATAATGCTCCTCGATGGCCAAGTCCGTTTCATGGTGGAGCAAACCGTCGATGACGTGTACGGCATCCCGAGCGTTTGTATTGATGACTTTCGTGTAGAACGTGGAAAATTGGTCGCTTACGAACCGATAAATCGTAGCTCCTTTTCCGGTCCCGTAGTGGGGATTCGCATCTGCGTGAAGCGCCGAAACTCCGATCTGGACACGCATTCCATCAGATGATGAAGTTGTGCCGTTCCCCCAATATGAGGGCAGCGCCAGCTTGTGATGAAAATTAACAAGAACAGCCTGCGCTTTATTCATTGCGTCTTCGTACAACCGCCATTGTGCTGTATTGGCCATCTGCCGATATGAAATGCTCGGAGTGGCTTCAGCCATCTTTGTAAGCCCAATGTTCGTTCCCATTGCCATAAGGGTAGCCATAAGAATTGTCGTTTCTTCCTCATTCGGAGCGCGGTTACTGGAAGCATGAATAAACTGCTCATGAAAATTCGTCCAGTTGGCTACTTCCATGAGCAGATCTGTTAGCTTGATTCGTGGCAGCAGCTCATAGAGGGAAAGGCTGAAATTCCGGGATTCATCGGGAACATCTTTCTCCAATCGCTCGATATGTAATTTCCCGTTCTCCAAATTAACGCCGTCCAGCTCGTCGATATGGTCCGAAACCCAGTTTAATCTTTGAAGCAGTGATTCAGTCCGTTCTTCAAGATATTCCTTTGCGGACAAGCTAACGGCAAGCTTTGTAGCGTTAGGGTCGATACCATTCCAATCAGCTTTCGGTACAAGGTATTCCTCGAAGTCCTTATGCTGACGGCTTCCGACAATGGATACGTCCCCGGAACGAACATAATTCCGCAGCTCTGTCAGGACAGCAATTTCGTAGTAATGCCGGTTGATCGTTCCGTCATCGTCGTAAACATGTTTTTGCCAGCGGTTCGAAACGAAGTTCAGTGGTGCGCCTTCCGGAACCTTTCGCTTTCCGGTTTCATTCATATCCCGGATGATATCGACCGCCTTCATTAGCGGCTCTGCCGACTTAGTAGACCGAAACTCCAATGATTTTAGCAGCGTTGGCGTGTATTTACGGAGATCATAAAATTTCTTTTCCAGCAAGTCCAAATAGTCGTAATCGACGGGCCGCGCCAGCCGTTTAGCTTCTTCCACGGATGCGACGATCTGATCCCACGGCATAACGGCATCAAGCGCAACAAACGGATCAGTTCCCTCACTTCGGGCCTTAATAAGAGCAGCCCCAAGATCGGCAAAGTGAACAACCTTTTCGTTGATCGATTTACCGTTTTGTTTTTGAAGTTCCTCTTGGGCTTTTCTCCCTTTGGAGAGCAGTATCATAATCTGCCGGTCGTGAATCTCGAAAGCCATGTCTGTCAAATCCTGAATCAGCTCTAATAGGTACGCTACTAAAATCGCGTACTTTTTCGGATCATTAAAGCGGCGAAAAAAATGAGGTTCATAACGCGAACCGATTTTAGAAAGCTGCCGTAGCCGGTTCGGATGGATGCCTTTCGTATCGACTTGCAGTTGCAAATCCCTTATGTATTCGAGCTTTTCAATAACCTTCAAGAAAGAATCCGGAGAGCTGGTACCTGGAACTTCTCTTAACCATGCCAAGTAGGTTTTGCTGCTTTCCGGCATGGTGGTTATGACGCGATCCAGCTTAGCAATTTGTAATTCTGTCAGTGAGCTGCTGAGCAGCTTAAATATTTTTTCTTCTGTCCGTTTGCGAGTTTCCCACACTGCTCTTTCAATCGTGGCCATTGAAGGTAGGATGATTTTACGTTTACGTTAATCTTCGAGTGCGAGCTGAATCAGGTGTAAGGGATTGCCGTTTGCCATTGCATGGCTGAAAAGATGCTTGCACAAAGAACGATATTCACTCAAGGTAAATGTCTGGTAGCCGTACTCCTTACGGATTTCATCCAGATGTTCGTATTTCGTGGCTTCCCGTTCGCCATAAGATGCAAAAGACTCCACATCGGCATTGATTTGCTTTGCAATATAACGAAGAACTTGAACCGGCACTTCCTTTATATCAGAAAGCGTCCAGCCTAGATAACGAAGTACGCACAGCTGCACGGCAAAGCCGAGTCGATTATAATCTCTTCACCGCTGCTGAATGATTTCAAGGTCATGCTGGGTAAATGTGAAATAGGTGCCCAATTCCCATTCGCCGAGATCAGGCGGTATCTGTAAATATTGCAGCCGTTCCTCCGGAGTCAGCAGTTCCCTTACTCTCGCGTACATCGTTCTCATCCCCCTATTGCCAAGCTATTTTTTCGACTTCTGCTTGCAGATCCGCACGGGTTGCCTTGACGTAAATCATCGTTGTGTCCAGACTATCGTGTCCCATAATTTGCGCCAAGCGGTGCAACGGCGTGTTTTCTGCCATCACATAGCCGAATCGGTGCCGTAGATCGTGAGCGCTCAATCCTTCAAGCCGGGCTACTTTCATATATTTTTGAATCAAATGACGTAAAGCACGTTCGGTTAATCGATCACCGGTTTTCTCCGATGGAAACAGATAAGGGCTATCCGGATTAAGCTCTGCCAGATATTTTTCTAAAGCAGTTCTACACGTAGCGTTCAAAGGAACTTCCCGCTGTTTATTCCTTTTTCCGGATCGGACCGTAAGCAGCCCGCTGCGTTTACCGATTTGAATATCTCCGGGGGCCAGGTCACACACTTCCATTGTCCGCAAGCCGGTGTGAAACATCACAATTAAAATCGTCTGATCCCGAAGAGAACCACTGTGTTCAGCCGCAGCGATCAATGCAGCTTCTTCTTTGTCTGTCATTTGTCTCGGGCTTACCTTTTCTTCTGGAACCAATTTAACCGGCTTCGAAGGGTCGCGGCGAATCCTGGATTCCGACACGGCCCACTCAAAAAAACGTTTCAAGGTTATAATTCGGCGGTTAATGGTGGCCGGTTTCAATTCCATCACTTTTTGTGTGGCTTCGCGGTATCGTGTTAGTGTTGGAGTCACCACATCTTCAATTTGAAAGATAATCTCCTCCTCTTGGTGATCGGCTGTCTCAAACCAAACGATAAAATGCTTCAAGTCGCTTGCGTACTCTTTTAGTGTTTTGGGATTCAAATCTTCGTGGGTGGTGAGAGCTTGAATAAAGTCCTGAATCGTCTGCTCGCCCTGTTCTGAAATCCCGGTCGCCTGTCTCATTAGAAAAGCCTCCAAATCTTGAATTACATTAGCGGACATTGTAATCTCAACTTAAACGAAACATTAGCGGACATCAAGTATATGCTTTGAAAACACTAAATGACCGCTAATCTTAATTAGCGGTCATTCTAACTTTGAGAAAACCTTTCCGTATAGTAGATCACAAATATGATTGCATTACCAGATTGACGGTTATTAGACTAACCTGAAAAATGGTCTAACTCTTTTGTAAATACATTTGGGTTCTTTAAATTTTCTTTCACGATTAATATCCGCAACTTAATCTCCATTAATTGCGTTTATTGCTAAAGACAGGTTTTTCACGAAACCATCGCACCTACTGTCAAGGCATCCTAATTTTTATATGAGGAGAGGAAGCCAAAGTGAGAAGACTAGGACGTGTCTGAAAACTCATCATTGAGTCAATTTGAAAATGGCAGCTACGTATACAAACGTCAGGAATGACGTGGCCAACTTGTCATAACGAGTAGCCACACGGCGAAAGTGTTTGATTTTATTAAAAAAGCACTCAACTAAGTGGCGTTCTTTGTACCGATACCAATCCACTTTCCATGGATTTTGACTATTCGCTTTAGGCGGAATG